>JAYWGO010000207.1:0-8943 GCA_043778205.1 Polaromonas sp. | reverse complement strand
ATGCTGCCCAAGCTCAAAGCCGATGTGCTGTTGATGCCGCACCACGGCAGCAAAACTTCGTCAACCGGCGCGTTTTTAGATGCCGTGCAGCCTAGGGTGGCCATTGCCCAAGCGGGCTACAAAAACCGCTTTAGCCACCCGGTCGATTCCGTACTGGCCCGTTATACCGAGCGCAGTATTGCTGTGCTGAAGTCGCCAGCCTGCGGCGCCGTGACCTTCAATTCGCAGCACCCCAGAAAATTGACTTGCAACAGGCAAAGTGCGCAGCGGTATTGGCATCATGCCGCCCCGCAGTGACAGCACAATAATTTTCGTGCGCGGGTTATCAGGCTGAAAACAGGGCGCATATCTTGCTAAGCTCTAACCATAAGGCAGCTTGCTTCCCGCAATAGTCGCAAATGGAGACAAAGCGCATGACCCCCATGTTTGATGAAATGAACGCCAGCCCAGATGCTGTGCGTGAGCATTACCAAATTTACCAGCGTTGGTTGGCTCGGCAGCCATTGGCCAGCATGCAGAGCCGCCGCGCCGAGGCTGAAATGATTTTTCGCCGCGTGGGCATCACGTTTGCCGTGTACGGCGAAAAAGACGAGGACAGTACCTCAGAAAACGGGGGCACCGAGCGCCTGATTCCTTTTGATTTGATTCCCCGCATCATCCCCGCGCACGAATGGGCCAGCATGCAGCGCGGGTTGGTGCAGCGCGTCACAGCGCTCAACCGCTTTGTGCACGACGTGTACCATGGCCAAGACATCATCAAAGCCGGCATTGTGCCCGCTGAGCAGGTGATGAACAACGCCCAGTTTCGCCCTGAGATGGTGGGCGTAGATGTGCCTAACAACATTTACAGCCACATTTCCGGTATTGACATCGTGCGCGCACCTGACGCGCAGGGCCACGGCGAATACTATGTGCTGGAAGACAACCTGCGCGTGCCCAGCGGCGTAAGCTACATGCTGGAAAACCGCAAAATGATGATGCGCTTGTCGCCTGATTTATTTGCCCAAAACAAAGTTGCACCGGTAGCGCATTACCCCGACCTGCTGCTAGAAACCCTGCGCTCGGTATCGCCCGACACCTCTACCGAGCCGATGGTGGTAGTGCTAACCCCTGGCATGCACAACAGCGCTTATTTTGAACACGCCTTCTTGGCCCAGCAAATGGGCATTGAGCTGGTAGAAGGCCAAGACCTGTTTGTCAAAGACCGCTTTGTCTACATGCGCACCACCCGCGGCCCCCAGCGGGTGGATGTGATTTACCGCCGCCTGGACGACGACTTTTTAGACCCGCTGGTGCACCGCCCCACGGGCACGCTGGGCTGCCCAGGCCTGCTAGATGCCTACAAAGCCGGTCACGTCACCATTTGCAACGCACCCGGCACAGGTGTGGCTGACGACAAGTCGATTTACCCCTACGTGCCCCAAATGATTGAGTTCTATTTGGGTGAAAAACCGATCTTAAAGAACGTGCCCACCTACCAATGCCGCAACCAAGAGGGCCTGCAGTACACCCTGGCCAATCTCAAAGACCTGGTGGTCAAAGAGGTGCATGGCGCAGGGGGCTACGGCATGCTGGTGGGGCCTGCGGCCACAGCCAAAGAGATTGAAGACTTCAGGGCGGCGCTGCTGGCCAACCCCAGCAACTACATTGCCCAGCCCACGCTGTCGCTCAGCACCTGCCCCACGTTTGTAGACAGCGGCATTGCGCCGCGCCACATCGACCTGCGGCCCTTTGTGCTGAGCGGTAAGCACGTGCAAATGGTGCCCGGCGGCCTCACCCGCGTGGCACTTAAAGATGGCTCATTGGTGGTGAACTCGTCGCAAGGCGGGGGCACCAAAGACACTTGGATTTTGGAGGGCTAAACCCATGCTCAGCCGCACCGCAGACCATTTATTTTGGATGTCCCGCTACACCGAGCGCGCAGAAAACACGGCGCGCATGCTCGACATTAACTACCAAACCTCGCTGCTGCCGCAGTCTGCCGCCGCGGCCCAAGCGGGCTGGGAAGGGCTGCTCACTATCAGCGAGCTGATGCCGATGTACGAAGCCCTGCACAGCGCCATCAACCCCAAAGAAGTGATGGAGTTTATGGTCAAAGACGAGATGAACCCTTCGTCCATCGTCAGCTGCACCAAGTCTGCCCGCGAGAACGCCCGCGCCGTGCGCGGCACCCTTACCACCGAGGTGTGGGAGACGCAAAACCAAACCTGGCTTGAGATTAACCGCATGCTCAAGGCCGGTGATTTTGAGGCTGACCCGGCCAAATTTTTTGAATGGGTGAAGTTTCGCAGCCACCTAAGCCGTGGTGTTACGGTGGGCACCATGCTGATGGACGAGGCGCTGCACTTTATGCGCTTGGGCACTTTTTTGGAACGGTGTGACAACACGGCGCGCTTGGTCGATGTCAAATTTAACGCCCTGCAAGCTGACCTGTCTGGCACCGAAGCCAACAAAGCGCAAGACTACGACTTCTACCACTGGAGCGCTATTTTGCGCAGCGTGAGCGCGTTTGAAATTTACCGCAAGGTCTACCGCAATGTGATTGCCCCCGAGCGCGTGGCCGAGCTGCTGATTTTGCGCGCCGACATGCCCCGCTCATTGCACGCCAGCCTGAACGCTGTGGTAGAAAACTTGGCATTGGTGGCCAACGACCAGTCGCACGAGACCCAGCGCATCGCAGGCAAGCTGCGCGCTGAGCTGCAGTACGGCCGCATAGACGAAATTTTGGCCACCGGCCTGCATGCCTACCTCACCCAGTTCCTAGACCGCATCAACGCCCTAGGCGCCCGCATCAGCCGCGACTTTTTGGTGCCATCAGGGGCTTAAAACGCGCCTTTTAAGTGCCTTTTAGCCTTCTGACCCAAGGAAATGCTGCATGAGAAGCTATTATTTTTGTAGCGATGGCTATACTGCGCATGGCACCACCACACCATGGCTAACTACATGCTGGGCAGTTCGATACCCGTAACTTGCTTAATATGCGCCATGTGCGTTTGGCTAAGCTGGTCGAGTATGTTTTGAATCTCTTGGGCTGAAATGCGCTCGGTGTAGGCTTTGACTAGCTTGGGTATATTGGTGGCCTCTACATCGAAGCTTGCCTCGCGCAGTTTGATTATTACTAGCCATTCGTACGAGTAAACGTCCAGCGATTGGTAATTTAAATTATTAAACGCAACTGAGTAAATTAGGTTTCCTGCTGACAGGCCATAAAATGACTTATCAATTTGCATTTGGTCAAATAATCGCTCCTCGCTTACTCTTGCTGAATTAACTGTTAGGTTAATAGAGCCGTAAAAAATTTGGAATTTCTTGGCTTGTGCAGTCATCGCCGTCACCAAAGGTACAAAGGTGTTTATATAAACATTTTCCACGCCTCGTGCATCTTTTTGATTACTCAAACGGTTATTGCGCTGCTCTATCAAAGCGTTCATCAGCGCAATTTCTTTGTCTAAATCGGTAGTCTCGCTAATGTCCTTACCTGCAGCGCCGTCCAGCATGGTCTGCAGTGACAGGCAAACTTGCTGGGCAATGTAGTCGGCAAACACGTCAAACTGGCCGCCATCCGCCTGCTGCAGTGCAGAAAAATAGGTTTCTTTTTCTTGGGTTTTGACAATCGCGGGCGCAAAGCCGTAGCGCATTAGCACCAGGTTCATCAGTATGCGGGCCATGCGGCCGTTGCCATCATCAAAAGGGTGAATCAACACAAATTCGTAGTGCAGTTTGGCCGCTTGCAACAGGCCCTCTAGCGGCGTGGCTTTGTGCACATTGGCATCGTTTACCAGCGCCTGCATCTTGGCGGGCACGTCCATAGGCTCTGCAAAGCGAAATTGCTCGCCAGTGACAGTCATCACATGGTTAGCCGTCTGCTTGTATTGCCCCACCTCAATCCATTTACGTGTAGGTGTGCCATCGGCAGTTTGCGCACTAGACTGGTAGCGTTCACGCAAAATTAAGGTGTGCAGCTCACGCAGAAAGCGCTCAGTAATGGGCTCTTTGCCCTTCACGGCATCCAAAATGGCGTGGATGGCCTCGTTATGCCCGGTAATTTCTATATGGTCTTTCAACGGCTTTCCCTGCGCTGTGATGTTGTGCAGCAGCAGCGACTTGGTTTCACCAAAAGTGAGCGAATTGCCCTCTAGGTTGTTAGAGTGAAAATTCCAGTCCAGCCTGAATTTTTGCCAAATACGCTTTTCTTGTTCAGGGTCTATCGGGCGCAGGCTATCGAGCTCTGCAAGCAAATTAACGGCATTGGTAAGACTGTCCATACAACCCTCTTAATGTGCTTAGAGCTTCTTCAGCCGCTGTAGCGCCAGCTGCAGCGTCTCGTCTTTTTTTGGCAAAACAAAAGCGCACCACGCGCTGGTCAAAGTTATTGCCGTAGAAGGCCGACAGCGGGATGGCGGCTACACCGATCTCGCTGGTAAGCCAGTGGCAAAACTCGGCTTCGCTCAGGTCGCTGACTGCGCTAATGTCTACACATTGAAAGTAGCTGCCCTGGGTGTGCAGTGGTTTAAGGCGGGTTTGGCGTATACCGTCTAAAAACAAGTCACGCTTGCGCTGGTAAAACGCAGGCAGGTCCAGGTAGGGCGCGGGGTTGGCCATGTAGCTGGTTAGGCCGTATTGCATGGGCGTGTTAACGGTGAATACGTTGAACTGGTGCACCTTGCGAAACTCAGCCATCATTGGCGCCGGGGCCACCACGGTGCCCACCTTCCAGCCTGTCACGTGGTAAGTTTTGCCAAAGCTGCTAACCACAAACGCGCGTGCGGCCAAGCCGGGAAAGCGGGCCGCGCTTTCATGCTGCTGGCCGTCAAACACCATGTGCTCGTACACTTCGTCGCTGATCAAAATAATGTTGGTGGGCTCTAGCAGGTCTTGCAGTTGCAGCATGTCGGCGCGCGACCACACGGTGGCGCTGGGGTTGTGCGGGCTGTTGATAAGGATGGCGCTGGTTTTGGGGCTAATGGCCGCAGCGATGGCCTCAAAATCAGGCCTAAAGCTTCCGGGCGTGAGCGGCACGCGCACCACGCTGCCGCCTGCCAGTTCAATGCTAGGCACATAACTGTCGTAGCAGGGTTCCAGCACGATCACTTCGCTGCCAGGGTGTACCACCGCCAAAATAGCGGTAATGATGGCCTGTGTGGCACCGGCGGTGATGGTGATCTCCGTAACAGGGTTGTAGGCTTTGCCATGTAAGGCATGCGTTTTAATCGCCACAGCTTCGCGCAGCGCAGCAATGCCGGGCATGGGTGGGTACTGGTTGTGGCCATTGTGCATGGCCTCGCTCACGGCATTTACCAGCAGCGGATCGCAGCCAAAATCAGGAAACCCCTGGCCTAAATTAACCGCCCCTTTTTCTGCTGCCAAAGCCGACATGACAGTGAAGATGGTGGTGCCTACATTGGGCAACTTTGACTCTAATTTAGGGGTGTGGTGAAGGGTTGTTTGCATAGATTTTCACGGCTAATTTAAAAGCCTCACAGTTCATAGTCATCCGCTTGCCCGCTCATAGCCCGGTCAATCAGCTTGCGGTTAAGCCGGTCGCTGAGCAGTTCTGCAAAGGTGTAGACAAAATTACGCAGATACGCGCTGCGTTTAAAGGCCACGCGGGCTACGTTTTTACCAAACAGGTGGCCTACGGGTTTGATCACCAGGTCGGTGTTGGTATCGTCTTTCACAGCCATCTCGGCCACTATGCCAATGCCCAAGCCGGTGCGCACATAGGTTTTGATCACGTCTGAATCAATCGCTTCCAGCGCAATGCGGGGGAGCAGCTTTTTGCTTGCAAAAGCCGCGTCAATCTTGGTGCGCCCGGTAAACGAAGGGTGGTAGGTAATGATGGACTCGGCGGCCAGGTCGGCCAGCGTGACCTGGGTTACCTGGGCCAGCTTGTGGCCTGCAGGCACCACCAGCATGTGCTGCCATTCGTAGCAGGGCAGGGTAATCAGCTCGCTGTAGTCGGCCAGCGACTCGGTGGCAATGCCTACCTCCGCCACCTCGTCTATCAGCATTTTGGCCACCTGGTCGGGCGTGCCTTGGTGCAGGCTCACGTTAACTTTAGGGAACGCATCGCGCAGCTTGG
The DNA here is from genome assembly GCA_043778205.1 of Polaromonas sp. Lineage (GTDB taxonomy): Bacteria > Pseudomonadota > Gammaproteobacteria > Burkholderiales > Burkholderiaceae_C > JAAFIP01. The sequence continues at coordinate 2,861 of JAYWGO010000207.1, read as the reverse complement.
CAATAGGTTGCGGCAGCACGTAGCGCGCCTGCGTGTGGGTGGTGGCAATGCTCAGCGTGCCGCTGTCTTGCAGGCTAAACTGCTCGCCAATGCGCTTAAGGTTACCCACCTCGCGCATGATCAGCTCTATGCTTTTAAGCACATGCGTGCCCGGCTCGGTAATGCGTTTAAGCCGCTTGCCGTGGCGTGCAAATATCTCTACCCCCAGCTCTTCTTCCAGCTCAATAATCGCCTTGGACACGCCCGGCTGCGACGTATGCAGCGCCTTGGCAGCCTCCGTCAAGTTCAGGTTACGCCGCGCGGCCTCTTGTACAAAGCGAAATTGGTGCAGGTTCATATCTAAATACAGCTAAAACTTGACTTTATTATGCCTTTAAATACAGTTTTACGTCTGAAAAAAGGCTAAATCACAGGCCTGCTAAAAATACTTAGGCTGGCAGAACAATATGCGCACAGAGGTATATAGATACAAGTCTGGCAACACTTGCGAAAGTCGTTACCAGACAGGGCCACCCAGGTGGCATTTTTATGATCTATAAACAGGAAAATCCTATGTTGACCGAAACCACATCCCCCAGCCTAGAAGGCTATGACGATAACGCCGTGCCAGAGATTTCTACGTTGCCGCATGTAAAAAAAAGAGAAGCTCTCACTTTTAAGCATTCCATTGATATTTATTTGAAGGACTCGAATGCATATGGCAATACGTACTTTGCACGTAATTTTGAATGGCAGGGGGTTTGCAGAGAGCGATGGCTTCAGCAATGTATCGCTGCCGATTTGATGCAGCCTCAAGGTGTCTTAATTACTAAAAACGCCAATACTGATTACTTGCGCGAAACTTTCCCTTTTCAAACAGTAGAGTGCGAGTTAAATACCTTGCAGGTTAAAAATTGTTCAGTAATTTTGCTATTCAAGTTCAATGTAGCTGGTAATCTAGTATGCAAAGGCCGCCAGCAGATAGTGTTTGCAGCGCACGACAAAAAGATGCAGCGCTGGCCCGCACTTGTTATGGAAAATTTGCGTAAATACGAACTATTTGAAGACGGTTTAACGCCTTTATCACGCCACTAAAGAGCCGCTTTTACTTAAGTTTTTGACCTTGTTTTCTGTTTGCAAACTTAAGGGTGAATGTGGTGTGCTGTCCTTCAATAGATTCACACTGCATTTCTCCATCAAATGACTTCACAACATGCCTACAAAAAGCCAAGCCTATTCCTGCACCGGCTGATTGCTTGGTTGTGTAAAAAGTATCAAAAATGCGTTTCAAAACCGCAGGCGAAATACCACTGGCTGTGTCAGTAAAGCGTAGTACGTTATGCGTTTCTTCTGATGTAATTGTGATGCAAATATTCCCTCTGTTTACTGCTTTGATTGCGTAAAGTGAGTTCTTTAGCAAATTAAAAATCACAAAAATAAACAGCGACTCAGAGCCGTAAAAATTGAAATCTTTTTCTATTATGAGTTGAACATTAGCACGCTCTAACGGCGCAAGTGGATAGGTATTAATTGCTTCTGTGGTGCTATGACCAATAGACAGCCAGCTAAAATTATCAGTATTTAGATGCTCCATAGTGGCAGATGCCAACATCATGTCAATCATCGTGTTAGAGCGACTAATTTGATGGCCAATTTTCAATGGTAATTGAAGCAAAATTTCAGCTTCATGCGGTTCTATATCGGATTCGATAAGTCCATTTGCTACTGCTCGTTGATAGCCTTCGTATATATGTGGAAGGTACTGCGTCATCACTGCAGCTTGTAAGTTGATATTTGAAAGGGGTGTTCGCAGTTCATGTGCAATAGTTGCGGCCACTGTTGCGGCTGCGGTTAGCCCATTCATCAAATCGTAACGGGTGATGGCTACGGACAATAGCCCCAAGCTAATAGATGTAAATATTGCGCCGGGCGGATAAATTGCGACACCGTAGTTGCACAGATAGTCAAGCCCTGCAAAGGAGTAGATTAGCATGCTAAAAAAACATATTTGCAATCGAGTTTTTTGATAAGAAGATGCAACATTCTTTTGCTGCCAAGTGATATACAGACCCCGAAACACTACGAAGGTGGTTTGAAGAACATGCACGGGGTGCAATACACCCGCCTTGGGGTAGTAACCCCAAAAATAATCATAGTAGCCGTCTATAAAAACATCAGTGAACAAATCAAAGCTGGCCAATATTGCGGCCAATACATAAGACACGTAGACCCATTTGCGCTCTTTATTTCGGCCTGTAATTGCGGTTAAAAAATGGTATAGCGTTGTGGGCAAAAACAGTATGAAAAAATAACCTAGCTTAACTAAAAACTCCGCCAACACCGGGTCGCGCACTTGGAACAGCACGGCCCAAGTTCCTTGCCAAAAAAAGGTGGTGATGCAGTGCAGAAAAAATACGGTGCTGACCCGGTGAAAGCCCTTGGCGATCAGTACATAAATACCGTAACCCAAAAATAAACCCGAAACGAGCGCGGGTAGCAAAGAGTACATAGCAGGTCAGTTCCAAAGCATCATGCAGCGCAGTGTAACTACGGCGCGCAAATACCCAGCCTCAAGCCCCGTCATTTTTGACACTCCCTTACAGCCAGCGGTGAGTTGCGGTTTTTCATCCACATACTTAGCTGCCCGAAAAAACTACCTGTTTAAACACCCTCACAACCCCATTCGCAGTTTATTTATAGCTTCTTTACATATTAATACTACTAATTAAATAGCAAACTATCTAGCATTTACTTGGGCAATAAGCCAAAATAGCATAAAATTGGTAACTACTCAGGTCACCCCACAAACGAAGGTTGAACTGGCTGCCCCTGAAAGACACTGACCAGACAGTCGTGCAGGTTGGCCTTTTGCTTGCCCATCG
>JAYWGO010000206.1:0-9044 GCA_043778205.1 Polaromonas sp. | reverse complement strand
CGCCACCACGTCGTTGTGATCAGGTCGGCGGTGCTACTTCAGCGTAGCGGCATTAAGGAGGAGTCGTTGGCCCTAGGCCAACACGGGGGACAGCCGCGTAGCTGAAATAGCACCGCCAACCTGATCTCGTACAAGACAAAAAACAAACCGCGCTCAGGACACATACAAGACAAGTGAATGATCAGTAAAGTAAGCTGCATAGCCAGCAGGCGACTTTTCAGCCCCGCGCAGCCTGTCCACGCTTCATATGCCGCAAATTTTTTGCAACAGCTGCACCAGTTGCTTTTGTTCGTCTGGCGCCAGTGGTGCCAACAAAGCGGCTTGCACATTGCGCACCGGTTTTTTCATTTGCAGGGCCGCTTGGCGGCCCTCGTCGGTCAGCCACAGCAGCTTGCGGCGTTTGTCCAAGGTGTCGCTCTGGCGGCGCAGCCAACCGCGCGCCTCAAGCCGGCCAATGACTGAACCCGAAGTTGCGGCGTCCAGCGCAACCCGCTGCGCCACAGTAACTTGGTCTGCGCCAGGGGAGTCAAGCAAGGTTTGCACAATGGCAAACTGCACGGCAGTCACATCAAAAGCCACCAGCTCGCGGGCAAAGACAGCCATAGACACTTGGTGCGCACGGCGAATCAAGTGCCCTGGGGTTTGAGAGAAATCAAAACTTGGCATAACTGAAAGCGCAGTTTACGGCAGAAAAAAGTACCCGGCATTGGGGTTAATGCTAGCTATGCATATGGTATGTATGCATAGCATATGTGTAATGCAAAACCCATTAAACCAGCCCCCTGTTGTGGTCGCGGGCGGCGGTATTGGCGGCATCGCTGCAGCCATCGTACTGGCCCGCAGCGGTTACGCGGTGACTGTGCTGGAGCAAGCCCGTGAATTTGGCGAGATCGGTGCGGGCATTCAGCTGGGGCCCAATATTTTCAAAATGCTGGCCTACTTAGGCTTGAGCGAACAGGTGGGCCGCGTAGCCTACTTTCCACCCGCTATGGGCATGCGCGATGTGCGCACTGGCGAACAGGTCGTGCGGGTTGCCATGGGCGACGCGGCGCGTGCAGCCTACGGCGGCTTTGCTTACGGCGTGGTCTACCGCAAAGACCTGCACGATGTGCTGCTGGCGGCTTGCCGTGCAGAACCCCTGGTAACGCTGCGCACGGGGTGCAAGGTGGGCAGCTACACCCAAGATGCCACTAGCGTGACGGTGCAGCTGGCAAAAGACGACGGAGAAAGTGAAGTGCTGGTAGGCAGCGCCTTGGTAGGTGCAGACGGCCTGTGGAGCAAAATTCGGCAAGCGATCGTAGGCGACGGCAAACCGCATGTGAGCGGCCATATCGCCTACCGCGCCGTACTCCACAGGCAAGACGTACCTGCAGACCTGTGGAGCGATGAAGTGCAGCTATGGGGCGGTGAAAAAACCCACCTGGTAACTTACCCCATGCGCAGGGGTGAGTTGTTCAACTTGGTGGCTGTATTTCACAGTGACAAATATGGCGAAGGTTGGGACACCTACGGCGATGTCGCTGAACTCACAGAGCGCTTTAAAGACGCGCACCCTACTGTTAAAGCCCTGCTGGCCAAAATAGATGTGTGGAAAATGTGGGTGCTGTGCGACCGCGAACCCGTAAGCAACTGGAGCGATGGCCGCGTAACCTTGCTGGGCGACGCAGCCCACCCCATGCTGCAGTACCTGGCCCAAGGCGCTGGCCAGGCCATTGAAGATGCGGTGGTACTGGGCAAAGCGCTGGACTATTACCGAGGCCAAGGCAGAGGTCAGGGTCAAGGTCAAGACCACTTCGCACAGGCTTTCCAGGCCTACCAAGCCAAACGCTACCTGCGCACAGCACGTGTGCAGCTCACAGCGCGCTTGTACGGTGACATCTACCACGCCAGCGGCGCAGCTCGCGCGCTGCGCAACAGCCTGTTCCAAAGTGGCCAAGAAAGCGCTGGCTTTGCAGGCCTAAAGTGGATGTACGACGGGATTGATGTAGATACCCTGTTTGCGCAGCCCGAAGACGCGCCATGAAACCAAAGCCGCCGGTATTTGCGGTACGCTTGGGGTTTTGCTCAACGCTGATTGGAACTGACATGCTGGCAGCCCGCAGACTTATACATACTACTGTTTTCATAGCTGCCTGTGCAGCATTTCCTTGGGCGTGGGGCCAAAAATCCATTAAAAATGCGACTGCACAAACACCTGCAGAAGTGCCCGCAGCTTGGCCGACCAAGCCCCTCAAAATACTGGTGGGCTTTCCCGGCGGTACGACACCAGACATGGCTGCGCGCACCTTGGCAGAGCCCTTGTCCAAAGCACTGGGCCAACCGATTACGATTGAGAATAGGCCGGGCGCAGCGGGCAATATTGCTGCCGACTTGGTGGCCAAAGCCACCGACGACCACACCCTGGGCGTGGTGATTAACGGCAACCTCACCTCCGCCAAAATGCTCTACAGCAAGCTGCCCTACAACCCAGCCACTGACTTTAGCTACCTCTCGCTGCTGGCCACTTCGCCCTTGGTGCTGGTTACCACGCCAGATCAGCCCGGCGGGGCGGCCTTTTTCAATGCGGCGCAAGCGGGCGCAGACAAGTGGAACTTTGGCAGCCCCGGCAATGGCACCGTGGGCCATTTGGGCATGGAATACCTTAAAACCAAGGTCAGCGGCATCACGGCTGTGCATGTGCCATATGCTGGCTACCCGCAAGTAGCCACCGCCATGCTGGGCGGCCAAGTGCAAATGGCCTTGATGGCACCCGGCGTGGCCATGCCGCAGGTGCGGGCAGGCAAGCTCAAAGCCATAGGCGTTACCGGTGGGCGCAGCAGCTTGCTGTCCGAGCTGCCCTCACTGGCCGAGGCAGGCTTGGCCGACTTCAACCTGGAGGTGTGGACGGCTTTGGTTGGCCCGGCCAATTTATCGGCCGCTGCCAAAACCCGGCTGGCCACCGAAGTGGGCAAAGCCATCCGCGAAGCTGACACACGCCAAAAGCTGTTTAACCAAGGCTGGCAAGCGGTGGGCTCGTCGCCCGAAGGCCTGCAAAACCGGGTAGATGCCGAGACCCGCATTATGGGCAACATCATCAGCACACGCGGTATCAAAATAGACTAGCACGGCACTTAGCCCCACTGCACATTGCACACCGCCCACCCGCACCATGCCTACCGCACACCACCCCGACCGCGCCCAGCTCTATGCTGACATGGCCCCACAGCACCTGACCCCGCTTTGGGAGGTGCTGCACGCGCTGGTGCCGCCCCAGCCCGCCACACCCTGCGTGGCCGCGCTGTGGAAATATGCCGACATACGCCCGTTTTTGATGCGCGCGGGTGCGGCCATTACCGCAGAAGAGGCCATTCGCCGGGTGCTGATTTTAGAAAACCCCGCGCTCAAGGGCCAAAGCTGCATTACGCAGTCGCTTTACGCAGGTTTGCAGCTGATACTGCCGGGCGAGGTAGCGCCCAGCCACCGACACACCCAGTCAGCACTGCGCTTTATTGTGGAAGGCGCAGGCGCTTATACCGCGGTAGACGGCGAGCGCACCACCATGCAACCGGGCGACTTTATTACCACGCCGTCGATGGCGTGGCACGACCATGGCTACGAAGTAAGCCAGGGTCAAAAATCTGAGCCGCATGGCAGCCCCATGGTCTGGCTAGACGGTCTGGATATCCCCATGCTGCGCTTTTTTGATGCGGGTTTTGCTGAAAACGACACGTCTAAATCGCAGCAAATCAAAGCCCCCGAGGGCAGCAGCTTTGCCCGCTACGGCCACAACATGGCCCCCGTGCGCGGCACATCGCCCTACGGCAAAACCAGCCCTATTTTCAGCTACCCCTACGCCCGCACCCGCGAGGCACTGCACCAGCTAGAGCGGGCCGCCCCGGTAGACGCGTGGGACGGCACCAAGCTGCGCTACACCCACCCGCTCACAGGCGGCTGGGCTATGCCCACCATGGGCACGTTCATGCAGCTTTTGCCGCCAGGCTTTAGCGGCAGGCCCTACCGCCAAACCGACGGCACTGTGTTTAGCGTGGTAGAGGGCACGGGCACAGCGCACATTACATCGCACCACGGCACCGCAGAATTTAGCTTTGGCCCACGCGACCATTTTGTGGTGCCGTCGTGGCACACTTTGCAACTGGGCAGCAGCGCAGGCTGCGTGCTGTTTAGCTATTCAGACCGCCCAGTGCACGAGGCATTGGGCATCCACCGAGAAGAAAGAACCGACCTATGAGCTATGTATTTCCACCTCCCGCCATCGTCAGCGTGCCGGTGCTGGGCCGCGCAGAGCGCTTTGCCGTTAACCGCGTTTACTGCGTGGGCCGCAACTACGAAGAGCACGCCAAAGAAATGGGCTTTACCGGCCGCGAGCCGCCGTTTTTCTTCCTCAAACCCGCTAACGCGATTGTTGTGGTGAACGCTGGCGAGACAGCCACCGTGCCCTACCCTAGCCTGACCAAAAACTACCACCACGAGATTGAGCTGGTGGCCTGCATTGGCACGGGTGGTAAAAACATCAAAGCTGCCGATGCTATGGCGCATATCTTTGGCTACGCCGTGGGCCTGGACATGACGCGGCGCGACCTGCAAGGCGAGATGAAAAAAGCCGGCCGCCCCTGGTGCATTGGCAAAGCCTTTGACCATTCTGCGCCCATCGGCCCCATTACCCCAGCCGCCCAAGCCGGCGATATTGTCAACGCCGAGTTGTCGGTACAAGTTAACGGCGCAGACCGCCAGCGCAGCAACATCAGCAAGCTAATTTGGAACATGGCAGAGACGATAGAGCACCTGTCTGCTGCGTGGGAGCTGCAACCCGGCGATTTGATTTACACCGGCACGCCTGAAGGTGTGGGTGCAGTCGTCAGTGGTGACACTATGGTGGGCGCAGTGGAGGGGCTGCAAAGTATCACTGTGAAGGTGGTTTAGCGGCTCCGAGTGCTCCCTAAAGTGCTTTTTAGAAGCATTATTGGCCTCTGACCCAAGGAAATGCTGCATGAGCAGCTATTTAAATAATAGCGTTATATTTTGATATTGCCCAGAGGAACCCCGTGAAAATACTAGAACCTATGGCCAAGCTGTGCGCCATTCTTGCTGGGCTGCTGCTGATTTTCATCACGCTGATGACGGTTATCAGCGTGGTGGGCCGCGACACCATTGGCAAAACCATTGTGGGTGATTTTGAACTCTCAGGCGCAGCAGCAGGCGCGGCCATTGCGCTGTGTATGCCGTGGTGCCAGTGCAAGCGCGGCAACATCATGGTGGACTTCTTTACCACCCACATGGCACAGTCCAAGCAAAACCTGCTCGACCGTTTTGGCGCGCTGGTGTTGGCATGCATCATGGCGCTAATGACCTGGCGCACCAGCTTGGGCGGCCTTAACGCATGGAGCACGCAAAGCGGCACCATGATGCTGGGCTTTCCTGAATGGGTGGTCTACACCGCCATGGTGCCCCCGCTGGCACTGACGGTGCTGATCGCCTTGCACCAAGCAGTCTTTGGCTTTGCAGGCGACAGCCCAGAAAGCAACCCGGAGCTGGCCGTATGAGCGCCATCCAGCTCACCCTGTTGATCTTTGGCACCATGCTGCTGCTCATGGCGGTGCGCGTGCCGATAGCCGCGTGCATGTTTGTCGCAGGCGGCGTGGGCTACGCGCTGCAAGCGGGTTGGTCGCCACTGGCCAACTTTTTAAACAACCAAGCCTACGCCCGCTTTGCCAGCTACGACCTGTCGGTGATTCCGCTGTTTATCTTGATGGGCCACTTTGCCACGCAAGGCGGCATCAGCAAGGCGCTGTTTGCTTTTGCCGCTGGCGTGATGGGCCGGTTTAAAGGTGGTTTGGCCATGGGCGCGGTGCTGGCCTGCGCTGCGTTTGGCGCTATTTGCGGCTCGTCGGTGGCCACTGCGGCCACCATTACCAACGTGGCCTATGACGAAATGCGCAAGCACGGCTACTCAGGCCGCCTAACCACCGGCACACTTGCGGCGGGCGGCACGCTGGGCATTTTGATTCCGCCGTCCGTGCCGCTGGTGATCTACGCTATTTTGACCGAGCAAAACATTGCCAAACTGTTTGCCGCCGCCATGGTGCCCGGCATTATTGCCATGCTGGGCTACATGCTTGCCATCGCCATCTACGTGCGCATGGTGCCTGGCCATGCCCCTGAGAAAGACGAAGTGGCCCACAACAGCATGGGCAGCGCCTTGCTGGGCATTGGCCCGATTGCGGCTATTTTTGTGATTGTGTTTGGCGGTATCTACGGCGGATTTTTTACGCCCACCGAGGGGGCTGCAGTGGGCGCGTTTGCCACTTTTATTGCCGCATTGCTGAAACGCGAAATGACCTGGGACAAGTTTAAAAACTGCTTTTACGCCACCGCCGAAAGCTCGGCCATGATCTTTTTAATCTTCTTGGGCGCTGACCTGATGAACGCTGCGCTGGCGCTTACCCAAGTGCCCGCGCAACTGGCAGCGCTGGTAGGCACCTGGGGCTTATCGCCCTACACGGTGGTGGCCTGCATCATGCTGCTGTATGTGGTGCTAGGCGCAGTGATGGACGAGCTGTCGATGATATTGCTGACCGTGCCTATCTTTTTCCCGATGATCATGGCTCTGGACTTTGGCATGAGCAAAGAGTACACCGCCATTTGGTTTGGCATCATGGTGCTGATGACCGTGGGCTTTGGCATGCTGGCCCCGCCCGTGGGGCTGAACGTGTACGTGGTCAACGGCATGACCAAGGGCAAGGGCGATGCCGTGCCCATAGCCGAGAGCTACCGTGGTGTTATGCCCTTCCTGATCAGCGACACCGTGCGCACGCTGCTGCTGCTGTTCTTTCCGATGATTTCGCTGTACGTGCTGCGGTTTATGCAGTAGGTCCGCGCCTGTGGCTTGCATTTAGGGTATGTCCGCTCAACCTCCTGGGGCCGCGTGCGTTAAGGTTTGGTCAGTTTTAGGTTTTTCTGTTCTTTTTTGGAGCTTTTAAGATGGTTCAACGTCGCACTCTTCTTCAATCTGGCTTAGCTGCTGCTGTGGGCACGACCGCTTTGTCAGCCATGGCCCAGCAGCCAGTGGTCACACTGAAGTTTCATACCTTCATGTCGCCCCAGTCCAATGTCTGGCTCAACATGCACAAAGCCTGGATGGACAAGGTAGAAAAAGAATCGGGGGGCCGCATCAAGTTTGAGGGCTACCCTGCCATGCAGTTGGGCGGCACGCCGGTGCAACTGTACGACCAAGCGCGCGACGGCGTGGTGGACATTGTATGGACACTGCCTGGCAACACAGCAGGGCGCTTTCCTCGTGTAGATGTTTTTGATTTACCTTTCATGATGTCCAACGCTGAAGCCACCTCCAAGGCTTATTGGGAATACGTGCAGACCATGGCACCGGATGAGTTCAAAGATGTGCAAGTTTTGGCGCTGCATGTGCATGGTCCTGGTGTCATTCACACGGTTGATAAACCTGTCAAATCTGTTGCAGATGTCAAAGGCTTAAAACTGCGTGCACCGACGCGCCAAGTTACCAAACTCATGGCTGCCTTAGGTGCCACGCCAGTTGGCATGCCACTGCCCGGCATTCCCGATGCCCTGTCCAAAGGCACCATCCAAGGCTGCGTCATCCCATGGGAGGTAGTGCCGTCTGTCAAAGTGCACGAGCTTACCAAGTTCCATGCCGAGTTCGACCCCGCAGGCGGCGCACTGTACACCCTTACTTTTGTCATGGCCATGAACAAAGCCAAATACAACAGCCTGCCTGCCGACCTGAAAAAAGTCATTGATGACAACTCTGGCATGGCTACATCGGCTTGGCTAGGCAAAACCCAGCAAGCCGGTGATGCAGCAGGCCGTAAGTCGGCCACCGACCGCAACAACAGCGTATTTACCTTGGGCGTAGAAGAAGCCCAGCAGTTTCGCCGCGCATCGCGCCTGGTGGAGGTGGAGTGGGTTGAAGACATGAAAAAACGCGGTTTTGACGGCCAGAAGCTGCTGGACACCGCCCGCAGCTTGATAGAAAAGCACACCAAAGCGGGTGCCACTGCACCGCCTGCAGCCAAAATGCCCGCTAAAAAGGCATAGCACCCAGCAGCAGCCGGCCGGGCGCTGGCGCAAGGCTGGCTGCGCCAGCAGCCTAAAGACCTTTAAGCACCAGCGCTAAAAATAGGCTCCTTCGGGGGCCTATTTTTTTGCGTACACTCAAGCCCATGACCTTACGCCCGCCTATTCAACACTGCAAAAACTGCGGCTGCGCAGTGGCCTACCGCCAGCCTGACGACGGCGACACCAAGCTGCGCGCTGTATGCACGGCATGCACCACGGTGCATTATGAAAACCCGCTCAATGTGGTGGGCACTGTCCCTATTTGGCACAGCGCCACCGGCCCGCAAGTGCTGCTGTGCAAGCGCAACATAGAGCCGCGCAAAGGCTACTGGACCTTGCCCGCAGGCTTTATGGAGCTGGGCGAAACAGCAGCCCAAGGCGCAGCGCGCGAAACAGCCGAAGAAGCAGGTGCGCAGATAGAAATGCAAGCCCTGTTCACACTGATCAGCGTACCGCGCGTAGGCCAAGTGCACTTCTTCTACCTGGCCAAGCTGCACAGCGAGGTGTTTGACATCGGCTTTGAAACCATGGAAGCCAAATTGTTCAGCGAGGCCGACATACCTTGGGACAGCATTGCCTTTGGTACTGTGCGCGATACCCTGCAGCACTATTTTTCCGATGCCAAAGCGGGTGCATTTGGCATGCACCATTTTGATATTGTGTAGTTTTGGTACGTTTCTAATTTTTTAACGGTTTAGGCTTATGGCCCAAGTAAATGCTGCATGGTTAGCTATTGAATTTGTAGTGTCTTGGTTTGTTTGGCTGAGGTGTTTTGAACAGCCCGTGGCAATGCTTGTGTGGGTCTATTCACCTTGGTCGGGCGACGGGACATGTTATTTGCAAACTTCCGTGAATCACGCGCAGGTAACCTGAGTATTTGCCCGTTTGGTAGTACGACGCGCCTTCGCTCCAGTTTGCAAATAACACGCTCCCATCGCTTCTCCCTGGCAAAT
>JAYWGO010000205.1:0-32398 GCA_043778205.1 Polaromonas sp. | reverse complement strand
ACCAGTCTTCTAGCCTGGTGGGTACGGTCTTTGAGCACACCAAGCTGGGGCTTACATCGTGGTTTTTGGCCATGTATTTGATGACGCAAAGCAAGAATGCGGTGAGCGCTTTGGAGCTCAAGCGCCAGTTGGGGGTCAATTACAAGACGGCTTGGCTGGTCAAACACAAGCTGCTTCGGGTGATGGAGTTACGCGATGAGCCTTACAAGCTGGGCGGGCGCGTGGAGATCGATGATGCCTATCTTGGGGGTCAGCGCGAGGGCAGTTGCAATGGTGGACGCGGTGCCATGAACAAGTCTGCCTTTGTGGCGGCGGTGCAAACTACCCCAGATGGCAAGCCCTTGTTTGCACGTCTGAAGCTGATCTCGGGCTTTACCATTGAGGCATTCAAGGACTGGGCTAGCGAGAATTTGCAAAGCAGTGCGCATGTGGTCTCAGACGGGACGGCCTGTTTTCGCTATGTCGCAGATATCGGCGCAACCCATGAGCGTTATGTGACCGGCTCTGGCCGCGCAGCGGCCAAGCATCCGAGTTTTCGCTGGGTTAATACGGTGCTGGGCAACTTGAAGACATCCATCAGCGGCACGTACCACAGTATCAATCACAGTAAATACGGCAATCGCTATTTGGCTGAGTTCTCCCACCGTTTTAACCGCAGGTTTGACCCCGCAGCCATACTGCCGCGACTACTGAATGCTGCTGCGACAACAAAGCCGCACACGCTGCGAACTCTTCGGATGTCTGAGGCAGATGGCTAATCAGGCCAAATAGCCCTATCACCCAAGGAAATGCTGCACAAACAGCTATTTAATTCATAGCATTGTTAAGACAAACACTGCCCAAAAATACCATAAAAAAAGCCCTGCATTTTGCAATGCAGGGCTCAGATATTCTAGGAAGCCAGCTTGTATAAGTAGCCGGTCTCCTGCACTGGATCGTTAAGCAGTCTCGCCCAAAACGGCCAAGTTAATTTCAACCACCACGTCGGTGTGCAGGGCCACGTTGACCTTGCTCTCGCCGGTCACTTTAACCGGGCCGTTAGGCATACGCACTTGCGACTTGAGGACTTTGAAGCCCATTTTGTCCAGCTCTTGCGCTACGTCTTGGTTGGTGACCGAGCCAAACAGGCGGCCGTCCACACCCGCTTTTTGCGAGATTTTGACGGTAGCGCCAGAAAGCTTTTCGCCTTCAGCTTGGGACGCAGCCAGCTTGGCAGCGGCAGCTTTCTCCAGCTCAGCGCGTTTGGCTTCAAACTCAGCTTTGGCTGATTCGGTCGCGCGGCGTGCTTTGCGTTCGGGGATTAAAAAGTTACGGGCATAGCCGTCTTTCACGCGGACGATTTCGCCCAGGTTGCCGAGGTTAATGACTTTTTCGAGCAGAATAATTTGCATAAGTTTCTCCTGAGCTCAGCTTATACGCGGTGCTGGTCGCTGTAAGGCGCCAGGGCCAAAAAGCGGGCGCGTTTGATAGCGGTGTTGAGCTGGCGCTGGTAAATCGCACGGGTGCCGGTAAGGCGTGCGGGGATGATTTTGCCGTTTTCGGCGATGAAGTCACGCAATGTGTCTACATCTTTGTAGTCGATCTCTTCGACATTGGTTACCGTAAAGCGGCAAAAGCGCTTGCGCTTGAACAGCAGGTTCTGTGCGGGGCGCTTTGGGCGCTTGTCAGTCTTTTTAAAACGTGATGGTCCGGCCATGGTGGACTCCTAAAAAATTTAAGTTAATTCAAATGCTTGAATATGAAACAGTGTGCCTTTGGCGTTGCGTGTGCTGGCTAAAAACCCGTTGAACTTGTGGCTGCTGCCGATGGGCTGTGTGCGGATGGTTTCCGCAACGGGCCCGATGGCGACTGCTTTCACACTGACTTTGACTTTGCGCAACTGGCCTGCTTCAACTTGTTCGCTCTCGTGGTCGAGGGTGAGGTCTAGTGCGGGTATGCCTGCCGGGGTAAAGCGCTGGGCGCTGATCTCGGCGATGCTGGCGGTCAAAGTAAGTTGGTTCACGGCTCCTTGCTAGTTCACTGCAATACGCTGTAGATTAACGCTCTTGGCGTTCGCCGCGCTCTTGGCGCTCGCCACCGCGGTCAGGGCGGTCACCACCACGATCGCCGCCGCGCTCGCCACCCCTGTCACCACGGTCTTGGCTGGCGTACTGCTCTTGCTGTACTTTGCGGGCTTCTTCGCGCTCGACTTGCTTCATCATCGACGATGGGCCGGTGTCGGCTTTTTTGCGCAGCACGGTAAGGTGGCGCAAAACTGCGTCGTTGAACTTGAACGCGTGCTCTAGTTCAGCCATGACGGTTTGGTCAGCTTCGATGTTGACACACAGGTAGTGCGCCTTGGCCAGCTTGTTGATTTGGTACGCCAGTTGGCGGCGGCCCCAATCTTCCACGCGGTGGATTTTGCCACCGGGGGTGGTAATCATGCTTTTGTAACGCTCCAGCATGGCGGGGACTTGTTCGCTCTGATCCGGGTGGATCATCAAAACGATCTCATAATGACGCATAAACACTCCTTAAGGATTTGGTTGCAGTGGCCTGCAACCGTGGTTTAAAACCAGCACAATATGTGCTGGTTTTATAAAAAGCTACCCACAGCGTCGGATGTGGTGCAGCAAGGGGAAAGCCTTCTATTATAGCTTTTTCGGGCTACGCCCTGGCGTTTTGCCCATTTGACTTTAAACCAGCACCACAGCATGCACCCTAGCCCAGCCTCCACCTTAACCCCCACCCCTGCTTCCCCTGTGTGGTCTACCCTTATTTCGGTTGCGCAGCTGCAAGCCCTGCAGGCCGCCGGCAGCCATGTGCAGGTGTGGGACTGCAGCTTTGACCTGCTGCAGCCCGCTGCGGGGCCGCAGGCCTTTGCCCAAACGCATATTGCCGGTGCGCGCTATGTGCACCTAGACAATGACCTGAGCGACAAAACCCAGGCGCTTGACAAAGCCAGCGGTGGCCGCCACCCCCTGCCCAGCCGCGCTAAATTTGCCGCTTGGATGGGCGCGGCGGGCTTGGCACCGCAGGTGCAAGTGGTGGTGTACGACCGCAATGGCGTGAACTACTGTGGCCGCGCCTGGTGGATGCTGCAGTGGTGTGGCCATAGCGCAGTCGCCGTGCTAGACGCTGGCCTGCAGGCTTGGCAGGCCGCAGGCGGGGCCTGCAGCAGTGGCCCCAGCCCCATTGAACTTGATTATTCAAGGCCAAACTACCCTATAGCCCAAGGAAATGCTGCACAGGTAGCTATTGATACTGTAGCAAACTGCGTGCGCACAAGTAGCCATACCATCATCGACGCACGCGCTGCACCGCGTTTTCGCGGTGAGGTAGAGCCACTAGACCCCGTGGCAGGGCATATTCCCGGGGCGCTGAACCGCCCGTTTACGCTTAACTTAGGCCCAGATGGCTTGTTTAAGCCCGCTGCGCTGCTGCGCCAAGAATTTGATGCCTTGCTGGCGGGGCGCGATGCGGCGCACGTGATTCACCACTGCGGCAGCGGGGTGAGCGCTGTACCCAACGTGCTGGCCATGGCGATTGCACAGTACCCGCCCAGCAGCCTGTTTGCGGGCAGCTGGAGCGAATGGAGCCAGCGGGGCGACTTGCCGGTAGCGCAAGGCTAGGCAGGTGATTTTTGGCACTTGCCGTGCAGATATATGTCCAAAGCGGCCATGGCCTGTGGCTTTGTAAGCCTGCGCACAGGCTAAAACGCACAGTGTTTGCGTTTATTGCACGGTTCTCAGCTTTATTTAGCACCCATGTCATCTGCAGGCGGCCATAACGCATTAAGCTAGAAGTTCGCACCATTTTGGTGAACGCAGCAGCACTTTTACCGTGCAATCAGACTTATTGAAAGCTACCATGGCAAAAATCAAAATAAATTCCAACACACCGCATAACGCTAACCCAAGCTCCGCTGGCTGGACTGCGGGGGTAGTTGCCATAGTGGCTGCGCTGGCTTTTGCTGGCAGTGCGCAGGCCCAACTCAGCGGCGCAGGCTCGTCGCTGGCCAAAGACTTGGTCGGCACTTGGTCTACCCAGTATGGTGCGGCATCCGGCGGTGTTACTTACGAAGCTACGGGTTCATCTTCAGGCGTAGCCCGCGCCAGCGACAGCAGTGTGGACTTTGGTGTAACCGACGTAGCCCTGACCAGCGTTGCTTTGCGCCAAGCTGGCCTGCGCCAGGTGCCGCTGGCGGCCACCGCCGTGGCCGTCATTGTCAATTTGCCTCAGTTAGGAGGGAAAGCTATTAAGCTCAATGGCGATATTTTGGCTGACATTTACCAAGGCAGCATTACGCAGTGGAACCATTCACAAATAGCCGGTGCCAACCCAGGCATGGCTTTGCCCAACGCCCCTATCGTGCCGGTATGGCGCACCGATGGCTCAGGCCAGTCGCATGTGCTGTCGTCCTACCTGGCACGCAGCAACACCAAATGGCGCCGCAAT
Source organism: Polaromonas sp. (assembly GCA_043778205.1). Lineage (GTDB taxonomy): Bacteria > Pseudomonadota > Gammaproteobacteria > Burkholderiales > Burkholderiaceae_C > JAAFIP01. The sequence continues at coordinate 27,961 of JAYWGO010000205.1, read as the reverse complement.
ATCTCCGCTACCAGTACCCTTGCGCTAACCGCAGGCAAAGGCGTGCGCGGTGGCCAAGCTATGCTAGATGCTGTTAAAACCACCCCTGGTGCAGTCGGCTATGAGCCATTGGGCGAGGCACTCAAGTCCGGGCTGAGCATGGCCGAGCTGCAAAACGCAGCAGGCAAAAGCGTGGCCGCGAACGCCACCACCATCAAAGAAGCTTTAGAGCGCGCGCAGTGGTCAGCTGACAATGGCGCGGCCGATTTGGACGGCTCGGTAGGGGCCGGGGCCTACCCTTTAACGGCTGTGACGTATGCACTGCTGCCTATCGCCATTAAGCCAGGCCGCAAAAATGCGCTGCCTTTTATACAAACGGCTGTCGCCCAAGGCGATGCGCAGGCCAGCCAAAGTGGCTTTGTGCCGCTGTCACCTGCTGGCAAAACCATAGCGGCAGCATTCCGGTAAACGCAGGCTTGGCCGCTGTGCGCAGGCTTTAACTGGCAAAGCGTTAGCGCCTGGGTTGTAAATTTGCCCGGCGTTTATTTTTTCGCCGGTTCCATCTTTTTGGCCATGTCTTCCATTTGCTTGGTGAAGGCTTCTAGGCTTTTCACGTCAATTTTCACTTCACCTTCAGGTGTTTTGATGGTCATGGATGCAGCATCTGCAGCGCTGGCAGCGCCCGCAGCCCCGGCCACGGCCGGTGCTGCGCCAGGGGTAATGCTGATGGCAGCTTTACCGTCGGGCGTGTTGATGGTGATGCCGCCCATGTCCATAGCGGGGCCACCTGCCCCGCCCATGCGCATTGCGCCCATGGGCGAGAACACGCTGCTCAGGCTAAACAGCACAATGGCCAGCACAAAGCCCGCCGCAGCCAGCACCAGCATGTAGGGCACGGTTTTTTCTTTTGGGTTTTTCATCAGCACCGGCAGGCCTAGGTACAGCAAATACAGGCAGTACAAAGCAGCCAGCAAACCCAGCATGCCTAAAGCGGGCAGCAGGCTAAAAACACCCGCTAACATCACCGGCGTGCCGCCAAACACCATTAACTTCAGGCCTTGAATGAAATTCTTCTCGCCGCCAAACTTAGGGGCCAGTTCGCTGATCAGCCAGCCTAGGGCAAAAGCTGCGGCGATGCTAACGATGTAGTTGGTCACCATCATGGCCAGGCCACTGGCAATAGGCATGCGCATGCTGATACCAAATGCGCCAAAACCAATCACCGACATGCCAATAAAGCCACACACCGCCGGGATGGCCGCCAAAATTAAGAAATACGGCACAAACAGCGACTGCGGCGTGTGGGGCTCCGCCTCGATCACCGGCCAAGTGGCCTCGGGGTTCAATGTAATGGCTTTAACGCGTTCTAGGATGTCCATATACGATTCCTGGTGCTTGGGCTAACAGCAAAGTGGGCACAAAATGGCCACAGAAGTGCCCTAACAATTAAAACGATTAGACCGCTGGCGTTTGTAAATGCGCAGTGGTGGAGACGCGCCGCTGTTGAAACGCGCGGCTGTTGAAATGCGCAGTAGTTGGTGCCAGAGCGTTAACTTACAGGGGAGTCACAGCCCAGCCATGACTTTTTCTATGGCCTGCAGGTAGGCCGGAAAGTCCTGTAGGTCGTTGTGCGCCGCTACGGGCACCAGCAGCAGGCTAGATTGCGGCGCAAGTGCGTGCAGCGCTTGGCTGTGGTTGGGCGCAATCAAGGTGTCTGCCTGCCCATGGACAAGCAGCAGCGGGCTGCGCACCAGCCCTACCGATGCGTCTGTGCGCAGCGGGTAGCGCAGCACCATGCTGGGCACCAAACGGTAGCGCGCAGTGGCCAGTGCCTCCATGCTTTGGTAGGCAGACACCAAAATAGTAGCGTCGGGTGCGCGGCCAGACTGGCCCAGCTCTGCAGCCAGTCCGGCAGCCAAGGCCGTGCCCAGTGAACGGCCAATCAGCAGCCACTTTTTATCGGTGTACTGGGGCGCAAAATGCTGCCACACCGCGCGCACATCGCCGCGCAGCTGGTCTTCGGACGTAATTTGCCCGGTACTTTTGCCGTAGCCACGGTAGTCCATCATTACTACATCAAAGTTAGCGCGGCGGTAAAAATCAGGATCAGGAAACCAACTGACCACGTTGCCCGCGTTGCCATGCAAAAAAAACACCACCCCCTTGGGCTGGGGCAACTGCATGTGCAGCACCGACAGCAGCGCGCCAGGCACCGCAACCTTGACCTCGCGCACGTCTTTGCCATTGCCAATCAATGCATCAGCTGCCAGCGCAGTGGGCGCAAACAGCAGCTTTTCTTGGCTAAACCACAGCCATGCCAAGCCTGCGGTGTACAGCGTGCACACCAATGCCAGCAGCCCAGTGATGAAAATCTTCATGGCCTTAGTGCCCGTGCGCCAATCCACTGACCAAGGTGACCATGCCAATGCCCACCCCCAGCCAGGCCACCTGGGCCAGGGTTTGGCCCAGGCTCAGGCGTTTTTGCAGCTGGGGAATCAAATCAGCCAGTGCTACATACACAAAGCTGCTAGAGGCAACAACCAAAAAGTAAGGCAGGGCCTCTTGGAGTTGCTCTACCAGCACATAGCCTACCAAGCCGCCCAGCACTGTCACGGCACCCGCCGCGCTGAGTTTAAGCAAGGCTGTACGGGCACCCTGGGCCGATTGGCGCAGCACCACCAGGTCGCCCATGTGGTGCGGCACCTCGTGCACCAGCACGGCCAGCGTAGCGGCCAATCCCAGCTTGGTATCGGCCATGTAGGCGGCGGCTATCAAAATACCGTCGCCAAAACAGTGCACGCTGTCGCCCAGCAGCACGGCCCAACCGCCACCATGCTTGTGGTTGTGGCCGGGCGCAGGGGCAGCATGCTCATGCTCATGGCCATGCGCATGCCCGTGCGCATGCTCATGCCCGTGGTGGTAGAGCTCGGCCTTGTCAAGTAAAAAGAAAAATACCAAGCCCGCCAACAGCGTGGCAAACAGCGCCTGTGCGCCGACTTGGCTTTCAAATGCCTCCGGCAGCAGGTGCATAAAAGCCGTGGCCAGCAGCGCGCCAGCCGCCAAACTGAGCAAATGCTGGGTGTAGCGCGCCAGCAAACCGTAGGTGAGCGCACCGGCCACCCACACGCTGCCCACGCCCGCCACCAAGGTACCCAGTAGAATAAAAGTTAAATTCATACACTATTAAATCAATAGCTGCTCATGCAGCATTTCCTTGGGCCATAGGCCTAAAATACTTAAAAATACAGCTTAACCGTACAACGCCCACCCTAGGCCAAGTTGCCCTGCCCTGCACGCATTAAAAAACCGCCCGAAGGCGGTTGGACTGCGCAAGCCTTTAAGTGTAGCGCTATGCCACACCGTTGGCCTTAAACCAGTCCAGCGCGCGCTTAAAGCCGTCTTCAGCGGCCTCTTTGCGGTAGCTGGGGCGGTAGTCTGCATGGAAGGCATGCGGCGCGCCGTCATACACCTTAAATTCGCTCTTTTTCGCTGCTGCACTGCCGCCCGCCAAGGCTGTTTTCATCTTGTCCACCGTGTCTTGGGGAATGCCGGTATCGGCACCGCCATACAGGCCCAACACGGGGCCGCTGATGCTGGCCACCACGTCTACCGGGTTCTTGGGCGACAGCTCTGACGGCGCGCCCACCAAGCGGCCATACCAGGCCACGCCGGCTTTGACCGCTGGGTTGTGCGCGGCGTACATCCAGGTAATGCGTCCGCCCCAGCAAAAGCCCGTTACGGCCAACTTGCTGGTGTCGCCGCCATTAGCCCCAGCCCACTTGACCACGGCGTCCAGATCGCCCATCACCTGCGCATCCGGCACTTTGCTGACCACTTCTTTGATCAAATCGGCAATCGCGTTGTACTTGGTGGGGTCGCCTTGGCGGTCAAACAACTCGGTGGCTATGGCCATATAGCCCATTTGGGCAAAACGGCGGCAAGTGTCGGCAATGTACTCGTGCACGCCAAAAATCTCTTGCACCACCAGCACCACCGGCAGGTTGATTTTGCCTGCGGGCGCTGCGCGGTACGAGCGCACTTTGGCACCGCCCACGTCAATGACAAACTCGCCCGCAGTCAGGCCGTCCGAGGTGGTTTTGACAGCCGACTGCGCAATCGCTGCGCCCACGGTGGTGGCATAGCCCACGCCTAGCGCGGCTTTCAAAGCGGTGCGGCGGGTGGCGGTAGCGCCGCCGCCCTCGCTGCTTAGCAAAGACTGGGCTTGGGCTAATTGGTCTGGGGTCACTACATTGCGCATAGGGGTCTCCTAAAAGGGGGTGGTTAGTTTAGACTACAGGGAAATCATACTGCTTGCGCTTGCCAAGCGCAGACAAGTTCCCCCTTACCCGAATTTAGGAGCCCCCTATGCCCACCATCCGCGTTGAAATGCTGGAAGGCCGCACGCCAGAACAAAAAACTGCCCTGGTCAAAGCCTTGACCCAGGCCGTAGTAGACAGCCTAGGCTCCAAAGCAGAATCGGTCGATGTGCTACTGTACGACATCGACCGCCAAGACTGGGCCACCGGTGGTGTGCAGTGGTCGGACAAAAAATGAGCGGCATGAACTTTTCTGATGACCTGAGCGCGGGCCGAGGCAAAGAGCTGCCCGAGCCAGGCGCAGCCTCTACCAAGCCCAAGCGCGGCATGAAAAAAGGCTACTATGTGCGCGGCGTGTTTGTGGCCGAGGGCAGCGAGCTGGACCTGGAGCTTAAAAGCGAATTTGCCAACAGCCGCACGGTGGCCAAAGAAGAAAGCACCGAGCTGCAAAAGCTGGGCGAGCAGCTGTTGATTTTGTCAGCCGCGCAAATAGCCAAGCTGGACTTGCCCGAGAAGCTGGTGGACGCTGTAGCCGAGGCCAAACGCATCACCAACTTTGAAGGCAAACGCCGCCAGATGCAGTACATCGGCAAGCTCATGCGCAAGGTAGAGCCCGAGCCGATTCGCGCCGCCGTAGATGCCGCCCGCAGCGGCAGCGCTGCCGACACCCTGGCCCTGCACCGCGCTGAGCTGTGGCGCGACGACCTGATTGCCAACGAAGAAGCCCTGCCGCGCTGGACAGCCACCTTTCCTCCAGCGCAGGACAGCTACGACCTGCAACAACTGCGCTCGCTGATTCGCCAAGCCCGCAAAGACCTGTTGGCAGGCAAACCCGGCGAGGCCCCGCGCCAAGGCCGTGCTTACCGAGAGATTTTTCAACTAGCCCGTGGTGTGCTGCGCGCAGCCAGCCAGCATGCCGCTGATGTCGCGGCGCACAGCGCAGACAACAGCCAGCCAATTGATAACTAACTTTGCCGCCGCCAAGCCCATGCGCTTTCTCGCATTTATACAACTTATTGTGCTGGTAACGTGCGCCGCACAAGCCCAAGCTATGACCCTAGAGGCTCAAGGCAACTTACTGTTTGCCACTGGCCCAGTGGACGATGACTTACCCAAGTTTGAAGCCGCGTTTGCCACAGGTAAGATTAACACCGTAGTGTTTGTAAACTCCCCAGGAGGTGACCTGTGGAATGGCCTGCGTGTGGGCCGGCTCATAGCCTCTAAAGGTTACCAAACGGTAGCTGCAGGCAGCTGTGTGTCAGCCTGCTCGATTATGTTCATGGGCGGTATAGAGCGGCGCTTCTCGGATGCTTTCAAACCCCACCAAACCCATATCGGCATTCACGGCGCGGCCAATAAAAACACCCGCGAGGTGAGCGGCAACGTGCAGTCGGGCATTTATGCGTTTTACAAGCTCAATATGGGGGAGAAGTTTAACCACAGCGTGATCAACCCGGCCCTTAACGAGATGGAGGACGCAGGCGCGATGCTATGGGTGCTTGAAAATACCCGCAATCCTAAAGCTGTGCCCTACCGCTGTAAAAGCGGCCAAAGTTTGCGCAAAGATTGCACCGACATCACAGGCTACGATGCTTTGAGTTTAGGCATCATCACCCACACTGATTTGGTCAAGCTGGATCTGCCCGCGGCTTTTAAGCCTGCCAACACCATCATGGGCCAGGCTTTGAACCAAGTTGTTCCTGACATGGCCGCCTACTTAACTGATTTAGCCAACAGACAATGTATTTCAGAAGCATGCAAACCCGATATCGCCAAGTTCATTGAGCGGCCCGAACACCGCGCAACTGCCAGTGCCATAGCAGGTAAAGGCGTGGGATGGACATGGGGCGCAGACTCGCCCACGGTCGCACTGCTGCGGGCGGTGTATTTTTGCAACCACCCCAAAGACAAACCTGTGCGCCTGTGCGAGGTCGAAATGGTCGACACCTACGATCTGCGGCCATTACAGCGCAGCAATGAGGCTGAACATAAAACTATGCTCGCCAAACTTACCCTACCAACAGAGAAGTTTTATGCCAATGAAGAGTTTGGTGGTGGATTTACCAGCGCCAAAGGCTTGCGTACTGAAAAATTCACCGACATCACGCCACAAAAGCTTGATGGCATGGCTACCTTAGGCACCCAAGGGCTGGTGCAAGCGCTGCTGTCTGCGCAACCCCCTGTGGTAATTGATGTCAGCGGCTCTGTCGCCGCCATTCCTTCGTCCCTGCCCTTGCCCTACGGTGGCTATGCGCTGGCAGACGCAAACCTAGACGCGGCGTTTGAAAAGCGCTTTGAAGGGCTGCTCAAGCTGTTGGTACCGCAAACCAGCACACCCGTAGTCTTTACTTGCTTGGGCCGTAACTCTTGGCTGTCGGTCAACGCTGCGCTGCGTGCCAAAAAGCTGGGGTACACCCAAGTCGCGTGGTACCGAGGCGGAGCAGAGAGCTGGAAGGCTGCCAGTCTGCCCACTGCCTTGCCCATCATTCGCGCTATTGCGCAATAAACCCATGACATCCCCCATTAGCTACGACCCCATCACCATCGGCATTGTCTCCATCAGCGACCGCGCCAGCAGCGGCGTGTATGTGGACAAAGGCTTGCCTGCACTGCAAGACTGGCTGACCAAGGCTTTGAAAAACCCCATCCGCTTTGAGTCTCGCTTGATTCCTGACGAGCAGGCCGGCATCAGCGCCACCTTGATTGAACTGGTGAGTGCGGGCTGCAGCTTGGTGCTTACCACCGGCGGCACGGGCCCTGCGCTGCGTGACGTAACCCCTGAGGCCACGCTGGCGGTAGCGCACAAAGTGATGCCCGGCTTTGGCGAACAGATGCGCCAGATAAGCCTAAAGTTCGTACCCACCGCAATACTGTCGCGCCAATGCGCCGTGGTTCGTGACAGAAGTCTCATCATCAACCTGCCCGGTCAACCTAAATCGATACAAGAGACGTTAGAAGGCATACAGTCAGGTGAAAATTCTGTGCCCGGAATTTTTGCGGCTGTGCCCTACTGTGTGGATTTGATTGGTGGACCCTACATGGAAACCAACAGTTCAGTATGCAGTGCCTTTCGGCCTAAGTCAGCGCAACGCGCAGCGGTAGTAAGTGAACAATAAGGACATGTTTCCAATGAATAATAAGCGTTTTAGCCCTCTGGCCCAAGGAAATGCTGCACAAGCAGCTACATTTTTAATAGCGTTCGGTTCACTTCTCATGCCTGCATGGGCCGCTACGGCCGCTACGCCCGAGCCTTTTATCAGCTACACAGTACAAAAAGGCGACTCGCTGCAGGCACTGACCCGCAACCTGTTGCTAAAGTCGTCCCAGTGGGGCCAGGTAGCCCAGCTCAATGGCCTGAAAAACCCTAACCTGCTCCAGCCTGGCCAAGTGATTGCCATTCCCAAAAGCCTGCTTAACTTTGGCTCGCAGCCACGCATAGCCACGCCGGGCAAGGTGCTTAGCGCAGAGGGCGACGTGCAGCTTAACGGGCAGGCTGCCAAAGTGGGTGATGCCGTGCCCGAAGGTGCCAAGCTGCAAACCGGGCCTAACAGCTCGGCCGTCATGCAACTGGGCGATGGTTCGCGGGTGCAGCTGATGCCTAAAACACTGGCCGAAGTTACCGTGCAGCACAGCTACGCGCTGCGCGACCCTGCCAGCAGCGCGTCGACCAACTGGTTCTCTGGCACCATCCGTTTGCTGCAGGGCGTGCTAGAGACTGTGGCCGATAAGAAAGCCAACCGCGCTACGCCGCTGGAAGTGACCACGCCCACCTCGGTGGTCGGCGTGCGCGGCACCCACTTTAGGGTGGCTTACGAAGACCCGGCCTCGCAGGCTGCGCGCACTGAAGTGCTAGAGGGCAATGTACGTACCGACATTACCGCGCAAAAAGTAGGCTCCAACCTGGGCGGCGGCTTTGGTGCAGCGGTCAAACCACAAGACCGCAGCGTCAATGTAGTGGCCCTGCTGGCAGCCCCTGTGGCCCAAAGCACCACCCAAGTGGTGCGCGACAGCTCGGCCAAAGCGCTGTACACCGTGGGCGCGGTGACGGGTGCTGCGCTGTACCGCGCGCAGTTTGCAGTAGACGATAAATTTACCCAAATTCGCGGTGACTTTAAATCCAACGGCCCTGAGTTTGATGTGGCCAGCCTGCCCAACGGCACCTACTTTGCACGAGCCCGCGGGGTAGACCCTGCCAATATTGAAGGCTTTGACAGCCTGGCGCTGCTGACCTTGGTACCAGCACCTGTCAAGCTGGTGTGGCCCGGAGAAATAGCTACGGGTGCTTTTGTGACCTCTGTGTCCAACGATTTGCTGCTCAAAGTGTATAACCAAAGTGTGGACTGGCCGCAAGGCCTGACAGTGCAAGTGGCGCGCGATGCAGGCTTTACCCAAGACCTGCAAACAGCAGCCCTTGAAGCCAACGGCACTGCCCTGCTTAGCGGTATCACAGCTGGCAGCCTGCGCTATGTGCGCTTTGTTACCACCGCCTCCCAAGCCGCGTTTACCAGCGGAATTTACAGCCTGGAACTGCCGGGCAACTGGGGCACCACCGTGCTCAGCGTAGCCCAGGCGCTTAAACCCGTTAAGTAATTACGTTAAGGTAATTACGGTGGGTAATTACCGCAAAGTAGTTAGCTAAACCGCTGGCGGATAGACGCTTCGATACCTGCAGCGTCCAGCCCTTGCAGCGCCAGCAGCTTGGCCGGGTCGCCATGCTCGATAAACGTATCGGGCAAGCCCAGTTGCAGCACCGGTTTGGTGGTGTGCAACTGCTGCAAAGCCTCTAGCACCGCTGAGCCTGCACCGCCCATCAGGCAGCCTTCTTCCAGCGTGACCAGTGCGTCGTGGCTTGCGGCAATGTCTTTGAGCATTTCCTTGTCCACAGGCTTGGCCCAGCGCATATTAACCACCGTGGCATCGAGCTTATCAGCCGCTTGCAAGGCCGGCTGCAGCATGGTGCCAAAACTCAGGATGGCTATTTTTTTAGCAGCTGACATGCGGCGTACTTCTGCTTTGCCAAACGGCAACGGCGTAAGGTCGCTGCCGCAGGGCACGCCCGCGCCTGCGCCGCGCGGGTAGCGCACGGCCACTGAATGGTTTTGCTCAAACGCGGTCGTTAACAATGCGCGGCACTCGGCCTCGTCTGCCGGGCAGGCTACGCTGATATTGGGAATGCAGCGCAAATACGCAATGTCGTAGGCACCGGCGTGGGTGGCACCGTCGGCGCCTACCAAGCCTGCGCGGTCTAGCGCAAACACCACAGGCAGGTTCTGGATCGCCACGTCGTGGATCAACTGGTCATAGCCGCGCTGCAAAAAAGTGCTGTAGATGGCCACCACGGGTTTCAAGCCCTCGCAGGCCAAGCCTGCGGCAAAGGTGACGGCATGCTGCTCGGCAATGCCTACGTCGTGGTAGCGCAGTGGGAAGCGTTTTTCAAACTCGACCATGCCTGAGCCCTCGCGCATGGCGGGGGTGATGGCAACCAAACGCGCGTCCTTGGCGGCCATGTCGCACAGCCAGTTGCCAAACACTTGGGTGAAGGTTTGCTTAGAGGGTGCGGTGGACTTGACAATGCCCACTGCCGGGTCAAACTTGCCCGGCCCGTGGTAGCCCACAGGGTCAGCCTCGGCCAGTTTGTAGCCTTGGCCTTTTTTGGTGACCACGTGCAAAAACTGCGGGCCTGCGCCGCTGGCCATCAAATGTTTGACGTTTTCCAGCGTGGGAATCAGCGAATCTAAATCGTGGCCATCAATAGGACCCACGTAGTTGAAGCCAAACTTTTCAAACAATGTGGCGGGCACCACCATGCTTTTGGCGTTTTCTTCAAAGCGCTTGGCCAGCTCAAACAGCGGCGGTGCGGCTTTGAGCACGGTTTTGCCCACGTTGCGCGCTGCAGAGTAAAACTGGCCACTCATCAGCTGGGCAAGGTAGCGGTTCAGTGCACCCACGGGCGGGCTGATGCTCATGTCGTTGTCGTTAAGCACCACCAACAGCGGCAGGCCGGGCTGCACGCCGCCGTTATTGAGCGCCTCAAAGGCCATGCCGGCGGTCATGGCACCGTCGCCGATGATGGCCACAGCATGGCGCTGCTCGCCTTTGGTGCGCGCGCCAATCGCCATGCCCAGCGCTGCAGAAATTGAAGTGGACGAGTGGGCAGTGCCAAAGGTGTCGTATTCGCTCTCAGGTCGGCGCGGAAAGCCGCTGATGCCGCCCAGCTGGCGCAAGGTGTGCATTTGGTCGCGGCGGCCAGTCAAAATTTTGTGCGGGTAGGTTTGGTGGCCCACGTCCCACACCAGCCGGTCGTGCGGGGTGTTAAACACATAGTGCAGCGCCACGGTCAGCTCCACCGTGCCCAGGTTAGAGCTGAGGTGCCCGCCGGTTTGCGACACCGACTGCAGCACGTAGTCGCGCAGCTCGGCGGCCAGTGTTTTCAGCTGGGCGCGTGGCAGCAAGCGCAGGTCGGCTGGGGAATTGATGGCGGACAAAAGGGTCATGCTGATTTTAAAATTTAGTTTGCTAGCTATTTTATAGCTGCTTGTGCAGCATTTCCTTGGGACAGATGCCTAAATCGTGCCTAAAACGGCTTAAAGCAACACTTTGGAATGCATTGTGGCATGCCCAGCGTTTAGCTGCTGCGCTGCACCACCATGTCAGCCAATGCGCACAGGCTGCGGGTGTTGTGCAAACCGCTGGCCTGCAGTGCCGCCAAGGCTTGGCTATGCAGGCTGTGTGCATAGGCGCGCGCATGCGCAAGGCCCATCAGCGAGACGTAGGTGGGCTTGTCGTTGTCTGCGTCTTTACCCGCAGTTTTGCCCAGCGTGGCAGAGTCGGCCACCACGTCCAGTATGTCGTCTACCACCTGAAAAGCCAGGCCAATGGCACTGCCGTAGTCGTTTAAGGCCTGCAGCTGCGCAGCTGTGGCGTGCCCGCAGGCTGCGCCCATGGCCACGCTAGCTTGCAGCAGCGCGCCTGTTTTAAGGCGGTGCATTTCGCGCAGCTGGTCTTCGGTAAGCAGCACCCCCACGCTGGCCAGGTCAATCGCTTGCCCCCCGGCCATGCCGGCCTCACCGGCCGCGCGGGCCAGCAGCGCGCACAGGCGGGCTTGCACCGCTGTGCCCATGCTGGCATCTTGCGGGGTTAGCAGCTCAAAGGCCAGTGCCTGCAGCGCGTCACCGGCCAGCAGGGCCTGCGCTTGGCCAAATTTTACGTGCACCGTGGGTTTGCCACGACGCAATATGTCGTTGTCCATACAGGGCATGTCGTCGTGCACCAGGCTGTAGGCGTGAATCAGTTCAACAGCGCAGGCAGCCCGGGTAGCCGATGGCCCATCACCGCCGGTGGCCTCGCACGCGGCCATCACCAGCAGTGGGCGCAGGCGTTTGCCGCCGTCCAGCACGGCGTAGCGCATGGCATCGCCCAAGCCCGCAGGTGCGTGGGCGGGCACCCACTGCTCTAAGGCGGCCTCTACCGCGCCCAGCTGGGCCGCCATCCAGTCGGCAAAGTCTAGCGTGGGCTGCGTTGCACCAGCAAGCAGGGGCGCGTTCATTCTTGCGCCCATGGGCTGGTTTGGCCGTCGGCCTTGCCGTCCAGCACCTTAATTTGCTGTTCTACGGCTTGCAGTTTGTCACGGCAAATTTTAAGCAGCACGGCACCGCGCTGGTAGTTCGACAGCAGGTCGTCCAGCGGCAGTTGGCCAGATTCGACCTTGGCCACCAAAGCTTCTAGCTCTTGCAGGGCGGCTTCGTAAGTCAGGTTGGCGGTAGGGGCTGGGGCAGATGTTGAGTTGGGGGCTTTGGCCATAGGCTGGGATAGAGTCTAATGCGGTAGAGGGTCTGAAGCCGCAATTGTAGGCGGGTAAAATTGTCCCGTCCGGTAAACCCGCATTCCTGCGGGTGCTACGGCAGGGCGCAACAACCATAGGCCCTTGTCTCAGCATGACCGACTTAAGTCTGCAGCCCCATTTAAACGCCTCCGGCTTGGCCACCAGCCCGCTGGATGTGGCTGGCTATTTTGACCCCGCAACCTACGCCGCAGAGCAAGAGCGCATTTTTGCCCGCAGCCCGCGCTATATTGGCCACCAGCTGTCGGTGCCCCATGTGGGCCAGTACCATACCTTGCCGCAAGAGGCCGAGGGCCGCGCCCTGGTGCATACGCCCAAAGGCATTGAGCTGATTTCTAACGTCTGCCGCCACCGCCAAGCTTTGATGCTCAAAGGCCGTGGCCGCATTGACGCGGCTGCAGGCAACATTATTTGCCCGCTGCACCGCTGGACGTACGACGTGTCGGGCAAAACCCCCACCGGCACCCTCATAGGCGCGCCCCACTTTGCGCAAGACCCCTGCCTGCACCTGCAAAACTACCCGTTGCAAAACTGGAACGGCCTGCTCTTTGACGCACCGCACTGCGATGTAAAAGCCGACCTGGCCAGCATGCAAGCCCTGGGCGAGCTGAACTTTGACGGCTACGTGTTTGACCGGGCCATATTGCATGAGTGCAACTACAACTGGAAGAGCTTTATCGAGGTCTACCTAGAGGACTACCACGTAGGCCCCTTTCACCCCGGTTTGGGCCAATTTGTGGCTACCGACGACCTGCGCTGGGAGCTCAAACCCAAGTACAGCGTGCAAACCGTTGGCGTGGCCGACAAGCTGGGCAAGCCTGGCACCGCAGTTTACCAGCGCTGGCACGACGCGGTGCTGAACTACCGTGGCGGCCAGCCGCCCAAGCACGGCGCTATCTGGCTCACCTTCTACCCCAACATCATGGTCGAGTGGTACCCGCACGTGCTGGTGGTGAGCACCCTGTTCCCCCAAGGCCCACAAAAAACACTCAACATGGTGGAGTTTTTCTACCCCGAAGAAATCGCCGCTTTTGAGCGCGAATTCATCGAAGCCCAGCAAGCCGCCTACATGGAAACCTGCGTAGAAGACGACGAAATCGCCCTGCGCATGGACGCTGGGCGCCAAGCCCTGCTAGAACGTGGCGACAACCAGTCAGGCCCCTACCAAAGCCCGATGGAGGATGGGATGGAGCATTTTCACCAATGGTACCGTGGGGCGATGCAGGTGTAAGCTAATTAACAGATGGCCGGTCTGAATGGAATGGCAACGCGATAATCTTGCCCAATTGCATATCACTTGGATATAGTTCTGGAGCTTGTAAGCCCAAGCGATCAGGGATTGCGCCGGGGCGGTAGTAAAAACTACCAAATAGCAAATCCCATATTGACACTACAGCACCAAAGTTTTTAGCTTCGCTGGGATCGGCGCTGTGATGAAAACGGTGTAGTTCTGTGCCAACCAAAATATAATTGAGCCAGCCTACACGGCTATCAATATTCATATGCGACACCAATCCTTGAAAGCCAGTCACTACGCCCGCCACAAAGACCACCTCCGTTGAAAGTCCCAGAAAAAACAACGGCAACGTCAAAATAGCACGTACCACGACAGCGTTAACAGGGTGCCCAATAGCATGCATCAGTACGTACACTTGTGCTGGCATATGGTGGGCCGCATGTACACGCCATACCCATCGACCCAGCTTGCCACTGCCTGTATGGCTGAATCTGTGCACCCAATACCAGCAAAAGTCTGTAGTCATCAGCGCGAGAAGTACGCCTGGCAAAAGCGGCACACCTGCAAGGGCACCACCACGACCGAGACTGTAATACATAGCAACTATTGTGGCCAAATAGTTGGCTGCTGCAATCGTTGACGCACCCAACATCAAAAACGGCAAATCACGTCGCCAAAATCTAGCGCGAGTCATGCGCCATTCATCTCTCAACGGCATCAAAGCCTCGATACTGATCATCACAACGACCATGCCGATTAAATAGATGCCATACCACTGCCCAACAGATTGAGATGGCTGCGACCTGCCAAGCTCCAGACCCAGATAAAGCAGGGTAATTGCTGCCAATGCAGGGTAAAAAAAGTAGCGCACAGCCAGTTTAAATTTTTGTCGCATGGCTTTACTCACTTCACAATAATATGTATGTGTTGCAGGGGCTTGTCGTAGCTAAATGCCAATTTTTCAAAATTTGGTAAGCCAGAAAAAAGACCCATTGCATAACCTCCTGAGAACCCCAGCGCCTCTGTCGGCAAGCGCAGTGTGTTGTGGTCAATTTCGTTGTTATTGTTTTCATCATGAAAAACCACTATGGCATAACGCCCCGGTACTAAATTAGCAAATTGAAAACTCGCCTTTCTATTTGTAATGACAGCTACATGCTCTTGGCGGCTGTGCCCGCGCACGCTGTCGCCAGGTTCAAAAAGCTTAGCTACAGCACGTCCACGTGCATTTACAAAGCCGTAAGCCTCGACCGACAACATACGCTGCTCTTGGGCAGCCGCTGCAAAAGCCAGGCAAGCGCCCATGACAATCAACAACTGATCGCGGACACATACTAAGGTTGGATTCATAATAGATGCTTGTTCAAAAACGGACATATGTCTATCTTGGGTTAGTATTTGTCAGATAACAAGACCACTGCAGCAACCCGTGTGCAATTACGGACACATCGCAGCCTGTTGTCTACTACCAGCCACCATGACTTCACCAACATTGCCATCAGTTGATCGACGCATACAACGCACACGTACCGCTTTGCGCGACGCTTTGTTGATGCTAATGGCACAGCACGGTTGGGACAATGTGAGTGTGCAAGACATATGCGATAGCGCCAACGTAGGTCGATCTACGTTTTATGTCCATTTTCAAAGTAAAGAACAACTATTGACTTTTAGTTTGGACGGTTTACGCATCGCACTAGGTGCACAATCTGACACCCACAAGGCAGTAAATAATCAAGGCCTGAGATTTGTGCGCAACCTGCTAGTGCACATCCATGGGCAACGACAGCTCTCTCGGGCTATAGTTGGCCGCCGTAGCAGCTTTGTTGTACAAGAGCGTTTTCGAGACTTATTGATGCAGCTTGTGGATGCAGAGGTGCCACGCATGACTCCGCCGCAGTGGCAGCGCGAAGCCAGTGTGCACTATATCGCTGCCTCGCTATGGGGCTTATTGACTTGGTGGGTAGATGCCGCAGAACCATTACCCATTGACCAACTGGAAGCGTTATTTCAGCAATTGACTATGCCCACTTTGGTGTATGCCAGTCAGCAGAAATAAATTTAAGCGCTTAAAACGGAGTTTACTTACTGCTCTAACATATCTTGTAATCTAACCCACGCATAATTAGGAGATACGTTATTGCACATAAACAACTAAGTGCAGCACTGCAGGAGACACCATGACCGCATTTACTGACTTTTCGGCTCGCGCCCTCGCCGAGCCTGAGGCTTTTTGGGCCGAGCAAGCGCAACTCATTGACTGGCACACACCACCCCAGCAAATTTGCGACTACAGCCGCCCGCCTTTTGCCCGCTGGTATGTGGGCGGCACCACCAACCTGTGCCACAACGCCATAGACCGCCACCTAGAGGACCGTGCTGACCAAGCCGCGTTGGTCTACATCAGCACCGAGACCAACACCGAAACAACCTATACCTTTCGCCAGCTGCACACCGAAGTGCAGTGCATGGCCGCTATGTTGAAAGACATGGGCGTAGGCAAGGGCGACCGCGTGCTGCTGTACATGCCCATGGTGGCCGAGGCAGCGTTTGCCATGCTGGCCTGCGCGCGCATTGGCGCAATCCACTGCGTGGTGTTTGGCGGCTTTGCCAGTGTGTCGCTGGCCCAGCGCATTGACGATGCTGCGCCTAAAGTGATCATCACCGCAGATGCAGGCTCGCGCGGCGGCAAGGTGGTGCCGTACACCGCCCTGCTGGAAGATGCTATTCAACTGGCAGCGCACAAGCCTGCCTGCGTGCTGATGGTTAACCGCCAGCTTGCCACCATTGCCTTGCTGGCCACGCCAATGGTGGACTACGCCACTGCACGCCAGAAGCACTTAAACACCCAAGTGCCTTGCGAATGGCTAGCTGCTACTGACGTGAGCTACACCCTGTACACCAGCGGCACCACGGGCAAACCCAAGGGCGTGCAGCGCGACGTGGGCGGCTACGCGGTGGGCTTGGCCGCCAGCATGAAGTACATCTTTGACTGCCGACCCGGCCAGGTGTACTTTGCCACCAGCGACGTTGGCTGGGTGGTAGGCCACAGCTACATTGTGTACGGCCCGCTGTTAGCAGGCATGACCACCGTGTTTTACGAAGGCACGCCCACGCGCGGCATGGACGGCGCTGCCAACGGCGGTATTTGGTGGAGCATTGTGGCCAAATACAAAGTGACCCACATGTTCAGCGCACCCACGGCCATTCGCGTGCTCAAAAAACAAGACAGCGCGTACCTCACGCAGCACGACCTCTCCAGCTTAAAAGCCTTGTACCTTGCGGGTGAGCCGGTAGACGAGCCCACCGCGCGCTGGATCAGCGCAGGCATAGGCAAGCCCGTGATTGACAACTACTGGCAAACCGAGACCGGCTGGCCCATTTTGGCTACCGCCAACGGCGGCGGCCTTAGCGGCCCGCAGCCACAGTTTGGCAGCCCCGGCGTGCCCATGTACGGCTACAACGTCAAACTGCTGCACGAGGCTACAGGCGAAGAGATGCTGGGCCATGGCGAAAAAGGCGTAGTGGTCATTGAAGGCCCCTTGCCGCCCGGCTGCATGCAAACCGTGTGGCAGGGCGACCAGCGCTTTGTAGACACGTACTGGAAAAGCGTGCCTGGAAAACTGGTTTACAACACCTTCGACTGGGGCATCCGCGATGCCAACGGCTACTACACCATTTTGGGCCGCACCGACGATGTGATCAACGTGGCAGGCCACCGCCTAGGCACGCGTGAGATTGAGGAAAGCATAGCCAGCCACCCCAATGTGGCCGAGGTAGCGGTAGTAGGCGTGGCAGACCCTCTCAAAGGCCAAGTGGCCATGGCCTTTGCGGTGGCTAAAGACAGCACCAGCTTGGGCGCCGCGCAAGGCCAGCGCCAGCTGGAAGCTGAGATCATGAAGCTGGTAGACGAGCAGCTGGGCGCTGTAGCCCGCCCTGCCCGCGTGCGCTTTGTCAACCTGCTGCCCAAAACCCGCAGCGGCAAACTGCTGCGCCGCGCCATACAAGCCGTGTGCGAAGGCCGCGACACCGGCGACCTGGCCACCATGGACGACCCAGCCGCCCTGCAGCAAGTGCGAGACGCAATGGCGCTGTAGCCAGCCTTAGCGCGAGAGCAGCTGCAGCATTGAAGCTGCAGGATGTACACGGCGTTTGACATAAACCGAAACAAACCGATACCCCGGCGAGATGACCCGCGTTCTGCTGCGGGGCACACTGACAGTCTTGTTTAACTGCTCTTTGGAGCGAAGGAGAAGACTGTTATGAAAACTTGGATTAAACGTACCCTCGTGGGCGCTTTAGGCGCTACCTTGTTGGTTGGTGGCCTGACGGCTTGCGGTGGGCGCGGCCATGGGGGTGACTGGAGCGCTGAGCGGGTGGGCGAGGTGCGCGCTAAAGTGGTAGACAAAATCAGCAGCAAACTGGTGCTCAATACTGAGCAAAAACAAAAACTGGGTGTGCTGGCAGACGAAGTCATTGCGTCGCGCACGGCGTTTAAGGGCAAAGATGTTGACCCGCGTGCAGAGTTCAAAGCGGTGATTGCGGGTGATAAATTTGACCGTACACGCGCCCAAGCTTTGCTGGACCAAAAAACACAGGCAGTGCAAGGCAATGGCCCCAAAATGATTGCCGCAATGGCTGATTTTTATGACAGCCTTGACCCTGCACAGCAAAAGCAGGTGCGCGACCGGATGGCGCACCGTGGTGGCTGGTGGGACCGTGGTTGATTGTTATTTAACCCAGCAGGTGCGCTCCTATGGCCCCGCCTTGCTGGGCACAGCCAGCGACCCCCATGCCGAGCTGATGGCCATGGTGTGGGGGCCGCGCTTTGACCGCGAGCATGCTATGGTCCTGTGGGCTGGCTTGTTGCAGCGCCAAGCGGGCACGGCGCTGCCGATGCTGCATGTACTGCTGTCAGCGGCTGACCGTTTTGACGCGCTGGCCGTGCCCTCGCAGCACCGCTTGCGCACACTGATCCAGCGCCACCACGCCATCGCCAAAACAGCCAGTAAATTGGCCATTTATTTAACCCGAATTTAAAAAATGCACACTATGCAACGCCGCAATTTCATACGAATAGTCGGTGGTGGAACCATCACCGCTGCCACATTGGCCAGCACGGCCACCTTGAGCGCTTGCGCGGCATCTGGCGACTATCCCGAGGCTGCCATTGAAGCATGGCAAGGCCCTGGCGCTGAGGCCGATTCGCGTCGCCGCGCCTTGGCTTACGCCATTACTGCGCCTAACCCTCACAACCTGCAGCCCTGGCTGGTGGATTTACGCCAAGCCGATACTATTATTTTGAAAACTGACCCTCAAAGAGTTTTACCAGAGACCGATCCGTTTGGGCGGCAAATTTTGATTGGCCACGGCGCTTTTATAGAACTGTTAGTGATGGCTTTATCAAAAGAAGGACTGCAAGCGCAGGTGACGTTATGGCCAGAGGGAGAGTTAACACCGAACCTGAAGGGTTGGGATGCGCGCCCGGTTGCAAGTATTGCCTTGAGAAAACTAAACACCGTCGCCGCGCCTGATGCGCTGTTTGAACACATCTTAAAACGCCGCACGCCAAAAAGTGACTACGATACCGCACGCGCTGTGAGTGCGACCACATTACAAACACTGCTTGACAGTAGCAAATCAGCAGCAATTACCGTGGGCGGTACAGTCGAAGCAACCCAGTTGGCCACCATGCGAGAGCTATGCTGGCAATCTGCTCAGGTGGAGTTATTGACACCACGCACTTACCTAGAAAGCTCCAAACTACTTCGTATCGGACCTAGTGAAATTCTCAAAAATCGCGATGGCATTTCGATCAACAGCACCTTTCTGCGTTTAGCGAACGCTATGGGCATGTTTGATCGTAATGCGCCATTAGTACTGGGTAGCAGCGCATACAAGACCGCTATGGGACGTTTTGAGGGCCACAGCCGCAGCGCGATGGGTTTTGTTTGGCTAACCAGCACTGGTAGCAGCCGCAGCCAGCAAATTGAAGCCGGGCGGATCTACCTGCGCTTGCAGCTTAAGGCTACCGAGCTGGGCCTGGGCATGCACCCTATGAGCCAAGCTCTGCAAGAATTTACCGAGATGAAACCGTATTACGAGAAGGTGCACCAAATTGTTTTGGGCAAACCTGCACCACTCACTTTAGGTGATGCGACGGTACAAATGTTCTGCCGTCTAGGCTACAGCGTTAACCCAGCACCTTCCACACCACGCAGACCATTAGAAAAATTTTTACAAGAAGTTTAGCGTCTTCTGTATTTTTAACTTATGGTTAAGATGCCAGCATGCACCGTA
Source organism: Polaromonas sp. (assembly GCA_043778205.1). Classification (GTDB taxonomy): domain Bacteria; phylum Pseudomonadota; class Gammaproteobacteria; order Burkholderiales; family Burkholderiaceae_C; genus JAAFIP01. The sequence goes on along the minus strand of JAYWGO010000205.1, from coordinate 8,289 downwards.
TTTTGCTAATTGACGATGACGCGCAGCTGGGGCCGCCGTTGGCTAAGTATTTTCAGCGCTTTGAGCTGTCGCTTACCCATGCGCTAAAGCCTAGCGATGGACTGCAGCACCTGCGCAGTGGCCAGTTTGATGCCGCTATTTTGGACGTGATGCTGCCTGAGATGGACGGGTTTGAGCTGTGCCGCACGGTTCGCAAAGACAGCGACATTCCCATCATCATGCTGACCGCGCGCGGCGACGTGATGGACCGCGTGGTGGGGCTAGAGATTGGCGCTGACGATTATTTGCCCAAGCCGTTTGAGCCGCGCGAGCTGGTGGCGCGGCTGCAAACCGTGCTGCGCCGCCGCGTGCAGATAGTGCACCCCATCAAAGGTGAGGTTGCACAAAGCACACTGCATTTTGACGGCCTAACACTAGACCCGGCGCGCCGCAGTGTGACGCGCCAAGGTGAAGTACTAGAGCTGACCAGCACCGAGTTTGACCTGCTGCACCTGCTGGCGCGTAATGCAGGCAAGGTATACAGCCGAGATGATATTTTGAACCACCTGCGCGGCCACGAGGCCGAGCTCTTTACCCGCGCGGTAGACATTGTGGTAAGCCGCCTGCGCAAAAAACTAGAGCCGCTGGACTGCATTAAAACGCTGCGCAACGCGGGCTATTGCCTAGCGCTGCCCAAGCTGCCTCCATGAAAAACGCTGCCATGAAGATCAGCCGCTTCAGCCGCGCGCGCCATGCGCTAGGCCATTCACTTAAGCTGCGGCTGGTGGTAGTGTTTTTGCTGCTAGCCGGCGCGATGGCATTTGTTTTTATTGGCAGTGTGCAACGGGCTTTTTCTATAGGCTGGCGCGATGCCGCACACCCCATGTTGATGGACTATGTAGACCGCTTAGCCGCCGACATTGCCCAAGATAAAAGCGGCCTACCTAGCATTGAAAGGGCGCAAGCCATTACACAGCGCCTGCCTGTGACTGTGCGCATTGCAGGCGCGCAAGTCAACTGGCAGTCGCACCCCGGGCAGCAGCGGCCGCACTGGCAGCACAGCAGCTACAGCAATACCAACAGCAGCGACGAGGCATGGCACCGCGAGCGCTGGGGCGGCGACAAAGACTGGCGCAACTTGGTCAAACGCACCACAGCAGACGGCCACACCATAGAGTTTGGCCTGAACGACGACGCCTTTGAACGCAGGCCGCGCATGATTGGTATTGCTCTGGTTTCACTACTGCTTCTAACGCTGCTGGCTTATCTGTACGTGCGCTACCTGCTGCGCCCGTTAGACGACATACGCGCTGGTGCGCAGCGCTTTGGTGGTGGTAATTTTGCGCAGTCTATTCCCGTGCGCCGCCCCAAAAGCCCTGATGAACTAGGCCAGCTGGCCACCACCATCAACACCATGGGCGCAGACATTGGGCAAATGCTAGACGCCAAACGCGCCCTGCTGCTGGCCATTAGCCACGAGCTGCGCAGCCCGCTGACCCGCGCGCGGCTGAACACCGAGCTGCTGCCCGAAACCCCAGCGCTGCAGCCCCACCGCGAAGCCCTGCTGCGCGACCTGGCCCTGATGCGCGACCTGGTCACCGACCTGCTAGAAAGCGAACGCCTGGCCAGCCCGCACGCCGCGCTGCAGCGCGAGCCGACTGATTTAGCAACGCTAGTGCGCGAAGTGGTCAGCAGCCTGCCCGACGGCCCTGGTGTAGCGCAAACCCTGGCACCCGACCTGCCCACGCTAGCGCTAGACCGCACCCGCATGCGCCTGCTGCTGCGCAACCTGCTAGACAACGCACTGCGGCACAACACCGCTGTGGCTGGCACGCAACTGCAAGCTGTGGTGGTCAGTGTGCAGCGCACGCCTGAGGGCGGCGTATGCATTACCGTGCGCGACCACGGCCCCGGCGTAGACCCCGCCGCCCTGCCCCACTTGGCCGAACCCTTTTACCGACCCGATGCTGCACGCACGCGCGCAACCGGCGGCGTAGGCCTGGGGCTGTACCTGTGCAAGCTGGTTGCGCAGGCCCACGGCGGCACTTTGGCGGTGCGCAACGCGCTGCCAGGGTTGGAGGTGTGTGTGGTGCTGCCTGCTTAGGCTTGCAACGCCTGCCACACGCGCAGTGCCGCATACGCATCGTTAGCCGCATACACCAGCTGCGCTTCGGTGAGGCGCAGATTGGCCCAGTTGCTGGTGGCAGCCTTCTTAGACTTGATAAAACGCTGGTTAAACAGCACGGCCACTGCGCCTTTGACACCCATGTCTTTGCGGTAGCCGCGCTCACGAAAAATAGTGTTCAGCTCCAGCACTCCCGCGGGGTCTACCCCCAGTTTGCTGATGATGCGTTTGCGGTCGTCGCCCAGGCCAAAGCCTGCTTTGGTGATGCCTTCTAGGGCCATTAGCTGGGCCACCACGGCGCGGCACTGCAGGTCGTGCAGCTGAAAGACCCAAGCCCGCTCAGCGGTGGACAGCTGCACAATGTGCGGCCCATCCGACACCTCGCCTACGCGAAAGGTGGGTTTAGATTCAGTGTCAAAACCCCAGGCAGCGGCGCGCGCTAGTTGGGCATACGCGGCTTGCGCTTGCGCGCCTGTGGTAACCAGCGTTATGCGGTCTGGGCCCAGGCGCTCAAAAGCAGGCAGTAGGGCAATGGCATCTTTGTCAGGCGTGGGGTAGAGGGTAGGCATGCCTTTGATTATGAACTATGATGCTATATTTACAATAGCTACCCATGCAACATTTCCTTGGGCCAGAGGCCCAAAATATGCTTAAAAGCATGCTTAAAAGCATGCTTAAAAACACCTTGCAAAGCAATTTTTTACTACCCAACCGCCGCAGCGCCTTGCTGGCCACGGCTGGCTGGCTAACGGCGGCAGGTTTGCCTGTACAGGCCCAGCAAGGCGTTTGGCCCAAGCCCTTGGCGGTGCCCGGCGGCATAGCACGCCTGCCGCTGGGGCCCGCCGAGCAGCGGCCAGTGGCCACCTTGGGCGGTTTGCACAATGAAGCTGGCAGCATACCCGTGCTGGTGCTGGGCAATGCCGCAGGCTGGACGGCGCTGGTGGGCATTGCGCTGTCTGCCGCGCCGGGCCCTGCCAGCATAGTGCGCACCAGCGCCGATGGGCAGCGCCAGCCGGTACCCTACACCATAGCGGCCAAGCAGTATGCACAGCAGCGTTTAAGCGTAGCACCAGGCACGGTGGATTTAAGCCCAGACAACCAAGCGCGCTACGAACGTGAGCGCGCCCACCTAGAAGGCGTTTACGCCACCTTCACCCAGCCGCCCGCCTTGTGGGACCAAAGCGCTGCATTGCAAACCGCTATGCGCATGCGCGCACCCTCAGCAGGCCGCCGCTCTGGCTCGTTTGGTTTGCGCCGCGTGTTCAACGGCCAGTCGCGCAACCCCCACAGCGGTATGGACATAGCTGCGCCTACCGGCACACCGGTGCTGGCACCGCTAGCGGGCCGGGTAATTGACGTGGGCGACTACTTTTTTAACGGCAATACCGTCTGGCTAGACCACGGCGGCGGTTTGCTGGGCATGTTTTGCCACCTCAGCACCATCGACGTACAGCTAGGCGAAACACTGGCCGCTGGCCAGCGCCTGGCCTCTGTAGGTGCCACAGGCCGCGTGACAGGCCCGCACCTGCACTGGAGCGTGATGCTTAACCGCACCATGGTAGACCCGGCGCTGTTTTTGGCGGATTGACCGCTACCGGTTTGGGCCAGTGTTTTAAACCACGCCGTGGTGCGTGCTGAACTGAGCTGAGCTGGTTTGAACAGGGCTGTCAGTCCAGCTTGATACCTAAGTCCACCGCCGTCTTGATCCACACTGGCACATCACGCTCCCAAGCGCGGCGGGTCTCGGCCAAGTTTTGGGGTTTATTGGGAATCGCAAAAGTCTCGCGCAGCTTGGCAGCCCGTTCACTGTTGGCACCGTCCACCACCACGCGCGACAGCGCCTGCAACACCGCCTCAGGCGTGCCTGCGGGCGCCATCAGCGGCAGGCCGCCCTCCAAACCCACCAAGCGGCCTTGTATGCCTTGCTCTACCAGGGTGGGCACATCGGGCAGCTTGGGGCAACGGTACAGGCCCGTCACGCCTATAGCCCGCACGCCCCGGGTTTGCACGGTGGCAAACGACTGGTAGCTGCCAATGGCGATTTGAATTTGACCAGATGCCAAGTCCACCCACATAGGCGCTTCGCCGCGGTAATGGATGGGCAGAATTTTGGTGCCATCGTTGCGGTTGATCTGGTCGGCCACCATATGCGGGATGGAGCCAGGCGCGTAGGTGCCCATCGATGCAGTGTTGGTTTTGGCAAATTCAATGAACTCGCGCATGGTGCGGGCGGGCACTTTGTCTGGCACCGCCACTATCAGCGGCCCACTGGGGAAATTGGCCACAGGCGTGAGGTCTTTGTCCAGGTTGTACGGTAGTTTGTTATACAGCACACGGTTTTGCCACACCGTGCCTGAGGTGGTCATCAGCAAGGTGTAGCCGTCGGCAGGCGATTTGGCCACCGCGTCGATAGCAATGATCGCGCCGCCACCGGGTTTGTTGTCCACCACAGCGGTCTGGCCCAGTGCAGTGGTCAATTGCTCAGCGAACATGCGGGCGTACGTATCGGTCAACCCACCGGGCGGAAAAGCCACCACGATGCGAATAGGCTTGGTGGGCCACGAAGCACTGGCAGCAGAGGCCTTTTGCGCTGTAGCACTGGGTACCCAAGCGCTGGCTCCCAAGGCGGCAGTGGCAGATAAAAAATGGCGGCGCGAAGTGGAGCCAGTGTCTGACATAGTGCGGTTCCTAGTAACAAATAAACCAGTTTAGTCTAGCTGCCGTGTGCGTGCTTGCGCTGGGTGGAAACCCGTGCGGTAGCCATGCGCGTAGCTCACTCTTGCCAAGTCTTTTACTGGACCAGGTCGGCGGAGTACTCAGCTTCGCGGCTGTCCCCCGTTGCGGCCTAGGGCCGCTGCCTCCTTGTATGCCGCTACGCTGAGTACTCCGCCGACCTGGTCTCGCGACGTGGTTGGCTATCCGCCGTGTGGCTCCAAACCACCCCACTACGCAGCTCAGGCGCTTGGTGTGTACGGCGTAGCGGCATCAAGGAGGAGCCCGAAGGGCGGGGGACAGCCGCGAAGCCGTCCACACCAAGCGCCTGAGCGAGCACAGAACCAAGCACCCAAACGTAAAACATCGCCGCAACTGGCCGAGCTGGGTTACGCGGCAGCGCACATAGCCAGATTGCGCGAGGATAGGCATGGTTTAAGGCTGTTATCTTCACACACAAGGGGATTACTCTGCATGCCATTTACTACAGTATATATAGCATACAAGCTAGCATTTCCTTGGGCCAGAAGCATTAATTAGCCTTAAATAACTAGCGCATAACGCGTGGCTTTGCCTTGCCCCGTTTTCAACAGCAACTCTGATGCCAACAGCTGCGTCAGCTCGCGGTACGCAGTGGCGCGCGACAGGCCGGTAATGGCGACGTATTTCTCGGTGCTCAGGCCACCATCAAAACCACTGGGCAACGCATCAAACAGTTTGCCAAGCACCTTGCGCTGGCTGGCAGTGATCTGCGGGTGGCTGGTCTGCACCTGCGCCCAGTAGCGCGTTTTGCCTAGCGCCGCGTATATTTGCTGCACGCTGTGTTCGCAAGCGGCTTGCATACGCTGGGCAAACCATTGCACCCAGGCCGTCACATTCAGACTGCCTTTGCCCGTGGCGGCTTGGAGCTGGTCGTAGTATTCATTACGCTGCTCTAGCAACTGGTGCGACAGGCTGTACAAACGCTGGTCGCTCTGCGCATCTTGGGCCAGCGCCAGATCGCTCAGCGCGCGGCCTATGCGGCCATTGCCGTCTTCAAACGGGTGGATGGCTTCTAGCCACAAATGCGCCACGCCAGCGCGCACCAGGCCGTCAATCTGGCCTTGGCTTTGGTTAAACCAGTCGATTAACTGGTGCATGTGCGCAGGCACACTGGCAGACGGCGGGGCTTGGTAATGCACGATGTCCTCCTTGCCAATCTGCGGCGTAACAATTTGCATAGGCTCTGCATGCGTGCGGTACGCCCCCACAGGGATGGGCGACATGCCGCTGTAACCCGTGGGGAACAGCATGGCGTGCCAGCTAAAAAGTTGCTGCTGGGTAAGGGGTTGCCGCCACTGGCTGACTGCGGCTTGCAGTACGTCTAAGGTAGCTTCTTCACGCGGTGCAGCGCGGTGGTCTAGCTTGAAGTTTTTGCGGCCGGGCTTGGCTGTGGCCTTCTTCGGCTTGATACCCAGCGCCAAGCGCCGCGCAGCCGATGCACGCACTGACTGCAGGTGCAGCACTTCACCCTCGATTTGCGCGGTGGCCAGGGCCTCGGCAGACATGCCATTGACCTGCACATCCGACAGCTCCACCAGCCGCAACTGGCTGGCCACACCCAGCATGTGGCCTTGCGCCATACGTGCCTTGGCTATGCAAGGCTGCAGCGCCTGCGCATCACAATGAAAGTTGGGCCATTGCTTGGCCTGCCAGATCCACATAAAGCGTATTTTAAGCCTATACGCTTCAAAAATGAAGCGTATAGGCTTAAAATACGCTTCATTTTTTTGGAATGCCAGTTACTTTTTTTGCTGCGCAATACAGCACAAGACAAAGTCTGCTTTTGCGCCGCCATCTTGCACGGCTTAAGTTACTATTATTTTAATAGCTGCTTGTGCAGCATTTCCTTGGGCGATAGGCCTATTTGGCTCTTAAAATACCCAGTGTATGCCCCACCCCACTGCGCTCCGCTTAATCCGCTTTAACAAACCCTACGGTGTGCTCAGCCAGTTTACGCCCGAGGGGCCGTGGCAAGGGCTGGCTGACTTTATAGACCTGCCCGGCGTGTACGTGGCGGGCCGCTTAGATGCAGACAGCGAGGGCCTGCTGCTGCTGACCAGTGACGGCAAGCTGCAAGCGCGCATCGCCGACCCGCGCTTTAAGATGGAGAAAACCTACCTGGTGCAGGTAGAGGGTGTGCCCGATGCGCAGGCGCTAGAAGCCCTGCGCCAGGGTGTGCAGCTGAGCGACGGGCCCACCCGCCCCGCCCGCGCCCGGCTGATCGCGCAGCCCGCAGACCTGTGGCCGCGCAACCCGCCTATTCGCACACGCTTGGCCAAACCTACTGCTTGGCTAGAGCTGTGCATCAGCGAAGGGCGCAACCGCCAAGTGCGCCGTATGACCGCCGCCGTAGGCTACCCCACCCTGCGCCTGGTTCGCAGCGCCATTGGCCCGTATACGCTGGACGGCATTGCACCGGGTACCTACCAAGCTGCAGTCTAAACTGGTAGCGCCGCACGCTGGAGGCAGCTCTCTAACCTGCTAGACGCGCCGCACTACGTAAGCTGCGCGTCATTGTGCACAATACATTCATGTTTTCTAACAACCTATTAACCCCACACCAAGGAACTACTATGAGCGCTCAACAACTGTCTACCGTGGCCTACGACGTGATCGAATCCACCGGCAATACTGCTAAAAACGTCATCAACGCTTACCTCGCTGGCGGCCAGCGCGTAGGCCAGGCTGTAGAGCAGCGCTGGGACAGCGCGTTTGCCCAGTCACGCCCACAGTTGAGCCGCGAGACTGCACAAAACGCAACCGCTGCCAAGCACTTGGTAGGCGGCTACTACGCACGCAGCCTGAACATCACCACCACGGGTGCCAACGATGTAGTGGCCCAGCTGGTTAAGCTGGCTGGCGGCGGCATTGAGCGCGCACTGGCCAATGCACAGCTGCTGCAAGCTAAAACCGGCATTACTACTATCGACACACTAGCCCAAGGCGCTATGCCTGGCGTGGTAGCGATCAGCACCTTTGCTTCCACCGTAGAGCAGCAAACCGCCGAGCTGGCCCGCAAAGTTGCAGGCAACGACGTGTTGGTGAAGGCTAAGCGTGCTGTAAAGCGCAGTGCTAAAAAGGCTGTTTAAAGCGTTGTCTATAGTTCATTGCATGGCGCTTTAATTTAAGCGCTGTGTGCTGATTAACCTGCTCACGGTGTTACCGTTGGCAGGTTTTTTGCTTTTACAACGCTATTATTTATATAGCTACTTGTGCAGCATTTCCTTGGGTCATAGGGTTTTTTTGCTTACAATTCTTGGTTTTTGGTTATCTTCGGGCCTTTTTAAGATTGCTTGATTACCTTTTGTACGTTTGCGCCGCTTGAGTGTGGCCTTGCTGCAAAATCTTCCAAAATCACGCGCAGGTAGCCTTAAGTATTTGCCCGTTTGGTAGTACGACGCGCCTTTTTCCAGATTTTCATCAAGGCCACA
>JAYWGO010000204.1:0-33086 GCA_043778205.1 Polaromonas sp. | reverse complement strand
CGCTGCTGGGCGCGCTGATCGGCGGCATGATTTTGAATTTGATGCCTTGCGTGTTCCCGGTGCTGGCCATCAAGGTGGTGAGTTTTGTGAAAGTGACTGACTCCGCCACGCGGATGCGCACCGGGCTGGCCTACACCGCCGGGGTGGTGCTGTCGTTTTTGGCGCTGGGCGGTTTGCTGCTGGGCCTGCGGGCGGCGGGGGAGTCACTGGGCTGGGGGTTTCAGCTGCAAAGCCCGGCCGTGGTGGCCACGCTGGCGGTGCTGTTCACGCTGATTGGTCTGAACCTGGCAGGGCTGTTCGAGTTTGGCAACCTGCTGCCCAGCCGCGTGGCCAATCTGCAGGCCAAAAACCCGACGGTGGACTCGTTTTTGTCCGGCGTGCTGGCCACGGCCATTGCCTCGCCGTGCACCGCGCCGTTCATGGGCGCGTCACTGGGTTACGCGGTGGGCCTGCCAGCGGCCCAGGCCTTGGCAATTTTTGGTGCGATTGGCCTGGGCATGGCCCTGCCCTACCTGGCCGCCAGCGTGGTGCCCGGCGTGGCGCGCGCGCTGCCCCGCCCTGGCGCGTGGATGGTCACCTTCAAGCAGCTGATGGCGTTCCCGATGTTTGCCACCGTGGTCTGGCTGGTCTGGGTGCTGGGCCAGCAAAGCGGCATTGACGGTGCTGCGGCCCTGCTGCTGCTGCTGGTGGGCGTTAGCATGCTGGTGTGGGCGCTGTCGCTGCGTGGGCGCGCGCGCTTGGTAGTTACTACACTTTCTATAGCTGCTTGTGCAGCATTTTATTGGGCCACAGGCTCATTTATTACCCAAAATCTGCCTGTCACCACGGCTGCGCCACAGGCCAGCGGCTGGCAAGCTTGGGAGCCGGGCAAAGTAGAGCAGGTGCTGGCCCAAGGCCAGCCGGTGTTTGTAGACTTTACCGCCGCATGGTGCGTGACCTGCCAGTACAACAAAACCACCACCCTGAGCAATGCGGCCGTGCTGGCGGACCTGGACGCTAAAAAAGTGCAACGCCTGCGCGCCGACTGGACCCGGCGCGACCCCGCCATTACCGCCGCGCTGGCCGCGCTAGGCCGCCAAGGCGTGCCGGTGTACGTGCTGTACAAGCCAGGCGATGCCCCGGTGGTGATGTCAGAAATACTCAGCGTGGCGGACCTGCGCGCTGCCATTGCCAAACTGTAAGCCGCATTGCTGATTTACCGTTTTTTTAACCCCCAAGGAGTTTGCTATGCTGCGTCGCCACCTCGTTCTAACCCCTATCGCCCTGGCTGCAGTGTTAGCTGCAGCGCCTGCGTATGCTGCTGCAACGGTAGGCCAAAAAGCCCCCGAGTTTTCCGCTGTCAACACACTGGGCAAAATGGTTAATTTAGCCGACTTTAAAGGCAAAACCGTGGTGCTAGAGTGGGTCAACCCCGGTTGCCCCTACGTGCGCAAACATTACAGCGTGGGCAATATGCAGTCCACCCAAAAAGAGGCCACCGGCAGCGGCGTGGTGTGGCTGGCCATCAACTCTACCGACACCGGCCATGCGGACTACTTGGCCCCTGCTGCCCTGCAAGCGTGGATGGCCGAGCAAAAAGCCCCGGCCACCCACACCCTGATGGACGAAAGCGGCAAAATCGGCCAGCTTTACGCCGCCCGCACCACCCCGCATATGTACATCGTCAGCCCCCAGGGCCTGCTGGTTTACGCAGGCGGCATCGACAGCATCGCCAGCGCCCGCGTTGATGACATCAAACTGGCCACCAACTACATCAAACAATCTTTGGCCGAGTCACAGGCAGGCAAACCCATCAGCGCAGCCGTTACCAAGCCGTATGGGTGCTCGGTGAAGTACAAAAGCTAAGGCAATTTTGTATTTCTCCAACGACTTATTTGAAGGTGCATGATGGGTATTCGAGTAGTTGATTTATTTGCCGGTGGCGGTGGGCTGAGTTTGGGGTTTACCCAAGCGGGCTTTGAGGTGGTGGCCGCCTTTGAGAACTGGAAGCCCGCAGTGGCGGTGTACGAGGCTAACTTTACAGACCATCCGGTGGTTAATTTAGACCTCAGCGAAGAATACAAAGCAGCACAGCTGATTCAGGGCTACCAACCCGACATGATCATGGGTGGCCCGCCGTGCCAAGACTTCTCCAGCGCAGGCAAGCGTGACGAGGGCATGGGCCGCGCCAGCTTAACGATGTCCTTTGCAAATGTGATTGCGCGCTGCAAGCCGCGCTTCTTCCTGATGGAAAATGTGGCCCGTGCAGCCACATCGCAAACTTTCAAAACCGCGCTGACGGTGTTTAAAAATGCCGGTTATGGCTTGACCATCAAGGTGCTTGATGCCGCCTACTGCGGCGCGCCGCAGTTGCGCAAGCGTTTGATCGTGGTGGGTTCGCTGGACGAACGTGATGGCTTTTTAGATGCTGCGCTGGACAACGGTTTAAGCAGTGAGCCCATGACTTTGCGCAAATATTTTCGCAACCGCTTGCCGTTTGAACATTACTACCGCCACCCGCGCTCCTATGCGCGGCGCGGCATTTTCAGTGTCGATGAGCCCAGCCCCACCATTCGCGGAGTGAACCGCCCGATCCCGCGTGGCTACCCTGGGCACGACGGCGACACGATTGCACTGAACGCAGCCCTGCGCAGCCTTACCACGCAAGAGCGGGCACGAATCCAAACCTTTCCAGCTGCATTCAAGCTGCCAGGCTGCAAAACTGACGTAGAGCAGGTGCTGGGCAATGCCGTGCCTGTCAAGCTGGCCGAATACGTTGCTAAGCATTTAGCGGCTTATATTGACCAGTTAGAGGTACCTTGCGCGCTGGGTGTGGCCTACCAAAACCAGCTTTTTGAGCCGCGCAAGCGCTATGGTGCCAAACCAACGCCCGTTGCGTCTTGAGCGCAAAACACTGACAGAGGACGGCAATGGATGACCGTGGCAGTACTCTAGCTGCGCAGTCTATGGCCCTTTTGCTGCGCCAAGCGCGCACCGTTGCCATCGTGGGCCTTAGCCCTAAGCCGCACCGGGACAGCTATGGGGTGGCGCAGTACCTGCAGGCGGCGGGGTACCGGGTGCTGCCAGTGAACCCGGTGGTGGCAGGCTCTGGTGCGCCGCGTATATTGGGTGAGGCGTGCCATGCAACTTTGGCGCTGGCGGCCCAAAGCCTGCCAGCGGGCCAGCGCATTGATATTGTGAATATTTTTCGTAACAGTAGCGACGTACCGCCGGTGGTGGACGAGGCCATAGCTTGTGGCGCTGGCGCAGTGTGGCTGCAGCTGGGCATTGCGCACCCTGGGGCGGCGGCCCTCGCTGCGGCAGCGGGCCTGCAGGTGGTGCAAAACCGCTGTATCAAGATTGACCACCGCCAACTTGTAGGCTGACCGCTTTGTGAAGCCGGGGTTTGTCAAGCACCCTTTGCTGCACTATTTTTATACAGTTTAGCCTTATGGCCCAAGGAAATGCTGAACGAGCAGCTATTAAATTAATAGTACTGCAAAGCTGAATATTCCGCCTCAGTGCCGTGCACTTCACTGCGCAGTGGCGGCCAGCCAGCCAGCCAGCCAGTCACAGTTAGTCAGTCAGTCAGTCAGTTAGTTAGTTAGTTAGTTGGTTTGCAGCATACAAGCTTCAATGTAGTTTTACCCCGATTACATGTGCATTTTTGGATACTATTGGTAGGTACCAAAACTAGCCCGCCTGGTAGACAACCCCATCAGAGTGCAATGGGCACACAGTGTCTTAGGTAAATGTACGTGGCGATTTACCTAGAAATACTGCAACGCCATAAATAGGTCACAATAAGCAAAGACCTTTTGGTATGCAGCCACCTACCCCACTTACTCCTGCTGATGCTGACACCGTCCAACCCGGTAAGCTGGGGGGCGTGTTCGCAGACTTGGCGCTGAGCAAAGACGCGCACGAGCCGTATTGGCGGCAGTTGTACATTCAAATTGCGGCGCTGATCGAATCAGGTGCGGTGGGCGCGGGCGGCAATTTGCCGTCCGAGCGTGAGCTGGCCCAGGCCATGGGCGTAAGCCGGTCTACCGCCAAGCGCTGCTACGACGAGTTGCGCCGCTACGCCCAAGTGGGTGGGCGCGGCCGGTCGGGCAGCGTGGTGCAACGCATCGCGCGTATCCAGCCTACTTTGGGCAAGCTGAAGGGCTTTACCGAGGAAATGAGCGAGCTGGGCATGACCGCCTCCACCGAGCTGGTGGAGCGCCAGGTGCTGTGCGACCGCATGATGGCCTCGGTATTCGCCCGCCCGTCTACCGCCCAGTTTTTGCGTTTGGTGCGGGTGCGCAAAGCCAATGGCACGCCCATGACGCGTGAGGTGGCCTGGTACGACCTGACCCAAGCACCCGCTTTGGCCAGCTGGGACGCAGTGGGTTCGGCCTACAGCTTTTTAAAAATAGTTTGCGGCATCAGCTTGGGGCATGCCGAGCAAACCGTAGAGGCCGTGCAAAGCTCGTTGCAAGAGACGCAAACCTTTGGCTTTACCGAGCCGCAGCCTTGCCTGCTGTTCAAGCGCAAAACCATGAGCGTTGACGGGCAGCTGGTAGAGTATGTAGAAGGCACATTTCGCGGTGATGCGTATGTGTACAAGCTGAAACTTGAAACTTGAAACTTGAAGGGTAAACATTTGCAGTGCAGCAGGGCTTAGTCGTGCCCATGAAGACCTGGCTTGCCGAACCCAAGTTGCCTCAAGCTACCTCAAGCTACCTCAAGCCGCCTCTGGCGGGGCTTGCAAAGTGTTGGCTAGAACACTGGCCAAAATATCCGCGCCTGGTAACGCGTCCAAGACCCCCGCTTTACTTGCCACATGCGCGCCACAGGCGTTGCCCCAGCGCAGTGCATTAAGCACGCTGTGGCCAGCAAGCACGGCAGCGCAGTACCCACTGGCAAACGCATCTCCTGCGCCCACAGTATCTACCGCGTCGACTGCCAAGGCAGGTGCATACCCGTAGTGCGTGTTGGCTGACCCGACGGGGCTGTTCCAGGGCTTGCCGTGTTCGCTTTCTGCACTGCCCTTGCGCTCCCAGGCTAAGCTGCCCTGCGCGCCCAGTGTGACCACCAAGCGCTTGGCGGCAGGCCAAGCGGCCCACAGCGCGCCCAATGCGGCTTGCACTGCGCGTGCGCAGTCGTGCGCAGTGCCTTGCAGCGCAGCTGGCAAGCCCAGCAATTGCTGGGCTTCGGTTTCGTTCACGATCAGCGTGTGGGTGCTATGGCGCAGCGCGTTGCTGGGGCTTTGCCAAGGTGAGGGGTTGAGCACGGTAGGCACACCGCGCGCACAGGCCAATTCAAACGCAGCCTCTACCGCAGGCAAAGCAGTTTCAAACTGGCCGTACACCAACTGGGCCTGCGCAATGGCAGCACTGGCAAGCTGCACATGGGCAGCGGTTAGCAGCAAATTAGCCCCTGGGTAGACCGCAATCGCATTGTTGCCATCATCGCCAATCCAGCCCGAACCCCAGCCTGACGCACCCGCCAACTGGTGAACATGCTGGGTACTTAGCCCTTCGCGCTGCAGCAAGGCCAGCAGCTGTTGGCCCGCAGTATCTGCGCCGCAGCCTATCAGGGTAGTTACATTGAGCCCTAAACGGTGCAAGCAAATTGCCACGTTCAGCCCCTTACCACCAGGCTCAATATGCAGCCCCGTGGCCACCAGCGTCTCCCCCGGCAGCGGCAGGCGCGGCACCCGCCAACAGCAGGCTTGGACAAAATTGCCCAAGACAAATACGCTGGCAGGGGCTGGAGCCAAAGTCAAGGCCAAAGCTGGGCTGCTGGCCATGAAAATCTCAGCGGCTAAAGCGAATCTTCATCACCGTAATGGCGGCGGTCAGCACGACCATCACCGCATTGGCCACCACCAGCGGCATGTCGCCGCGCAGCACACCGTACACCAGCCACAGTGCCAAGCCAATGGTAATAATCACATAGGTAGGCAGCGAAATGGCAGACACATCGCGCGTTTTCCAGGTGCGCCACACCTGGGGTATGAAGGACGAAGTGGTAAAGCACATGGCCACCAGGCCCAGCAAGTCAATCGCAGTCATCGGTCAGCCTTTGGAATTTATCGTTACTGGTAATATATATTTTGTTGCATTGTATGCGGCAAAAAATCCAGGGCAAGAAGTGCATACCAAAGGCGGCTCAAAACCTGTAAAACGCGTGACATGCAGCTTGCAGCGCAGCTTTACCGCCAGTAGGTGTTGGCTCTACAGCCCTGTGGCAGTTACGCCGCAGGTCACTTGAAAAGTTAGGCTGCTGCTGGCGGGCAGGCTGGCTAGCACAATGCCACTGCCTTGAAGCAGCAACAAGCTTACCCCTGCGGGGGCGGGGCAGGTAGCCGTGCCGCTGGCAGCCGTGCAGGCTACGCTGGTGCAGGCCAGTCCCGGTGCTGCAGGGTCTTTTAGCAGCGTGCCATTGGCTGCAGAGGGCCCGGCGTTACCCACAACAATGGTGTACGTAGTGGTTTGGCCTGCGGCCAGGGTGCCCACCGCGTTGGTCTTGGTGATGGCCACATTGGCACAGGCTTGCACGGGGTTGCTGGCGGTGGCTTCGTTAGCCTGGGCTACAAAGCTGGCGCTGCCTTGCAGGCTGGTGCCTTCGGTCAGCGTGGCACCGCTGGGGCTGGTGGCTGTGATGGCAATGGTGGCGGTGTTGGTGGCGGTTTGCTCACACAGGCTGGTGCTGGCCAGCACGGCTTGCACTGTGTACACCAGCTGCGCACCCACGGGCAAGTTAGCCGTGGCGGTAATGGCACCGCTGCCACTGGCCGCTGGGCAGGTGGTGCCGGTAGCGGCGCAGGCCCAGCTGCTGAATGTCACGCCTACAGGCGGTGCATCGCTGATGGCCACTTGGCTGGCATCGTGCGCAGTTAAGGGGGCGATGGTTAGCACAGCGGGTGTGACGTTGCGGTAGTTCACAGTGTAGGTCACTGTGCTGCCCACAGTTTGGCTGCCAGTGGGGTTAACGGTCTTGGTGGCACGCAGGTCGATGTCGTTGTCGATGATGGTGTGGGTAAGCGCTGTGTTAAATGTACCGCCGCAGTTGGTGGCATTGGCGTTGACAAAGGGCGCGGCTGCGCCATTGGCAGGCATGGTGAGCACGATGGTTTCGTTGTCTTCTATCACCGCATCGTTAAGGGTGTTGATAGGCAAAGTGAACAGGTTGTTGGCGCTGGCATCGCTGTAGTTGCCAGGCGGCACTGTCACACTGAGGCTAGTGGCCCCGCCGGTGATGCCGGTTAGTGTGGTGGCACCTGCGTAGTTAAAGTCGCTGCCAAATGCGGCGCTGCCCGCCACTGCGAGTGCCAACACCAAGCCGCCTGCGGGCACTACACCTACCACCCTGATGCGCGGCGCGCTGGGGCTGCCGCCCTCGATGCTGCTGGTGGTAGTGCCAACGAAATCTATATAGGGTTTAAGGCCAATGTTAATGTCGTCCAGCAAATTACCCGATGCCCCCCCACCTGCCGCGCTGATGGCAGAAAATCCTAGGCGCTGCACGCCGTTGGCCCCCGTGTAGGTGTAGTTGCCTGCATAGCGCGTCCAGCCGTTTGCAATGCCTGTGGCACTGGTACTGACAGCGCCACCGCCTGCGTTGATTACGCCGGTACCCGTGGTGTTGGTGGTGACATCCAGCACTATGGTGGATGCGCCTACTTGCAACTGGGCCCTGTCAGCCCCATCACGGCCTCGGTGCGCAAAGTTAAAACTAAAACTCTCGCCCGTATTCATGCAGATGTTTTGAAACAGCTTGGACAAAACATACGCATTGAGCTCAGCCAACACTATGCCGTTAGCGGGCGTTACCCCTAAAAAGCTGTTGGCCCACAGCTCAATGGGCGTGCAGTTATACGTTGCAGTGACCAAAGAATTGCCCGCAGGGCAGCCTGCGGTTTGAAGCGGATGGGTGGTTTCCCAGCCAGGTATTTCGCCTGCGTCCACCGAAATCCAGTCGGCCGGTACCTTGCTGAAAAATAAATTGAGCGGCACGGCGCGCGGCCCTGTGAATGGCTGCTCAAAACTGGGGTTGACGATAGAACGCTGAATTTGCGCATGCGCAGCCAGACAGCACATAGCCACCCACAGCACCCCGACAGCACGCAACACAGTTTTGAACATCAAATTTAGGTTAGGTTACAAGTGTTAACAAATAAGCCATCATACGCAGTTGTAGTGGGCAAATCAATACAATGGCTTTGAAATTGCTACAGTATTTATAGCTTCTAATATTTTAGGGTATTAAAAAAGCCGCGACACTGCGCGGCTTTTTAACTAGCGTTCAACGCCGTGCGCAGCGTATCAGGCGGCCAGTCGTTGCTCAAGCTGCGCCTTAGTGTCTAGCAACGCTTGAGGCAAGTGGTAGGCCAACTGGGTGAACAGTTCTTCATGCAGCTTTAGCTCTGCTGTCCATGCAGCTTTGTCGATGCTGGTGACAGTTTTGAATTGCTCGGCGGTGAAGTTCAGGCCCGTCCAGTTGAGTTCTTCGTAGGTGGGGCTCACGCCAATGAGGTGCTCAACGCCTTCAGCTTTGCCTTCAATGCGGTCAATCATCCACTTTAAAACGCGCATGTTCTCGCCGTAGCCGGGCCAGACAAATTTGCCATCGTCACCCTTTCTAAACCAGTTGGTGGTGTAGATTTTAGGCAGCGTAGCGCCCGATGCCGCCAGTTTGTCGCCCAGGCTGAGCCAGTGTGCAAAGTAGTCGCTCATGTTGTAGCCCATGAAGGGCAGCATGGCAAACGGGTCGCGGCGCACCACGCCTGCTTGGCCGGTGGCGGCAGCGGTTGTTTCGCTGCCCATGGTGGCGGCCATGTACACGCCCTCGGTCCAGTTGCGCGCCTCGGTCACCAGCGGCACGGTGGTGCTGCGGCGGCCGCCAAAGATGAAGGCGTCGATTTTTACGCCCTTGGCATCGTCCCATGCGGGGTCTAGCGCAGGGTTGTTGGTGGCGGCTACGGTAAAGCGGGCGTTGGGGTGGGCGGCCAGCCTGGGCTTTCCATCTACGCCGGTGTCTTTGGCAATTTGTGGTGACCACTCTTTGCCTTGCCAGTCGATAGCATGCAGCGGGGCTTCGCTCATGCCTTCCCACCACACATCGCCGTCGTCGGTGAGCGCTACGTTGGTGTAGATCACATTACTCTCAAGGCTGGCCATGCAGTTGGGGTTGGTCAGTGTGTTGGTGCCGGGGGCTACGCCAAAGTAGCCTGCCTCGGGGTTGATAGCGCGCAGCTCCATGCCGCCTTTGCCGTCGGCAGTCGGCTTGATCCACGCAATATCGTCACCAATGGTGGTAACCTTCCAACCGTCAAAGCCTGCAGGCGGAATGAGCATGGCGAAGTTGGTTTTGCCGCAGGCAGATGGAAACGCCGCTGCAACATGGAATTTTTTACCTGCTGGGTTGGTGACGCCCAAAATCAGCATGTGCTCAGCCAGCCAGCCAGCGCTGCCGGTAGGGCCACCAGCGGCAGCGCGGCCCATGGTAGACGCGATGCGCAGCGCAAAACATTTTTTGCCCAGCAGTGCGTTGCCGCCGTAGCCTGAACCATAAGACCAAATCTCGCGCGTCTCGGGGTAGTGCACGATGTACTTGGTTTTGTTGCATGGCCAGCTCACGTCTGCTTGGCCTGCAGCCAGCGGTGCGCCTACGGTGTGCACACACGGTACAAAGTCGCCATTCACGCCCAAAACGTCGTACACGGCTTTGCCCATGCGCGTCATGGTGCGCATGTTGACCGCTACATAGGGCGAGTCGCTCAGTTCAATGCCAATGTGCGCAATATCGCTGCCCAGCGGGCCCATGCTAAACGGCACTACATACATCGTGCGGCCTTGCATACAGCCGTCGAACAGTCCCTTTTCAGTGGAGCTGCCTTGCAGTTTTCCGCGCATCTCTGCCGGGTCTGCCCAGTTGTTGGTAGGGCCAGCGTCTTCTTTTTGGGCGCTGCAAATATAGGTGCGGTCTTCTACGCGGGCCACGTCGGTGGGGTCGCTCCAGGCCAAAAAGCTGCCGGGGCGCTTGGCAGGGTTGAGCTTTTTAAAGGTGCCAGCGGCGACTAAATCATCGCACAGGCGGTCATATTCAGCTTGGCTACCGTCGCACCAGTAAATGGCCTTGGGTTTGCACAGCGCAGCCATGTCGGCCACCCAAGCAATCAGCTTGGCGTTTTTCACGTAAGTGGGGGTGCCTAATTGCAGCCCTTGCATCACGGGTGAGTTCATGTCGATAAGCTCCTAAAGTTAAAACCTGATTTCGCAAATGCAGCGGCGCGGTGTTAACCCAACCCAATGGCTCAGCTTATTGGCGAAGCACAGTGGCTAGCTTGGGAAGGGTGCGCGCTGCACTTACGAAATAAGGCCCATGACAGTTGTACAAATTGCGTTCAAACTCGTCGGCGCGCGGGATGGGCAGGGGATAGGCCCGGCCACCAGCAGCAAAAACGCGGGCGGCCTAAACTGGCGCAGAATAAACACCAGTCCGTGGTCGGCAAAAATAACTAACACCGTTAATTTTAAGAACCCCAGCTGTCAGTTACCGTGCAGTTACCATCCAAACCTATGCAATACTTGCATGACTTTATGCCTATTTTTTGCCCTTTAAAGCGCCAACTATTACGCCAGTCTGTAGCCGCTGCACTGCGCATAGCGGCTGCCGCCAGCCTGGGCGCACCGTGGGTGGGGGCACTGGGGCAGGCAAAGCCACAGGCCGTTCGCATCGCCGCTGCCAGCGACCTGAAGTTTGCGCTTGCTCGCGTGGTAGAGCCCTTTGAACAACAAACTGGTGTCAAGGTAGCGCTGAGTTTTGGTGCGTCAGGCAACTTTGCACGGCAAATTTTGCAAGGCCTGCCGGTGGATATTTTCATGTCAGCCGACGAAGACTGGGCCTTTAAAGTGGCCGATGCAGGGCTAACCCAAGGCGGCCCTGCAGACCGGGGCGTGGTGTATGCCCAAGGCCGTTTGGCCTTGATCGTGCCCAGCGCATCGCCCCTCGCGCTGGACGCGCAGCTTAAGGGCCTACAAGCCCAGTGGGCCAGCGTGCGCAAATTTGCCATCGCCAACCCTGAGCTGGCACCCTATGGCCGCGCCGCACAGCAGGCGCTGCACAAGCTGGGGCTGTGGGACACTGTGCAGCCCAAGCTGGTGATCGGCGAAAACATCGCCCAAGCCACGCAGTTTGTTACCTCGGGTGCGGCGCAGGCAGGTATTACGGCACTGTCGCTGGCTACTGCGCCTGAGCTGGCTGCACTGTCTAAGTACATTGCACTGCCCACACAGCTGCACGCCCCGCTGCGCCAACGCATGGTGCTGTTAAAAAACGCCTCTGCGCAGGCGCAGGCGCTGTACGGCCATTTGCAAAGCGCAGCCGTAAGCAGCCTGTTGGCAAACCATGGTTTTGATGCCAAATAGGCCTATGACCCAAGGAAATGCTGCATAATCAGCTATAGTATTAATAGTAATTAACTGGCCCTAAAGTATGCAAATTTCACACTCTGGTGTACTGCACAGCGTAAACCTGGGCCGCGCCCAGCCGCTGCGTGCGGGTGGGCGCACGGTGCTCTCTGGCATTGGCAAGCACGCAGTACAAGGCGCTGTGTGGGTGGGCCGCATGGGCTTGGTAGCCGGTGGTGTGCCCGACGAAGTGGCCGACCTGAGCGTGCATGGCGGGCTGGACAAGGCGGTGTACGCCTACCCGGTGGAACACACTGCTTTTTGGCAGGCGGCGCGGCGGGCGCACGGGGCCAGTATGTTTGACGAGGCGCTGCCTGCGGGCTACGCAGGCGAGAACCTGAGTGTAGGCGGACTGCTGGAGCACAGCGTGTATGTGGGCGATGTGCTGCAGTTTGCCCACTGCGCGCTGCAGGTGACAGCGCCGCGTGAGCCGTGCTTTAAATTTAACGCCGTGATGGGCTTTGCGCAGGCGGCCAAGCTGATGGTGACCGAGCGGCGCTGCGGTTTTTATTTAAGCGTTGTGCAAGAAGGCCCGATTGCGGCGGGCGAGGCCTTCACCTTGCAGCCGGGGCGGCGGGCGCTGTCGATTGCGGCTGCCATTGATGGCAAGCGGGCTAAGCATCTGCGGTGATGGCCAGAGCAACGTAATTACCAGCCCAGCACCAAGCGCAGCGGCAGGTACACGGCCATGCCCGCTGCAATGCACCACAGGGTGTTTCTGCGCCAATAAAACACCAGCAGGCCCGCCATAGCACCAAACACGCGGGCATCTTGCCAAGTGGCAATCAGTGCACCTTGGCGCATCACAATCTCTGGCACGATGACGGCGGACAGCGCGGCAATGGGGGCGTACTGCAGGCCGCGCTCGGCCCACAGGGGCAGCTTCCAGTCGCGCTCTGTGATAAAGAAAAAACAGCGGGTTACCACCGTAACGCAGGCCAGCCCTGCGATGGTCAGCAGAGTCCAGAGGTCAGTTTCGCCAGGGATCATTTTGAGTTGGGGGTTAGGGAAAGCTAAAGAAGTTGGAGAAAGTTAAAAGAAGTTAGGAGGGCTTAGAAGGTGTTGTGGCTGCGCTGCGCAGCATGGCCAGCGACAAACACACCGCCACAGCCACGCAAATGGCCACCACTATGTTCAGCCTGAAAGGCAGTGCAAACGCGGCTACGGCTGCAGCGCCCGCTATGCTGGCCGACACTAAGCGCAAGCGCGAGCTGGCCAGCGAGCAGGCTACGCCCAGCAAGGCCAAAATGCCCGCAAAGCCGAGACCCCAGTGCACCGGCACCGCATTGGCCAGCACGATGCCCAGCACGCTGGTGGCCATCCAGGTGGCCCAGTTGACCGCGCAGCCGCCGGCCAAATAGGCTTCTTGGGCGCGCAAAGTGGCAGCATCCTCCACGCGGGCGTGCGGCGGGTAGCGCTGCACAAACAGCACGTAGCTGATGTCGGTGGTGAGGTAGCCACTGACCAGCCTGCGCCACAGCGGCTGGTGCATAAAGTAGGGCCGCAGGTGCAGGCTAAAGACCACAAAACGCAGGTTCACGCAAAAGGCGGTGGCCAGCACCACCCACAGGGGCGCACCCGCCACCAAAAGCGGCATGGCGGCCAGCTGCGAGCTGCCGGCAAACACCGTCAAGGTCATGGCCAGCGATTCGGCCACGCTCAGGCCTGACTTGACCATGGCCACACCCGTCATCAAGCCCCAGGCGGCCAGGCCGGGGGCAGATGGCAACATGTCTTTTGCACTTTGGGTAAATTCGGCGTGCCGCCAAATGCGGGCCTGCTGCGGTTTAGCCAAACTTTTGCCCCACTTGCAAAGCAAAGCCCCGCACAAAGTCTGCCGCTGGCAGGCGCTTGCCACCCGCGCGCTGCAGCTCGGTAAGCAGCAGCGCACCACTGCCGCACTGCACACCTATTCCAGCCTCATTTATGCAACAAACAGCGCCTTGACCCAAGGAAATGCTGCATGAGCAGCTACTAATTTGAGAGCGTGTTATTTTGACCGTTTCGCCTATCAGCTGGGCAGTGCAGCCCGGTGATGGGGCCAGTGCGCGCACTTTGCGCTCTAGTACAGTGGCAGTCTGAGACCAGTCGATGCGGGCTTCGGCTTTGTCAATTTTGTGGGCGTAGGTAATGCCCAGCGCGCGGGCAGCGTCGCTGTCGGGGGCCACGCCATCAGGCAAATGCGGCTGAGGGGTGCTCTGCAACGTGCCGGCTTGCAAGCTGTGCAGCACGGCCACGATGGCCTGTCCACCGAGCGCGGCCAGCTTGTCGTGCAGGCTGGGCGTGGTGTCGTTGTGGGCTATGGCCAGTGTGTCCACCCGCAGCATAGCGCCAGTGTCCAGCCCTGCGTCCATCTGCATGATGGTGATGCCAGTGTGGCTGTCGCCTGCTTCAATAGCGCGGTGAATGGGCGCTGCGCCGCGCCAGCGCGGGAGCAAGCTGGCGTGGATGTTGAGACACCCGCAACGGATATGCGCCCCCACGCTTGCCACTGCGTGGTCTGCGCTGGCCCCCAGGGGGGCTTTCGCAGCTCGGGGCGGCCCATCGCCGCTCATCGCATCCAGCACCCACTGCGGCAAAATCAGCCCATAAGCGGCTACCACCATCACGTCGGCCTGGGCGGCGGCTATGGCGGCGCGGGCAGCGGCTGCGTCCTCAGGGTATTTGCCATCTAAGCGCAGGCTGCGCGGCTGGGCTACCTGCAGGCCGTGCTGCTGGGCCAGCAGTTTGACGGCAGAGGCTTGCAATTTAAGGCCGCGCCCGGCAGGCCGGTCGGGCTGGGTGAGCACCAGCGGCACCTCGTAGCCGGCGGCCAGCAGCGCCGTTAGCGCGGTGCTGGCAAATTCAGGCGTGCCTGCAAAAATAACTTTCAAACTGCCCATTCACGCCACCACCTGTCCATGCATCTTAAGAAACATGATTTTAAGGCGGGACACGCCCGCGCTAAGCTAGCTGGGCTAATTGGTAATTCAGCGCTGGGCGTTTTTATACGCCACCAAATCGACACGGCTGTCCATCGTAAGGCGGTTGTTGTTGTCGCGGCTTTGGGTCTCTGAGGCCAGCATTTTGCTGCTGGCAGCGTCTACCCACATGACGGCATCGGTGCGCAGGTTGTAGCCAGGAGCGGTGTTGTAGCTGACTATTTTGACCTTGAACGCATCAAACAGGCCTGCGGGCAGGGTAATTTGCTCGCGCGCCACGACCCGCATGTCTGCGGTCACCACCGAGTCGCCCGCACCGGTAAAGCTGCGGCGCTTGTAGCGGGTGCTCCAGCGCTTGCCGATGGTGTATTCGTGGATAAACCACTGCGGTGGGGTCAGCACCTCAAAGCGGCTTTGAATTTTGAGCGGGTTGCCAAACAGGTCGTACTCGTTGCCCAGCACGGTGATGATTTTGTCGTCCAGCACCTGCGCGGCTTCGCGCACGGCGCTGGTCACTACAGGCGCGCCAAAGCGCTCGGTGGTGCGGTAGGTGAGCGCGTCGCCCACGCGCCAGCCAGGCAAAATGCCACTGGCGCGAATGGGTGCAAAACCATCAATTTGCGGTGCGCTGGATGCGGCAATGACCACCGGGTTGGCCGCAGGGTTCATCGCACCCTGCACTGCTTCTAGCGGCTTGGTGGCTGCGGGTACAGGCACTGGTGCAGGTGCAGGCACTTGTGCAGGCGCAGGCACTTGTGCGAATACTGGTGCAACCAGCGGCGCGGTACTGGCCAGTGCAACCATGGCCGGGGCTGGGCTAGGTGCAACCGGTTTTGCTGCAGCCACCACTGCGGGCACGGGAGCGAGAGCGGGAGCGGGTACTGGCGCTGTTACTGTTGCAGGCTGTACAGGTACTGCGGCTACAACGGCAGGCTTAGGCGGCGCGGCCGCTTGCACCGCTGGGGCAGGCACGGGGGTAGTAGGTGCAAGCACCGGCAGCGCAGGCGCAAGTACTGGCAGTGCAGGCACGGGCAGCGCTGCTACCGCTGCTGCCACAGCGGGGGTGGCAGCCGGTATCGGCGGGGCCAGGGTGGCGCTGTTGGCGGTGGCCATCATCAGCTTTTGCAGCTGGGTAATGTCGCGGTCGCGCTGCTCGGCGGCGGCCAGCAGGCGCTCCAGGCGGTGGTGGGCCAGCTCAGAATACGCGCCGCTGGGGTATTTGCGCAGGTAGTCTTCTACTTTTTGCACACTGGTGGCGGTGCGCACGGCTTTCCACTCGGCCAGCTGCGCCTCAAACGCGATTTCAATGTCGCTCTCGCTCAGCGCGCGGGACTGAAGCGGGCGTTTGAAGTAAAAGTCGTCTTCTAGGCTGGTGGTTTCCCACGGAATCTGCTGGCCTTTGCTGGCCATGCGCACGTTCAAGCGTACGCGCTTGAAGGCATCTTCAATCTTTATGCCCTCTTTGGCCACTTCGCGCAGCAGATGCTCGGTGTACAGGCCGTTGTTGCCCGAGCCCGCGTCCAGCGCCACCTGGCCTGGTGCTGTGGCGTAGGCCAAAAAGGTGTTGCTGGGCGCGTCCATTTGCGTCAGGCCTTTGGGCACCTGGTTGTTAGCCGCAAACGGATTGTCGCGGCAGGCATCCAAAATAATAATATTGGTACCGTTTTTGGCGGTTTGAAAACCCTTGGTGAGGTCGGTAATGTCCAGCGCGTTATTGCGCACATCGTCGGCGCTGGCAAAGTTTTGGTTCACCGGCAGCAGGTAGTTGCGCCAGTCCAGCTGCACCGCATGGCCCGCAAAATAAAACAAGCCCGGCTGCTTGGCCGCCTGCAGCAGCGAGCTAAAGGCCAGCACAGATGCTTTCATCTCGTCCCGGTTTTGGTCAATCACCTCGGTTACGTTAAAGCCAGAGTCTCTCAAAAGCTTAGAGATCGCCCGCGCATCGTTGGCCGGGTTGGCCAACGGCGCCTGCTCATACTTACTGTTGCCAATTACCAAGGCCAAGCGTGCGTGGGCAGTGCTTACTATTAAAAATAGAGCAAACAATACAGCAAATCCTCGGGTTATACCCCCTTTTTGCTTGTAAATTGATGGCATGACAGTGACTCCAGTGGCAAAGGCTCCGAAGAGCCTTTAAGAAAAATACCGGCCCAACTTATTGGAACGGAAAGGCATAACTCGTCCAAATCCCTCGCCCGCTGCTATCCTGGCCAAATATGAAAATGCTGCTGATTTGCGCATTGTCTGCAGGGCCATAGGAGGCCGTGCATTGCGACACCGGGCCGCCACCGGCCACGCAAGTGGAATAGGCTGCCTCCAATGTAACGGTACCACCCAATGCGGCGAGTGAGCTGCCGCCAAAGCGTGTTTGACCGGACTGAAAGCTAGGGTTAGGGGGGAACTGCTTTCTCACATCGATCCACACGCTGTCAGTGCTAAACCCTGGCGGTACCGTAAAAGTAGCTGAAGTAACACGACCAGAGCCGGTAGAGACAGAAGGTGTTGCCGTGGTGGGGCCTTCGCTGGCCAGACGGAGTACTTGCTTGAAAGTGTCTGTAAACGTGGTGACCGTGCCGGTGTAGTTGCCTGCAGAATAGCCAGTAACGATCAAATTAACCACACCCGAGGCAAATACCGTGTTGAGTGCGGCAAGCTCGGCATCTGTTTTCACCGTTAAATTACCGCAGTCATTCAGATTGCCGTTATCTGTAAAAAGAAATGCAGTGCCCAGCGATGTGCAAGTGCCTTTCACAGCGATTAAACGCATCAGCTCCACAGGCGCACTGGTGCTGGTGCCCTTGGTAAGGGTGTAGGCAATTTTGGCGCTGCCAAAGTTAGCTGTATTGAGGTAAAAATTGTAGCCCGCAGAATAAGTCACTGCGTTGCCCAAGGCCACATTGGTTTTCTTCTCCAGCACGCTGCTAAAGCCAAAATCGACAGGGATGCGGTTGCCGTACAAACGCCATACGCCTGCGGTCAGCTTAACTTTTTGCGCAGAAGGGCTGAAGACCCGTCCGCTTGTTTGCACAAAGTCAAATGCGAAATCACACACTGCTGTTGTGGCATTGCAATTTTTATAGCCCACGTTCGTCAGGTTACCCGCAAGCGTATCTGTTCCGCTAGAAAAGCTAGCCAAAAAGGCAGCCTTATTCTCACCTCCATCGAGGTAATCAACATCCACCAAATTCGCGAATGCTGCGCCAGAGCGCGTGCTTTGCAGCTTGTTCAACCGGTTAAATTCACTCACAAACACCGCAATCCCGCTGGTGTCCAGCCCTGCAACCCGTTGCTGTCCGTTGGGCGTAATTTGTGTGGTGCCGCTGCCGTTGCGGGTCACCAAGGTGGTGTCCAGCACGGCATCGTAGCCACTGCCGTTGGGCCTAAAGGGCAAGGTGATGGGGTCGAACGTAGCGGCATTAAGGCCGCTGGCCGCTAGCTGGGTGCCCAGCAGCGTGCGCAAGTTGGCTTTGGCGGAGGCCACAGCAGGCAAATTTTGCGCTACTTGCTGCGGGGTCAAGTTGGCTGGGCCGTTGCCGCCAGCGGCTACTGCTACATCCGACGCAATTTTGTCGGTCAGCCCGGTCATGTTCACGGTAACAAAAGTGCCCGTAGTGACTGGTGCAGTGGACAGCGAGTAGTACAGCACCTGGCCGTTGCTGGACAGCGCTTTGGCCACCAAGGGGGAGGTAAAGTTAGTCACCTTGGCCGCGTAGTAGCCCTGCGCGTCGGTCACCGCTGTGACTGACCTGCCCGCAACGTCAGTGATGGTAATGGCAGCGCCCACCAGTGGCGCGCCCTGCCCTGCAGTGCCGTCAGCCCCCGAGTCGCCACGGCCAAAACCACTGCCAGACGAACCCCCAAAACTGTTGGGCAACCCTGTGGAGCTGTTAATGTCATCGCCCACTGAGCCCGTTGTTGAACCCCCGCCGCCGCCGCCGCAAGACACCAGGGCCGTTAAGCACAGGGTATGTAACGCCGTGCGCAGCCAGCGGTTGTGCTGGGGCTTAGGCTGGGCAGCGTTGCAAGGTACAGATGTTGTAATTGAGGCGGAATAAGCGTTGGGTTGCATGAAAATAGCTTTGAAAAGTTGTAATTTAAGATGCCGAGAGGGGGCCTTTGGGGGGTGCTTGCTATGCGGGCTTAGTTAACCCAGCCTACAGAATTGTAGGTATAGGCGCGGCCTTGCCAAGACCTGACGGTGTAGATGCGACTTTCACGCGTTTGCGTGACGGCAGGGAACTGTGAACCAAACGTGCAGCTAGCGTCTACTGGAAATTGCACTACCTGGCTGGTGGGGCGCGTGCCCAGGGAGGCTGCGCCGCCTACAAAATCATCTGCCGTCCAAGATGACAGAAAGCTCGATGATTGCGCATAGGCTTCCGCATTGAATGCTGCGAGGTC
Organism: Polaromonas sp.; assembly: GCA_043778205.1. GTDB lineage: Bacteria > Pseudomonadota > Gammaproteobacteria > Burkholderiales > Burkholderiaceae_C > JAAFIP01. Next base: position 14,326 of record JAYWGO010000204.1, on the reverse strand, counting down.
TACAAAGGCAGCGTTGGGGTTGTTAGCCCATGCTACGTTGGCTGTTGCCAGCGGGGCTGCCAACGCAGCAGGCGTAAGACCTGCAGAACTGGGGCTGATGTCATTCCACTGCGCTGCGGCGAGCAGGGCTGGTGAAGTGACTGGGGCCAGTATTCTGGCAAACTCAGTCGTGGTATTTCCATCGTTGAGCAATATATCAAAGCGGTAAACGCTATAAGCCGGAATGCCAGAAAAGTCTGTCAAATTGCCTCTGTTACGGTCTACGTTAGGGCTGTTCATCCAATAGGTGGCTTGGCTGGTGTCGCTTTGCAGCACTGCGGCCAGACGGTAGCGGTTGGTTCGGTTTACCGCTGTAAAGGTAGCGGTACCCATTGGCATGGTGCCTGTCGCGTTTTGGATGCCTAAAGATCCGTTGGCACCACAGACATTAGAACCATTGGGCGCCATAACCAAGCCTAAGGCAGGCAAGCCGGGCCCTGTGACTTTAACCGCGCGCAAGTTGGCCGGTACGTAGATTCTACTGACTGAGTCGTAGCGCGATGTATCTATGTTGATGCGCAAGCTAGAGCCATAAAAACTGGGGCTATTGGCGCTTTGCGTCAATGTGCTGGTGGTAGTACCGTTGGTAGCGGTAAACGTGGTGGTGGCATTCGTGTTGGCTTGGCGCGCAGGGTTGAGCTGTGTGTACTTTTCAAAGCGTGGCGTGACTGAAATACTAAAGTTGCGTTGGTTCCCATACAAAACCCAATTGCCAGCGACCAAACCAGGGGTGGTGTCGTCGCGTTTGAAGACCAAAATTTTGGTGTACTCGACGGGGCCGTTAAAGCCTGCGCCAAACTGGCTGCCTATCTTGGGCTGGCGAATGGTAACTTCGACTACTGCCAGGTCGTTGAAAGTGGCGGTGGAGCCAGCGTAGTTGCCTGTGAACAGCAACACAGGGTTACGGAACGTGCTGCCTTGTACACCGCAGCCTGGGCCTTGCGTAGGGCCACAAGCAGTTTCGCTGTTCAATTGACTGAAGTCATTGCCAAAGTCTCTTGAGCTTTGTTTGTAGTTTTCGGAGATCGTGGCTCCGTTGTTGCAAAGTAGCGCAGCCGCAGAGCCTGGCCCGGCTGCCAAGCAAGCATTGACCGCGTTAACCCAAGCCCCCAACTTTGCAAAGTTCAAACTGGGGCTAGACGGCGCGTTCAAGTTGGCTGGGCTAAGCGGTGCGGCAGCAGTAATCTCGGACAGCACCGGCAGCGTGCTGGTGCCTAGCGAGACCAGCTTGGCGCGCAAGATGGTGCGGCCGCTTTGCGGGTCGCGTGAGTGGGAGATAGACTCCAAAACAGCATCAACGCCCGTGCCGTTAAAAGCGTGGTTAGACTTGACGGGGTCAAACCCAGTGCTGGTGGTGGCACCTGCGGCCACCAGCGCCGCGCTGATACTGGTGCGCAGGTCAGTTTTGGCGGCATCGACCTTGGCGGTCAGGTCGCTGGCAGAAAGTACGGCGGTAAGGGAGCCTGCGCTAAAGTTTTGCGATGTGCCGCCCAAGCCTAGCGGCTGCACTACGTCAGAGACTACTTTGTCAGTTAGCGGGGTGATGTTCAGCGTGACCACTTTGCCTGCAGCGGGGGTTTCTACGCCGATAGACGCGTAGGTATTGCCGCCCACGTCAACAATGCGCACCAAATACGGCGCAGCGCAGGTGGCGCGGTTAAAGCGAATGAAGTATTTGCCGTTGTCGTTAGTGGCACCAGTGTATTCGGTGGTGCTGCCAGCACAGGTAAGCACCACGGTGGCGTTGCGAATGGCACCGCCGTCACCGCCGGTGCCGTCTGCACCAGAGTCACCGTCGGCATTGCCGCCAGAGCGGCCAAAGGAATTGCTTAGCGTGGTGATGTCGCCACCGCCATCATTGGTAAACACATTGGGGCCGGGCTCGGTGGTGGCAGTGCCTCCACCCCCTCCACCACCACAGGCCACCAAGACCAGTGTGACTGTGGCCAAGGCAAGGGTGCGAAGCAAGCCGCGCTTGCGTGGTGATTCTGAAGTTATTGCGCAGGGTGTAGCCAACCCTGCACTGTGCAGACTGCGCGCCATATATGTACTCTCCAAATAGTGTTGTTAGTGTTGTTAATGCCCCTTTGGAAAAGCGTAGCCGTAACTTTTTTTGCTACCAAACCATCCAAATGGATACCAACTACGATTTAGTGTAGCTATTTGTTATGATTTGTACATCCCATAAACTAGGGATATTGTGCGGCTGTTACAAAATAGTTTACTGCATAAAATGTAGCAAACTATCTAGTATTTCCTTGGTCCAGAAGCCTAAAACATGGCTAATTCTTGAAAACTAGAAACGTTAATTTTTGGCTTCTTTGGCTGCCTTGGCCAGTTTGGATTTGATGCGGTTACGTTTGAGCGGGCTTAGGTATTCCACAAACACTTTGCCCAGCAAGTGGTCTAGCTCGTGCTGAATGCACACTGCCAGTAGGCCGTCGGCCTCGATATTTTGGCTGTTGCCGTCGGCATCCAGGGCGGTAACTTTGACGCTAAGGCTGCGCTCTACGCCGTCGTAAATGTCGGGCACGCTCAGGCAGCCCTCGTCAGCTTTTTGCTTTTCGGGGCTGGCCCAGGTAATTTCAGGGTTGATCAGCACCATGGGCGCGTTGCGTTCTTCGCTCACGTCGATGATGACCAAGCGCTCATGCACGTTCACTTGGCTGGCTGCCAGGCCAATGCCGTTGGCTTCGTACATGGTCAGCAGCATGTCATCAATTAACTGGCGAATGCGTGCGTCTACTGCAGCTACGGGCTTGGCCACGGTATGCAGGCGCGGGTCGGGGTAACGCAAAATGGGTAAAAGCTGGGGCGCGGTCATAAAAAGTAATGAAGAAATACGGCAGAGAGTGTGTGGAGTTACGGGAGCAAGTGCGCTAAATAGATGCCCACTGGGAGCTTATTGGCCGGTAAGGTATTGTCGCAGATAGGGCAAAACTGACGTATTTTCGCTAATTTTCAAGCCCCAAGTTAACGCGCGCATACAATTTTTGCAAATATCCTTGCCAAATCAACAAGTTAAATCGAGAATTGATTGTAATTTATGATGATTTTGGCGAGAGGCTTTCATGACGAAGCGCACTTCTAGTTTGGCAATTTCGGTGGCTGGGGCATCTGCACCCCCATTTCGTGTGGGCGCAAATCTGTGCGCTTGCGTTGCGCTGGCAGCCATAGGCATGGCGGCTCCTGCGGCCACGTGGGCCCAGTTTGTAACCACTCCAGCCCAAAAGGCTACTGCACAGCAAGTGGCCCAAAGCGGCGTTGCGCTGTCTGAGCTGAGCCCCAACGCACCTGATAACTACACCGTCAAGTCGGGCGACACACTGTGGGCGATCTCGGGCATGTTCCTGAAAAGCCCGTGGCGGTGGCCCGAGCTGTGGGGCATGAACCTGCAAGATATTCGCAACCCGCACCTGATTTACCCAGGCCAGCAGCTGTACCTGGACAAGAGCAATGGCCGTGCTACGCTGCGCACCCGCATCAGCGGTGGTGGCGCGCCAACCGACATCATCAAAGTGTCGCCGCGCACGCGCTCCAGCACTCTGGCCGACGCGTCAATTCCTACGCTGCCGCCTAATTTGATCGAACCGTTTTTGGCCGAGCCCATCATCATCGACGAGGCTACGCTGCTGATGGCCCCGCGCATCGTGGCCACACAAGAAGGCCGCGTGCTGCTGTCGCGTGGCGACCGCGCCTATGCGCGCGCGCAAATTGATGGCGACCTGAGCACTGACAAAGGCGTATCCGACAAATACCGCGTGTTTCGCAACGCCACGCCACTGAAAGACCCCAACACCGGCCAGGTGCTGGGCTACGAGGCGCAGTATGTGGGCAATGCCGAGCTGGTGCGCGGCGAAAGCCTGCGTGCAGGCAAAGACAAAGCGGGTAAAGACATAACTGAGATCGTGCCCGCCACGATCGACATTATCAGCAGCAAAGAAGAGATGCGCATTGGCGACCGGCTGCTGCCCGAGCCTAAGCGTGAGTTTGCCACCTACACACCGCGCGCACCGTTGCAGGCGGTGGCGGGCGGGCGCATTGTGTCGGTGTACGGCAGCGCCGTGGTGAACGCTGCGCAAAACCAAATTGTGGTAATTAACCGGGGCAAAGCTGACGGCATGGAAACTGGCCACGTAATGGCCATAGTGAAAGACGGCGCGGTGCTGCAAGACCGCACAGACCCGGGCAAACCGGCCATCAAGCTGCCCGACGAGCGCAACGGCTTGCTGATGGTGTTTCGCACTTTTGACAAACTGTCTTACGCACTGATTTTGCAAATTACCGACGGCGTGCGTGTAGGCGACCGCCTGGTCAACCCTAAGTAAATTCACCCTGCGATTGCGGTAAGCACGCTTTGCAGCGCGACGAACTTGCCACTTGGCTGCGGCTAACGCTGGCCCCTGGCGTAGGCAATATGGCAGCGCGCAAGCTGCTGGCAGCTTTTGGGCTGCCCGAGGCCGTATTTACCCAAAGCATTTCCGCACTGGGCCAGCTGGTCACTGCTGCCCAAGTGCAGGCTCTACAAACCAAACCCGAAGGCCTGGATGCGCTGACCCAAGCCACGCTAGACTGGCTGAACGGCAGCCAACGCGACGGTATTGACCGCTACTGCATTACCCTGGCAGACCCGCTGTACCCACGCTCTTTGCTAAGCCTAGATGACCCGCCGCTGGTGCTGTACGTAACGGGCTCAAGCGCCGTGTTTCGTGCCATCGCCACCAAACCGGTGGCCAACGACATTGCCATGGTGGGCAGCCGCAACCCCACCCCGCAGGGCGAAGCCAATGCACGCCAGTTTGCCACCAGCCTCGCGGCATCGGGCCTGCACATCGTGAGTGGCTTGGCGCTGGGCATCGACGGCGCAGCCCATAGTGGCGCGCTAGATGCCTTTGAGGCTGCGCCGCACAGCGCAGGCAGCACGGTTGCCGTAGTGGGCACAGGGCTAGACCGCGTCTACCCCAAAAAACATTACGAGCTGGCGCACCGCGTAGTGCAACACGGCATTATGGTGAGCGAGTTCCCCGTAGGCACGCCGCCGCTGGCGGCCAACTTTCCCAAGCGCAACCGCATTATTTCGGCCCTCACGCAAGGCACGCTGGTGGTAGAGGCCGCAGTCAAATCAGGCTCGCTGATCACTGCGCGGCTGGCGGCTGAGCAGGGCAAAGATGTGTTTGCCATACCTGGGTCGATCCACTCCACGCTGTCAAAGGGCTGCCATTTGCTGATCAAGCAAGGTGCCAAGTTGGTAGAGTCTGCCAGCGATGTGCTGGACGAGCTAAGCCACCCAGCAACAGTGCAATTAAGCTTGCTAGATGCTGGCGCTGCTGCGGCTGGCAGTGCTACCGATCTGGCGGTGACAGCGCCTAAGGAAGACGCTTTGCTAGATGCCTTAGGCCACGATCCTGTGAGCTTAGATGCACTGATTGCACGCACCGGTATCAGTACAGCCACCTTGCAAGCGCGTTTGCTGGAACTGGAGCTGGGCGGTGATGTGGCTCGCCTACCCGGCGGGTTGTTTCAAAGGCACTTCAGCGCATAAGGCTGCGCAAAAAAGATGGCGCAATGCGCCAGAACGCTTAGCTAAGCAAGCGCTCTGGGTTGGCCTGCAGTTTGGCCAGCGCGTCGCGGGTGGCGCGTACCGTCAGGGTTTCGTCTTCGATCGGCGACAAAAGCCCAGCTTGCAAGTAAGCTGCCAAACGGCGCACCTGGAACAAATAGGTACGGCCATTGGTGCCAGCAAACAAATGCAGTTGGCCACGTTTGCTGCGCCAAGCGTACTGCACGCGGGTAGCTTTGCTGTTGTGGTCCAGGTTAAACCAGTTGCCCTCTTCTAGCTCAAGTGCCCACGCGCGCATGGCATCGGTGGGGTCACTGCCGCCAGCGGTAATGATGTCAATGCCGCTGGTATCTATTCCCAACATAAGCTCGATATTTTCTGCATCCAACGGCAGGTCGCCCACATCGTCCTCGGAGACCACGTCTTCTAGGTTTTTCAGGCGCTTGGCCATGTCCTTGATTTGCTGGGCATCGATGGTTTCAGTTTTAGACATGAAGGCATCGGCCAAGGTGTCGCTGATGGTCTTGATCTGCGCGTCTTGTTTGGCTTGGTCAAAACCCAGCAGCCCCATGCCCGTACGCAAGCGCTTAAGTAAGTGCGGCAGGTCTTGAATGACTTTGGCGCGGTCGGCGCGGTTGGGTTTAGCGCTGGCAGCCCACACCAGGTCGGCGGCAACTTGCTTTAAACCTAGGGTGTCAGCATGCTGCGGGCCATTTTTGATGGACGCAATGGCCAGTACGTCAGACCATACTTTGAACAGGAATTCACGAATCTCGTCACGCATAGGCACATCGCCCAGCATTTTGCGCATCTCGATGGTGTACTGGATGGCAGCCGTTTCTTTTTGCTCCATTTGCTGTGCCACAGAGACCACGCGCTGGGCGACCGTGCCTTCGGTTAAAAACCGCGACAAGAATTTTTGAAACTCGTCGTACACCAGCTGGAACACGCGCCGCCCAGTCTCGGGGTATTGTTCAATCACTTGCACTACGCGTTTAATTTCGGTTTCCAGGGCGGCGCTGCTCACATCGGCCTCAAAACCCATCACGCACGAGCCCATGCGGTCAATCAGGCGCCGCGCCGGGTGCTGCAGGCTGCCAAAAAACTCAGGCTCTGACAAAGCCAAGCGCAACACAGGCATTTGCAGCCGGGCAAACCACACCCGCACCGCTGGTGGAATACGGTCTTCGGCCAAAATAGCTTGGAACATCAAGGCGACAATTTCAATGGTGGCTTTTTCAGCGGTCGTTGAAGCCGCTTTTTTCAGCGCAGTAGATTCATCACGCAGGGCTCCAGCGGCTTGCTCAGGGCGCATGCTCTCTGAGAAACCGGCAAAGGCCACACCGCCGCCTGCAGCACCACCTCTGCCGCCCACGCTGCCACCCGCACCCGTCGAGCCACCACCGCCATACCCACCCTGCTGGGTGCGAACGTAACCTGAAGAAGTGCGTGGTGCCATGGCGGCTGCCAGCTGAGGCGACGGCGTGTAGGCACGCGAATCGTCAAACCCAGCTACCTTGTCAATCAGCATGCGTTTGAGCTGGCCCATCACGCCCTGCGCACGCATTTTGGCGCGCGCCAGCGGGGTGGACGAGGTCATCATGCGGGTTTCTTCGTGCGACTCTTGAGCGTACTGGGCTACCGCAGCGCGGCCAGCGCGTACACTTTGTGGCTGCGCCGCGCCGCCTGCCTGGCCTGCAGTCGCAGCCTGTGGCCTGCCCGGCTGGCCACTTTGCGGCATGCCCTGCTGACCGGCTTGTCCTTGCTGTGCACCGGCCACTGTGCCTGCTGCAGCTTGGCGTTGGCCCGCAGCGCTTTGCCTGACCAGGCCTGAGGGGTTGCCCATGGCAGGGCCAGCACCTGGCCCGCTGCTGCCGTAGCCACGGCTACCCGCCTTAAGCTCCATACCAGCAGGCATGTCGCCGCGCTGGTTGGTGGGTTCTTCTGCAGGCGGCACCGACAAGCCCGCAGCACCGCTGTTAGCGCCGCCCGCAACGGGGGTACGCTTAACCAGAGGCCGCAGGTCAATCTCAGCCATCACGCCTTTGCTTACCAAGAATTCATTGGCTGCGTGGTAGGCCTCTACCATGCGCTGGCCCAGGGTGGTGAAGATCACATCTTGTACGCTCAGCCAAGCATCTCGGCTCAAGCCTGCCGCTAGCCACGCGTCCACTACAGCTGAAGCGCTGGCCTCTGGGCGCAACAGGTCGTGCTTGTCTAGCTCGGTCACGTTGTCGAGCTGGCGCATGCGCAGCGTCAGGTCGTTAAGCTCCCAGTTGGCTTTGTCTAAAATGCGCAAGCCCAAACGCGAGGCAAGAATTTTATTTTCCACCACCTCTTCGCCCATCAGCTCCAGCTTCATGGGGTTGGTACTGGTGCGGAATGCGGCTGCCGGAGGCAGCATGACTTTTTTCCAGGCAGAAGCCACGCCAGCGGCCCACATGGCTTCGCTTTTTTGGTAGGCCACCCACGCATCGCGCCGGTCTTGCGCGTCGCGGGCGTTGCTACTTTGGTCTAGCAGGGCGCTGAGCTTGTGGCGCACAGCCACTACCGTCTCGTTTAAAACCTCCAGCGCCTTGGCCAAATACAGCTCGCGCGCCTGCCGTGCTAACGCAGAGGTGGCCAGTGAAGCAGGAGAAGAAAAGGTTGCCACAGCGAACAGTCGATGGTAGGTTTAGTTTTAACTGGCTAAATAAGCAGCAATTAATGCAAAAATAAACTATACCCGCAAAACCGCCTTAAAGCCTACTATTTAATGCTCAGCGGGCGATTAAACCGACGCGCCGGCGTTGGGATCGTTTGGGTCGCTGGGGCCGTCACCTTTGGGGGCCACGGTTTTGATCAAGTCTTCCCGCTTGATGCCCAGCCACATGGCAATGGCAGCCGCCACAAAAACCGAAGAGTAAATACCAAACAAAATACCGATGGTCAGCGCCAGCGCAAAGTAAAACAGCGTTGGCCCGCCAAAAATCAGCATGGACAGCACCATCACCAGCGTAGAGCCGTGGGTAATGATGGTGCGGCTGATGGTTGAGGTGATGGCATTGTCGATAATTTCGGTCGTGTCCATCTTGCGGTAGCGGCGAAAGTTCTCTCGAATTCGGTCAAAAATTACCACTGACTCGTTGACCGAATAGCCCAGCACCGCCAGCACTGCCGCCAGCACGGACAGCGAGAATTCCCACTGGAAAAAAGCAAAAAAGCCCAAAATAATAATCACGTCGTGCAAGTTGGCGATGATGGCGGATACGGCGTATTTCCATTCAAAGCGAAACGCCAAATAAATCATGATGCCAACCACCACCATGCCCAGCGCCTTCAAACCATCGGTGGCCAGCTCTTCACCCACTTGGGGGCCTACAAACTCGGTGCGGCGCAAGCTCACTTCAGCGTCCGAGGTCTTCAAGGTTGCCAACACTTTGTCGCTCTGCTGGGCTGAGCTCACGCCCTTTTGGGCAGGCAAGCGAATCATCACGTCACGGGCTGAGCCGAAGTTTTGCACCTGTACGTCGGTAAAGCCTTGGGCAGCCACCAGGCCGCGAATTTTCTCTAATTCAGCAGGCTGGGAATAGCTCACCTCCATCACGGTGCCACCGGTAAACTCAACCGATAGGTGCAGCCCGCGCGAGAACAAAAAGAACACAGCCGCTAAAAACGTGACCAAGGACACGATGTTGAAAATCAACGCGTGCCGCATGAACGGAATGTCTTTGCGGATTTTGAAAAATTCCATGGTCGTACTGCCTTATTTTTTTGCTTGGGAGGATGACTTGGCCGCGGTTTGGGCACCGTTTGCAAGGGCTGTATCGACGGCATCGGCCATTAATGCGCCACTCCCTAAACCTGCCAGACCTGTGGCCAGCCCGCCCGCTGCGCCATCAGGCTTCCACACCGTGCCAATCGACACGCTTTTAAGCTTTTTCTGGTTGCCATAAAACAGGTTGACCAAGCCGCGTGAGAAAAACACGGCTGAAAACATACTGGTCAAAATACCCACGCAATGCACCACCGCAAAGCCGCGCACGGGGCCAGAACCAAAAGCCAGCAGCGCCAAACCTGCAATCAAGGTGGTGATGTTCGAGTCCAAAATAGTGCCCCAAGCGCGGTCGTAACCGGTGTGGATGGCGGCCTGGGGCGAGGCCCCATTGCGCAGCTCTTCGCGCACCCGCTCGTTGATCAGTACGTTCGAGTCGATCGCCATACCCAGCGCCAGTGCCATAGCGGCCATGCCCGGCAGGGTGAGTGTGGCCTGCAGCATCGACAGCACCGCCACCAGCATCAGCAAGTTAACTGCCAGCGCCACACTGGAGAACATGCCAAATACCAAATAGTAGATGCACATGAATACACAAATCACCAAGAAGCCGTAGGTCACGCTTTGGAAGCCTTTGGCAATGTTTTCAGCGCCCAGGGTAGGGCCGACAGTGCGTTCTTCGACTATTTCCATGGGCGCAGCCAAGGAGCCCGCGCGCAGCAGCAAGGCCAGGTCGTTGGCTTCGGTGATGGACATGGAGCCAGAGATTTGAAACCGGTTGCCCAGCTCGCCCTGGATGACCGGCGCAGTCAGTACCTCGCCTTTGCCTTTTTCAAACAGCAAAATCGCCATGCGTTTCTTTAGGTTTTCACGGCTGGTGTCACGCATGGTGCGGCCACCTTTGGCATCCACCGTCAAGTCCACCTTGGGCTGTTGGGTTTGGGAGTCGATACCGGGTTGTGCGTCGGTCAGGCTTTCACCGGTCAAAATTACCTGTTTTTTAACGATGACGGGGCGGCCGTCGCGCTCTAAAAAGCGCTCTGCGCCGAACGGCACGGCACCGCGGCCCGCCTCGGCCTCACGGGCTTCGGCGCTGTCGTCTACCAAACGCATTTCTAGCGTGGCCGTGCGGCCCAAAATGTCTTTGGCTTTGGCGGTGTCTTGTACACCGGGCAGCTGCACCACAATGCGGTCGGTACCCTGCTGCTGAATCACCGGCTCTGACACGCCCAGCTCGTTAATGCGGTTGTGCAGCGTGGTCATGTTTTGCTTGAGCGCTTGGTCTTGCACACGGCGTGCAGCGTCTGGCTTAACCGTGGCCACCAGGGTGTAGTCGGTGCCGTCGATGCCGTCTTTGGTCTGCAAGTCGGTAAACTGCTCTTGTACCAAGCGCTTGGCTGCCTCCAGCGCCGCCGCATCGCTAAAGCGCATTTCAATGGCCTGCGCGTTGCGGCTGGTGCGGCCGCGAATTTGCTTTTCACGCAAGCTGCTGCGCAGGTCGCCGGTGATGGATTCGACCTTTTTGGTCAGCGCCGCTTGCATGTCCACTTGCAGCATAAAGTGCACGCCACCACGCAAGTCCAGGCCCAGATACATCGGGTTGGCACCCAGTGCAGACAGCCATTTGGGCGAGCGCGAAACCAGGTTCAGCGCCACCACATACCCTGGGTTAGTGGGGTCGGTATTAAGGGCTTTTTGCAGTACGTCTTTGGCTTTGAGCTGGCTGTCCGCGTCTTTGAAGCGGGCTTTGATCGAGTTGCCATCAAAGGTGACCAAATCAGGGCTTAGGTTGGCAGCTTGCAGGGCTTCGTCTACTTTGCTTCGCACCAAGGCGTCGACTTTGACGGTGACCTTGCCGCTGGACACCTGCACGGCAGGGGCTTCGCCAAAAAAGTTGGGCAGTGTAAACAGGGCAGACACCACCAGCACTACCGTGATGACGATATATTTCCACAGGGCATAACGGTTCATACGGCGGTCTCTTAAAGTGGCGCAAAGTGCATGGCGGGAACTACGGCGAGAGTCAGAGCAAGGGAGGCAGGGCTTACTTCACAGTGCCTTTGGGCAGCACTTGCACCACAGCGCTGCGCTGGGCTTGCACTTCCACACCGGGGGCCAGCTCTACGCTGACGTAGCTTTCGCCCAGCTTGGATACTTTGCCGATCAGGCCGCCAGCGGTGACAATTTCGTCGCCCTTGGCCAGCGCGTCGATCATGCTGCGGTGCTCTTTTTGCTTTTTCATTTGCGGGCGAATCATCACAAAGTACAGCACCACGAACATCAATACCAGTGGCAGCATGCTCATCAGGCTGGACTCGATGCCGCCTCCAGAAGCAGCGGCGGCAGGGGCGGTTTGGGCAAAAGCAGAAGAAATGAACACGGGAATCTCCAAATAAAAAACCAGCCACTCAAGGCTTCATACAAGCAGTGCGTAGCATTAGACTGCTGCGCACACAACCTTCCATTGTAAGCGGGGCGGGCATCTCCCCAACTTGAAGCGCTATTGCTCGGGTTTAAGCCCAGGGGCCGGTGCATTCAATGGCCCCCACCAGCGTGTAATCTGCCCAAATAGGCCACTGCACGATCTGAAACCCCCGCCTTTTACAATCTAAGCATGAACTTATCCCCCCTGACCGCTATTTCGCCGCTGGACGGCCGCTACAGCAACAAACTTGCCGCCCTGCGCCCCTTGATGTCTGAGTACGGCTACATGCACCGGCGCGTGCAGGTGGAAGTGGCTTGGTTTGTAGCCTTAGGTGATGCGGGCTTTAGCGAATTCAAGCCCCTGAGCCTAGCGGCGCGCGCCCTGTTAGACGGCTTGGTGGCCAACTTCAGCGAGGTGGATGCCCAAGCCATCAAAGACATCGAGAAAGTCACCAACCACGACGTGAAGGCGGTGGAATACTGGATCAAGTCCCAATTTGATGGCCAGCCAGAGCTTTTAAAGAACAGCGAATTTGTGCACTTTGCCTGCACCAGTGAAGACATTAACAATACCAGCCACGCCCTGCAGCTTAAAGCCGCGGTAGGCGAGGTGCTGCTGCCTGCGCTAGACAACATCATCGCCAAACTGCGCGAAATGGCCCACCAGTACGCCGATGTGCCCATGCTAAGCCGCACCCACGGCCAAACGGCCAGCCCCACCACGGTGGGCAAAGAGGTGGCCAACGTGCTGGTGCGACTGCAAACCGCCCGCGCCCGCATTGCCGAGGTGAAGATTTTGGCCAAAATGAACGGCGCTGTAGGCAACTACAACGCCCACATGTCGGCCTGGCCTGCGCATGACTGGGAGGCTTTTTCGCGCAATGTAGTAGAAAACATGTTAGGGCTTACTTTTCAGCCGTACAGCATCCAGATTGAGCCGCACGACTACATGGCCGAGCTGTACGACGCTGTGGCACGCACCAACACCATCCTGATCGACTGGTCCCGCGACGTGTGGGGCTATGTGAGCTTGGGTTACTTTAAGCAGCGCCTTAAAGCCGGCGAGATCGGCTCGTCCACCATGCCGCACAAGGTCAACCCGATTGATTTTGAGAACGCCGAAGGCAACCTGGGCTTGGCCAACGCGCTGCTTAAGCACCTGAGCGAGAAGCTGCCGATCAGCCGCTGGCAGCGCGACCTGACCGACAGCACAGTGCTGCGCAACATGGGCGTGGCCGTGGGCTATGCCGTGCTGGCCTACCAGTCGCTGGGCGTGGGCTTGAATAAATTAGAGCTGAACGAAGAAGCGCTGGCCAAGGACCTGGACAACGCCTGGGAAGTGCTGGCCGAGCCGATCCAGACCGTGATGCGCCGCTACGGCGTGCAGGGCGCGTACGAAAAGCTCAAAGAAGTTACACGTGGCAAAACGATCCAACCTGAAGACTTGCACGGCCTGATTCGCTCGCTAGATATCCCCCAGGCCGACATTGACCGCCTACTGGCCATGACCCCGGCCAGCTACGTCGGCGCCGCAGCCGCACTGGCCCGGCGCGTGTAGCTTGGCTGAGCCCAGCACCCGAAAGATGGCACGCAGCGCGGGCGGGTTGGCTGCCGACTCACCCATGGCTTCCAAGTGCTCTCAACGTCACTTTTTGGGTGTCTTTTAGCCTTCTGACCCAAGGAAATGCTGCACGAGCAGCTATTTAATTGATAGTATTTATTTCCGGCTAAAAATAACCAAGGTTACCTGCTATGGCACTTAAATCCACGATCTACAAAGCCAGCTTGGCGATTGCCGACATTGACAACGGCTACTACGCCGACCACCCGTTCACACTGGCGCGCCACCCCAGCGAGACCGACGAGCGCATGATGGTGCGCCTGGTGGCCTTGGCCCTGAACGCCCACAAACTGCAAAGCGTGCTGGGCGGCAACGGCACGCTGGCTTTTGGCGCAGGCCTGTCTGACCCCGACGAGCCGGACGTGTACCTGCGCGACTACACACTGGCCTACAAGCTGTGGATTGAGGTGGGCCAGCCCGAAGACAAACCGGTGATCAAAGCCTGTGGCAAGTCTGAAGAAGTGATGGTCTACACCTTCACCCATTCCTCGCCCATTTGGTGGAAAGCCATTGCCTCCAAGCTGACGCGCCCACGCAACCTGTCGGTCTGGCTGCTGCCCCACACCGCCAGCCAAGAGCTGGCCGCCATGGCCCAGCGCAGCATGCAGCTGCAGGCCACTGTTCAAGAGGGCAGCTTGATGCTCAGCGATGGGGCCACTACGGTGACTGTGGAGCCGCAGAAGTTGATGTGACGTCTGCTTTTTGTTCTTGGATTTGTTTGCTATTGTTTATATAGCTTGCTATGCAGAGTTTTCTTGGGCTATCGGGCTGTTTTGCTCTTAAAGCACTTGGTTTATTGTGTTTTCTAAGGTCTTTGAAGATTGCTGTTCCAGCTTTTGTACGTTTGCGCCGCTTGAGTGTGGCCTTGCTGCAAAATCTTCCAAAATCACGCGCAGGTAGCCTAAGTATTTGCCCGTTTGGTAGTACG
>JAYWGO010000203.1:0-3434 GCA_043778205.1 Polaromonas sp. | reverse complement strand
TTTTAAAACGGAAATCATTGTTCTTATTAATGAAATTTTATATAGCAATGTTGCTTTCGAAGAAAAGGTATGTACGGCGTAGCGGCATCAAGGAGGAGCCCGAAGGGCGGGGGACAGCCGCGTAGCCGTACACACCAAGCGCCAGGGCGTACACACCAAGCGCCGGGGTACACAGGTCTGGAGGTAAATTCAAAGCAGACTGAACTTACCCAAACCGATAGCATTGACTTTAAGCCTCCGCTTAAACCAACTATCTTAAGCCGCCCATTTCACCCAGCCCGTCCAAGCAGTAAGCAACACCACCAAGCCAAAAGCAATGCGGTAGTAGGCAAAGACCACAAAATTGTGGGTAGAGATGTAGCGCAGCAGCCAGCGCACACACAGCCACGCACTGACGAAGGAGAACACCAAGCCCACGGCAAACATGGGCAGGTCGGTCAGGCTGAGCACGGCGCGCTCTTTGTACAGGCTGTAGACACCCGCGCCAATGAGTGTGGGAATGGCCAGGTAGAACGAAAAATCAGTCGCGGCCTTGCGCGACAAGCCCAGCAGCATGCCGCCAATGATGGTGGCCCCGCTGCGGCTGGTGCCGGGCACCATGGCCAAGCACTGCACCAAACCTACTTTAAGCGCGTCCATGGCGGTCATGGTGTCCACATCGGTCACGCGCACGGCAGACGGGTTGTTGGTTTGGCGTTTTTCAGCCCACAAAATAATGAAGCCGCCAATAATAAAGGTGGTAGCCACCACCACGGGCGTGAACAAATGCGCCTTGATGGCCTTGCCAAACAGCAGGCCCAAAATGACCGCCGGAATAAAGGCAATCAGCACGTTCAGCGCAAACTGCTGGGCTTGCTTTTCGGTAGGCAATGCGACCAGTGTGCTGCGAATTTTTTGCCAGTACACAATGATGACCGCAAAAATAGCGCCGGTTTGGATGGCTATGTCAAAGACCTTGGCTTTTTCGTCGTCAAAGCCTAAGAGTGCGCCTGCAAGTATCAGGTGGCCGGTAGACGAAATAGGCAAAAACTCGGTCAGCCCTTCGACCACGCCCATGATGGCGGCTTTGATTAACAGCGTGATGTCCAAACCATACTCCCAGGTAATTTTCGCCAAGCAAGGCAAAGCCTGTATTGTGCCTTTGATCTTTAGCTGCTCAGCGCGGCTGCGCCATGCAGCCTGCGCAGCACCTCGCTGCGCACCGACTCGGGCGCGCTGTGCAGCAAGCCGGGCCACAGCGCTTGGGCGGCAGCCACGGTGGCCTTGGCTACTTTAAGCAAGGGCTTGGCGTTCAAAAAACCTGCACTTTTAAGCATCGCCTCCAGCCTGGCCATGTCTATTTGGCACATGGTGCTGTCGATCTTGCGGTTGATGGCGTAGTCGGCACTGGAGACTTGGGCAAACAGCGCGGTGACGCACACCGGGTCGTACAGCGGTGCCAGGCGTGCGGTGGTGCCGCCTTGGTACAGCAAGGCCCAGTTTTTGGCATGCGCGTCGGTATTGCCCATCAGCACAAAAGCTACAAAACGGCGCACAACTTCGCTTGCGTCAATAAATGCTGCGCCAGAGGCCGCATTGACCGTGGCCATCAGCATGGTGAATTCAGCAGCTAAGTTGCTGCCGTACTTGTGCATAGGTTCGCGGTTGTAGGCTTGGGTAAATTCTTCCATGTGGATGCGGGCACCGTTTGCTGTGCGGTCAAACCGGTCAACCACCAAGGCATGCGCAAACGGTACATGCTCGGGCAAGTCTAGCAAGCTGCGCGGCACTACGCGCGCCTGTGCACAGTCAATGCCCACCGCAGCGCACAGCTGGTAACCCACCATTTCGTTGTGCACCAAGTCGGGATGGCGCGTAGAAGGCAGCTTGATGATGACGCTTTGGCCCAAGCCCTGTTTGCCATTCACCACGTACCTGCGCCCATCTTGCACGGCAGAAAATTTGGCCACCACACCTGGCAGCGACATGGCACTTTGCATGGGCGTATCCACAAAGCCTGCGCTTACAGGCTCGTAGCTAAAACCTGTAACGTGCGCGCGGTGCACCTGCGGCGCAATCTGCTCGCCCTGCCCTAGCGGCCCGGCTTCCAGTGCGCCAAAAAAATCATGCCCGGCGGCGGCCAGCAGTTCAAACTCATCGTCTACCGCGCAGCCGCGCTGGCTGGCCAGGCGCTCTTTGTTATGGCCTTCGGGCAGCAGATTTCTAAAATAATTAGGCGGCCGGTTAACAGTGAACACACGGGTATCCGTTGCCGCAGTCAAAATGTCGCGCGTGGCCTGCGGCGTGCTGCCCACATAGGCCTGGCCCAGCACCCAGCGCTCTGGGTTGTCGATGTACTCCGGCGTAAAGCTCAGCTTGTAAATATCGCCATACTGCGACAAGTGGCCGATGTGTGCCTTCGGCCCGGTAGGGCCATGCAGCCAGAGTTTAAGGTAGCGAATTTCAGCCATCACCGGCCTTGCGCCTTGGGCAAAGCGTTTGCAATCGCCTGCTCTACCGCTGACATGGGTGCGTTGTGCTGCGCTGGCAGCGGCACCAAGCGGCCTTGGCTGGCCAGCACATCGCGTGCAAACCCAACCTGCGCTTGGGGCACCACCATCAACACGAGTTTGAGCGCCTTGGCCAGCGCCAGCACAGTGGAATACTGCGCATCGGCACCGTCTTCAACACGCTCAATGGTTTTGGCCGATACGCCAGACTGCAGCGCCAGCTTGGCGCGCGAGTAGCCCAGGCTTTGGCGCGTTTGGGCTACCCATTGGTTTAAGCTTAAGTTATCGGGCGAATTTAAGACATTCATGTCTTAAATAGTACACTAAATAGACATTAGTGTCTAAAATATCTATTTTTACATTGCCCTTAGCTTGGGCAGTGGGCAATTTTTAACGCACTACGCTGAGCATGGCCTGTGCGTTGGCACGCAACTGCGCGGCTTCAAAGTGGCTTTGGCCGCGCGCATGGGTAGCGCGCTCAAACAAACCGCGCGCAGTGCGCACAGACGCGCCGTGGCGGTTGGTGGTGAAAAAGCTGGCAATTAATTGGACAAAACGGTTCATGGAACAGTCCTTTCTGGTGGCTAGGGCATCAACGTGATGCAATACACGTAGATTAAGGGTAAACCCGCATTTTGTACAGGCCCATCTATGCAAAGCACGCATAAAGCGGCTGTAGCGGGGCATAGTCGGCGCTTTTAAACGCCTTACCCTAAAGCGGTGTGCGAAATGCCCTGTTTAGGCTTTGAAAGGGTCATTTTTTAGGTGTTTTAGGGTTGTGGCCCAAGGAAATGCTGCATGGGTAGCTATGTATTTTATAGTAGCTTGGTTTGTTTTATTTAGGCTCTTTAGCAGCCCGTGGCAATGCTTTTGTAGGTCTATTTACCTTGGTCGGGCGACGGGACATGTTATTTGCAAACTTCCGCGAATCACGCGCAGGGTACC
>JAYWGO010000202.1:0-3446 GCA_043778205.1 Polaromonas sp. | reverse complement strand
TAACCCCTAGGAGAAACCATCATGGCAGCACTAAAAGGCTCTAAGACGGAAGACAACTTGAAGGCCGCCTTCGCAGGCGAGTCACAGGCTAACCGCCGTTATTTATATTTTGCAAACAAAGCCGACGTTGAAGGCCAGCCAGACGTGGCAGCATTGTTCCGCTCGACCGCTGAAGGCGAAACCGGCCACGCGCACGGTCACCTAGAGTGGCTAGAGCAGTGCGGCGACCCAGCTACCGGCATGCCTTTTGGCGCAACCCGCCAAAACTTGGCATCTGCAGTAGCAGGCGAAACCCACGAGTACACCGACATGTACCCAGGCATGGCCAAAACCGCTCGTGACGAAGGCCACGACGAAGTAGCCGACTGGTTCGAAACTTTGGCCAAAGCAGAGCGTTCACACGCTAACCGCTACGCCAAGGCTTTGGCTGAGTTGGTGGATTAATTAAATTAGGTCGTTATCGACCTTTTTTAAGACAATTTTTGAACGCAGAGGACGCGAAGGTTTCGCAAAGAGCGCAAAAAAAGACAAAGAAAAAAATACCAAAAAAGATTTTTTAAATTAAATGCTCAGGTTTTACAAATCTATTTATTTAGTCATATCTTTCTTTAATTTTTGGCTGTTCTTTTCTCAAACTTGGTATTCCTTCTGCGCCCTTTGCGTAACCTTCGCGTCCTCTGCGTTCAAAAAATCCCTGTATTTATTTCCCCCTAAAATTATCTTTAGAAAAAAGACAAAGTTATGGCACGCGAAGGCAACTTAGAGGCTCCTACCCGTCACCCGATTGACTGGAAAGGCCCCGACTATTACAACGAAGAAGCAACCTTCCACGAGATGGAGCGCATCTTTGACATTTGCCATGGCTGCCGCCGCTGTGTAAGCTTGTGCGGAAGTTTCCCTACACTGTTTGACCTGGTAGACAACAGCAAGACCTTGGAAGTAGACGGCGTAGACAAAAAAGACTATTGGTCCGTGGTAGACCAATGCTACTTGTGCGACCTGTGCTACTTGACCAAGTGCCCCTACACCCCACCGCACGCATTTAACTTGGACTTTCCACACACCATGCTGCGCGCCAAGGCCATTAAGTTTGAAAAAGGCGAAGTTAAAGCGTCTGAAAAATTCTTGGCCAGTACCGACGTGCATGGCCAGTTTGCTGGCATCCCTATCGTGGTGCAAGTGGCCAATGCGGTAAACAACACCAAGCCGGCCCGCGCTGCAATGGAAAGCGTTTTAGGCGTTGACAAAGACGCTTGGCTGCCCGCGCTGGCAACTAAAAAATTCCGTAAATCTGCACCCAATGCGAAGGCTACCGTCGTTAACGATGGCGTAAAAACACCCGGTAAAGTGGCTATCTACAGCACCTGCTATGTTAACTACAACGAGCCAGGCATTGGCCACGATCTACTCAAAATTCTTGACCACAACGACATTCCGTATGAGCTGGTGAGTGCCGAAAAATGCTGCGGCATGCCCAAGCTAGAACTGGGCGATTTAAAGTCCGTCAACGCCAGCAAAGAAGCCAACATCCCCGTGCTGGTGAAATACGCCAAAGACGGCTACGCCATCCTGAGCGCCGTGCCCAGCTGCACGCTGATGTTCAAGCAAGAAATCCCGTTGATGTACCCGCAAGAGGCAGATGTACAACTGGTTAAAGAAGCCATGTGGGATCCGTTTGAATTCCTGATGGCACGCAAACGTGATGGTTTGATCAAAACTGAATTCCCCGTCAGCCTAGGCAAAATCAGCTACCAAATTCCGTGCCACGGGCGGGTGCAAAACATCGGCAAAAAAACCGAAGAAATGCTCAAAATGGTGCCCGGCACCTATGTGCAAACCAACGAGCGCTGCAGCGGCCACGCAGGCACCTTCGGCGTGAAAAAAGCTACCCACCAACAGGCCATGAAAATTGGCAAACCCCTGTTTAAAAAGATGGCCGACCATCCGGGTTCTGGCGCTGCAGCAGACGGGTCTATTGCCATAGCTGCGGGCTTGCCAGATTTCATCAGCTCTGACTGCCCATTGGGCGGACACCATATCAAGCAAGGCTTTGAAGTGAATAAACTGGGCGACCCTGAGTTGGCACATCCGCTGACACTGGTGCGCACGGCTTATGGGTTGAAATAGATTTGTAGTGTTTTAGGGTCCTGAAGAGTTTTTGAACGCAGAGGGCGCGAAGGTTGCGCAAAGGGCGCAAAAAAATACCAAAAGAAGAAAAAAGAAAACAAAAATATATTGATCTGCACGAGAAACAAGCGTTTGCAACAGCTAATGTTTTTTCTTTTTGGTTTTATTTTTGTATTTTCTTTTCCGCGTTCTTTGCGTAACCTTCGCGACCTCTGCGTTCAAAAACTGACCCCGACCCCGACCCCCGCATTCAAACATTAGGAAATTACCATGCAATTAACAGGCAACATCACCCCCGACAACCTCATGAGCCTAGAGGCGTACCACAAGTACCGCAAGACGCACAAAGACGCCGTGCTGGCCCACCGCAAGCTGCGCAGCGTGCATTTGGGCGAGCATATCCACTTGCAGTTTGAGAGCGAGACCACCATCCGCTACCAGATTCAAGAAATGCTGCGGATTGAAAAAGTCTTTGAAGAAGAGGGCATCTTGCAAGAGATCGAGGCCTACGCCCCTTTGGTTCCCGATGGCACCAATTGGAAAGCCACCATGATGCTGGAGTACCCCGATGTGAACGAGCGCCAGCGTGAACTGCGCCGCTTAATTGGGGTTGAAGACCACATGTTTGTAGAGGTAGAAGGCCATAACCGTGTGTATGCGATTGCAGATGAAGACCTGGACCGTGAGAATGACGAGAAGACTTCGGCGGTACATTTTGTACGCTTTGAGTTTACGCCTGCGATGGCGGCTGCGCTGAAAGCTGGCGGTGCGTGCAAGCTGGGCTGTGACCACACCAACTACCCGGCGCACATGGAAGTTGCGGCTGAAACGCTGGCTTCGTTGGTCGGCGATTTGCGCTGACATTACTCCTGATTTAATAGCTAGCTGCGCAGCATTTCCTTGGGCGATAGGGCTATTTGGCTTGAAATCTTTGCTTTTTAGTGTTTTCTTGGGTCTTTGAAGATTGCTTTCCCAGCATTTGTACATTAGCGCCGCTTGAGTGTGGCCTTGCTGCAAAATCTTCCAAAAACACGCGCGAAATCAGGGCGCGCTGGGCTACCTTTTGCACCGCGCGCCTTTTTCCAGATTTTCATCAAGGCCACACTCAATCGACGCTTTGCCGGTTTGGTGTGGGGCATTTAGCGCGAAGAAAGTCAAGATTTCGGTTGCCGCTACAAACCTAGCCCTGCGTGTTTCCGGCCTTTAGGTTGTACTCTGCCGGTAACTGTTTCATACAACCGCCCCACGTGCCTTCAACTACCAAATTTGCCAGGGAGAAGCGATGGGAGCGTGTTATTTGCAAACTGGAGCGAAGGCGC
>JAYWGO010000201.1:0-9280 GCA_043778205.1 Polaromonas sp. | reverse complement strand
TCTTGACAGTCACCATCACAATAGCTCACGCACGGCTTTCTTGTCGGCCTCGTTGGGTATCAAATCGAATCAACAGTTAACGATGACATAGCCTAATTAAATAGCGAATAACTGTAAAGTGCAGCCGTTAAAACCGCTCGTGCGCGGCCAAATACCGCCACTGCCCTACCGGCAGCTGCCCCAGCGCCACGCCGCCAATGCGCACACGCTTGAGCCCGGTCACATGCAAACCCACGGCCTCGCACATGCGGCGAATTTGGCGTTTTTTTCCTTCTTTGAGCACAAAGCGCAGTTGCTCAGGGTTTTGCCAGTCCACAACGGCAGGCTTGAGGGCTTGGCCGTCTAGCGACAGACCGTGGCGCAGGCGTGCCAGCAGGGCGGGTGGAAAGACGGCACGCACATCTTGGGTGATCGGCTCGGGCCGCCCGTGGGTGGTGGCGCCGGGCATCTCGTACACCCGCTGGGGGGCGATTTGGTAGCTTACGCGCACCAGGTATTCTTTCTCTACGCTGGAGTCTTCGCCAATCAACTGGCGCGCTACGCGCCCGTCTTGGGTAAGCACTAGCAAACCGGTAGAGTCAATGTCCAAGCGGCCCGAGGGGGCCAGGCTTTTAAGGTGGCTGCCTTGAAAGTGCGTCTTCGTGGGGTCGCCAATCCAGTGAAAACGCGGGTTCACCAGCACGATGGCGGGTTCGTAGCCGTCTTCGGCCTGACCGCTTACGTAGCCAATCGGCTTGTGCAACAGCACGGTGACTTGCTGGGCCTGGGCGCCGGTGGCGCGTTTGTCTACCTCTACTTTGTCGGTGGGCAGCACTTTCACACCCATCACAGCGGGCGCGCCGTTAACCAGCACCCAGCCTTGTTCAATCCACCCGTCGGCCTCGCGGCGCGAGCACAGGCCCAGCTCGGCCATGCGTTTGTTCAGGCGGACAGGTTCGGTCATGGTGCGTGTCGTTTCAAAGTCATTGGACTGTAGGCTATTTGCTTAAAATTGTGCTATTTATTCAATAGCTGCTTGTGCAGCATTTCCTTGGGCCAGACACATGTTTGTTACAAAAATACTTCTTCCCAAGATGTCATTATTTTGTCACACTTAAGTGCCAAACTTTGGATGCAATATTTACAACTTAAGGACAAGCCCATGCCCACGCACAGTTTCAAGCCCCTCTTGCTGGCCAGCGCCGCCGCTGTATTTTTAGCCGCCTGCGCCAGCCCCGGTATGCAAAGCAAATTTCCTACGCTAGACGGCAAAGCCCCGCTGGTGATTGGCCACCGTGGTGCCAGCGGCTACCTGCCAGAGCATACGCTAGAGAGCTACCAAAAAGCCATCGACATGGGCGCTGATTTTATCGAGCCCGACTTGGTGGCCACCAAAGACGGCGAGCTGATTGCCCGCCACGAGCCTAACATTACCAACACCACCAACGTGGCCAGTAAGCCTGAGTTTGCCAGCCGCAAAAGCACCCGCAAGGTAGACGGTATTGAAGAAACCGGCTGGTTTGCCTCTGACTTTACGCTGGCCGAGATCAAAACCCTGCGCGCCGTGCAGCCCATGAAAGAGCGCGATGCCAGCTTTGACGGCCAGTACAGCATTCCTACCTTCCGCGAAATTTTGAACCTGGCCCGAAGCGCCAGCGCCAAGGGCCGCACTGTGGGCGTGTACCCCGAGACCAAGCACCCCACCTACCATGACGACCTAAAGCTGGGCCTGGACGACCGCTTGCTGACCATACTGGGCGAATACGGCTACACCAGCAAAACGTCACCGGTCATCATCCAGTCGTTTGAAGTGGCCAATCTGAAGTATTTGCGCAGTAAAACCCAGGTGCGTATTGTGCAGCTGATCGACGGCGACGACGTGGACATCAATGGCAACATGGTGCTGGCTGCACCGTCAGACAAGCCGTATGACTTTGTAGTAGCCAAATCCCCTGGCGATTTTGTCAGCATGCTAACCCCCGCAGGCCTTAAAGAAATTAAAACCTACGCCGACGGTATTGGCCCTTGGAAGCCGTACTTGATTTCTTCCAAAGGCGTAGATGCTAACAACGATGGCAAATCTGACGATGTGAACGGCGATGGCAAAGTAGACGAGCGCGACCGCACCCTGCTGCCCGCCAGCAACGTGGTAAAAAATGCGCACGCCGCCGGCTTGTTTGTGCACGCCTTCACCTTTAGGAGCGAGCCGCGCCGCTTGGCCAGCGACTATAAGAATGACCCGATGGCGGAGTACAAACTGTTTTACCAACTGGGTGTGGACGGACTGTTTAGCGATTTTCCTGACAACGCAGTAGCAGCCCGCAAGTAACGGTCTTTTAGTTTTGTTGGCACGGGTTTAACAGCCCGTGCCCTTTTTTTGCCTTGATTTGTGCAATAAATGCTTTGCTGCTGGCCAGAGTGTTTATCTTTACGATTAATCTACCCTAGCACCTGAACGAATCACTGCGCCAGCCCAGCGTGATACCTCGAAATACATGAAGCGTTTGAAATCTTCTGGCGAGGTTGGTGAGGCAATAGCACCGCGACTTTCTAGTGTTTTGACGATTTCAGGATCCGCAAGCGCTTTTTGAATCACGCCGTTGAGTTTGGTAATGATCGCTGGTGGGGTGCCAGTCGGGGCAACGATGCCGTCCCACGCCGTAACTTCAAAATCTGCCAAACCAGATTGCGCCATGGTCGGCACGTTCGGCAAAGCAGGACTGCGCGTCAATGTGCTGACTGCCAAGGCCTTGATACGACCAGAATTGATATGCGGCAGCGCATTGGGTTGCACTTCAATCATTAGGTCAATTTGCCCCGCGATCAATGCCGCCATCGCACCTGCACCGCCGCTGTAGGGGATATGCACCACTGCCAGCTTAGCCTGCGTCTTGAGCAACTCCATGGCCAGATGAGAGGTGGTGCCATTGCCTGCCGAAGCGTAATTGAATTTACCAGGCTTGCTCCTGAGTAATTTGACCAAATCAGCCATCGAGTTGACCTCAAGCCCTTGCCTGACAACTGCTACTAAGCCCAAGCGCGATAGTCGGCTGATATGCACCAAATCCTTAAGTGGATCAAACCCTGCGCGCCTGTACAGCACATGATTGGCACACAGCGTGCCATTGGTGCCATACAGCAGCGTATAGCCATCCGCTGGGGATTTAAGTGCACTCACCGAACCAATATTGCCACCTGCGCCGGGAATGTTTTCTACAACGATAGGCTGTGGGAGTTCTTTATTAAGGCGCGCCACAACGGTTCGCGCCAGCGTGTCTCCGCCACCGCCTGCGGGAAAAGGCACGATCAGTTTGATAGGTTTGACGGGGTAATCGCTCTGTGCATAAGTAGGCCAAGAGGCGCTGGCAAGCACTGCGCCGATGGCAGCTCCTGCGCTGCGCCTGCTTAGAGCTTTACTGTCTAATTTTTTGATGGACTCTGCAGCTTTGAAAGAAATTTCCATATTTGGACTCCTGTGATTTAGTAAACGAGAACGACTAACTATTTAAGTGCAGCAATTGCCTTCAAGCAAAGGCCCGATTACGCCGCTGTGGTTGCAGCAGCCGCCTTTCCACCAGCGTGCGCCTTCGTCACTGCAATATTTATCGTCGGCACCCACCATCTCCATGAAGCGCGGATGATCGTTGCGGCAGACCTCCAGCTCATGCTTGACCCAGCCTAGCGGATCTTGCGCATAGTCTTTCCAATAATCGCCCTTCATATTGAGGCCGGGTACAGCAGGATTCCAACTTTCGTCGAGCCACAGATCAGCGTCGCCATATTTAGCGCAGAGCTTGCGAATTTGCGGATCATCGAGTGCTAGCAGGCGGCCATTTTCGATAATGTTCTCGTTGTCGCCTGAGCGCTCGCAGGTGTAAGTGGGAAAATACAAATGCAAATGCCAATGGCCCACCAAATGCCCAGCGCGTGCAGCCTCGCGCTCGGCCATGGAAGAGATGATTGTGCCAAATCCCATGTGGATCACGCCGGAGCGTACGCGCTCATACAGGCAGTTCACAAAACCACTGGGGAAGTCTTTGCGCGGGCGGTGAATATGCGGGTTCGTGCCGATCGAGGCTTCCCACCAATGCATGATGCCTTTGCTGGGGAAGGTGGGGTATTGGATGTCTTTGGTTTGCTCCATCACTTCACGCAGGCGGCGGCCAAATTCGCCCCCCTCTTGGATAGAAGTGATTTTTGAGTTTTCTACTTCTAGGCGCGTCCAGTCGCATGGGGCGATGTGGTTGGTCGTGCCGGCGATCACGCCACAGCCGTCTTCCTTGAACGGGTGAAACATCCAAGGCCGCCCGGTGATGTGGCCTGGCAGATAGGTTTTGCCGAAATGCTCGTTGCCGCGCCAGGTGGCTGCCGTGAGATCGGGGTTATAAAACTCACGGTTTTTATCCCAATACTCGTCGTGGTTGGTGAATGAAATATCGGTGCCTTCAGGGTCGGTGATGCGGGCGCGCTTGGCCGAGCGCACGCGATCCCATGTCCAGCGGTCAATTGCGTTGATAACTTCAATCGGCATTGCATGCGCGGGCGATGCCAAGATTTCAGGTGTGATAAATGGCATGCGCTGAATCTTGATGTAGCGCTCAGCCAGCACGGGGCCACCATAGCCCATAAGAATCTTGTCGTATTGCTTCTTCTTTTCCTCTTCCTCCCACATGTCCATCCACTCAGCCAATTCCTTGGTGCGAAAAAGGTAATACTCCACCTCGTCTGCGCCTACCCACTGCGGAATCGGGCCGCGATCAATCTTTTTGATCTCGTATTTGACTTTGTATTTTTCCAAGATACGCTGGCAGGCGGCAATGGTTAGCTCGCTATGCCAGTTATCCACCCGCAGCAACACCCGCTCGCCTTCTTTCAAATCCCAGCAAGCGTTCAAGCCATGGTTGTACGGCCTGCGCGCCACATGCTCTAGATAGGGCATAAGCTGGTCTGTATTTGTGATCTCCACAAATGGTGGACAGCGCGGGGGGCGTTTGCCGAGCAAGGGCGGCTGGGGATGTTGGGGGAAATTAAAGGGCTGAGCGCTGGAGGAAGCCATAGTTATGTAACAAAAAAATAATAAGCAACTTTGCATGCAAAGCATAGGGATGTCAAGCGCCCGCCCACCAAACCGGCAAAGCGTCGATTGAGTGTGGTCTTGATGAAAATCTGGAAAAAGGCGCGCGGTGCAAAAGCTAGCCCAACGTGCCCTGATTTCGCGCGTGATTTTGGAAGATTTTGCAGCAAGGCCACACTCAATCGGCGCTAATGTACACAAGGTAATCAAGCAATCTTCAAAGGCCCGAAGATAACCCAAAAACCAAGATTCGCAAGCAAAACAGCACTATGGCCCAAGGAAATGCTGAATAGTCAGCTATTACTACCATAGCATTCAGACAACCGATCGCTCTGCTTCAAACCACCCCAGCACTGGCACCGTACCCGGCAGCACAGGTGCTACTTGCACTGGCAGCTGCTGCCACGCACAGCTTTGGCCCTCACGCATGTGCAGCTCACCAGTCCACTGAAAAACTTTGCAAAAATGCAAACGTACCAACGCGTGCGGGTAGTCCACCAGCTCCTGCTTCCACGGCTGCACACTGCCAATGGTGATGCCGATCTCCTCGTGCAGCTCGCGGCGCAAGGCTTGCTCTACCGATTCACCCGCTTCCAGCTTGCCGCCTGGAAACTCCCAATAGCCTTCATACACCTTGCCTGCGGGGCGGGTGGTCAGCAAAAACGCACCGTCAGGGCGGATCAGCACGCCTACCGCTACGTCCACTGTCTTGCGGTCTGCGCCGCCTTCGCGCGGCAGGTGGCTGTCGGCCTGCAAAGGCATCACTGCACATGCCGCCCAGCGTAGTCGCGGGCAAACTGGTAGGCCACACGGCCACTGCGCGAGGCGCGTTCTAGCGACCATACCAGCGACTCAGGCTTGGCAGCCTCGATGGCCGCTTCGGCCACATTGAAAGAGCGCAGCCACTGGGCCACGATGGTTAAATATTCGTCTTGGCTGAAAGGGTAGAAGCTCACCCACAGCCCAAAGCGCTCCGACAGCGATATTTTTTCTTCCACACCTTCACCGGGGTGCACTTCGCCATCGTCCGTATGCTGGTAAGTAAGGTTCTCTTTCATGTACTCGGGCAGCAGGTGGCGGCGGTTGCTGGTGGCATAGATCAGCACATTGGGCGAGGCCGCAGACACGCTACCGTCCAGTACCGACTTGAGTGCCTTGTACGAGCTTTCACCGTCATCAAAGCTCAGGTCGTCGCAGAACACAATAAACTTCTCGTGCCGGTCGGCCACTATGTCCATGATGTCGGGCAGGTCGATCAAATCGGCCTTGTCCACCTCAATCAAGCGCAGGCCTTGGGCGGTGTATTCGTTCAAACAGGCTTTGATCAGCGACGACTTGCCGGTACCCCGCGCGCCGGTCAGCAGCACATTGTTGGCAGGCAAGCCCTGCACAAACTGCAGCGTGTTACGCTGGATTTTCTCTTTTTGCGGCTCAATTTCTTTCAAGTCGCCGAGTGCCATTTTGCCAATATGGCGCACCGGTTCTAGCGCGCCGTGGCCGCTGCTGCGCTTGCGGTAGCGCCAGGCATTGGCCAGGCTCCAGTCAGGGGCGGTGAGCGGCTGGGGTAGCACAGATTCAATGCGTGCCAACAGGCTTTCTGCGCGCACTATGAGGTGTTCAAATTTTTCGTTCATGCTGGCGAACCGGTATTTACGAACGGTAGTCCGCGTTGATCTTCACGTAGTCGTAGCTAAAATCACAGGTCCACACCGTGTCACTTACATCGCCACGGCCCAGGCCTACGTGGATGGTGATTTCGCTTTGCTGCATCACGCGTGCGCCGTCTTCCTCGAAGTAAGTGGGGTTGCGGCCACCGTCCACGACGACATGCACGTCATCCAGGTGCAGGCTGATTTTGCTTTGGTCGAGGTCTGCAATGCCTGCGTAGCCCACTGCCGCCAAGATGCGGCCTAGGTTAGGGTCGCTGGCGAAGAAGGCGGTTTTAACCAGCGGCGAATGGGCAATGGCGTAGGCCACTTTGCAGCATTCGTCCGTGGTTTTGCCGCCGCTGACTTTGACGGTGATGAACTTGGTGGCCCCTTCGCCATCGCGCACAATGGCTTGGGCCAGCTTTTGGGCAACCTCCATCATGGCGGTTTTTAGCTGGACACCTTCAGCACTGTCCCACGTATTGATGGGGTTGTGCGCTATTTTGTTAGTAGCAATGACCACAAAACTGTCGTTGGTGGAGGTGTCGCCGTCTACCGTTACGCGGTTGAACGAGCCGTTGGCCAGGTCGGTGGCCAGTTGCTGCATCAGGTGCTGGGGCACGCTGGCATCGGTGGCCATAAAGCCCAGCATGGTGGCCATGTTGGGGCGGATCATGCCTGCGCCTTTGCTGATACCAGTGATCGTGACGGGCCTGCCTTCTAGCGTCATGCGGGTCGAAAACGCCTTGGCCACGGTGTCAGTGGTCATGATGGCTTCCGCCGCGCTGGCCCAGTTGTCTGCTTTGGCGTTGGCAAGGGCTGCGGGCAAGCCAGCTTCGATGCGTTCGTAGGGCAGCGGCTCCATGATCACGCCAGTTGAGAACGGCAGGGTTTGTTCAGGTGAGACGTTTAGCTCGCGAGCCAGCGCGATACAGGTCGTTTGGGCTCGTGTCAAACCGTCTTGGCCGGTCCCGGCATTGGCATTGCCCGTGTTAATGACCATGGCCCGAATGCCAAAAGTCTGGCCGTTATTTTTAGCAAGGTGTTCTCGGGAAATTTGCACTGGCGCGGCGCAAAATCTGTTTTGAGTGAACACCGCGCCGACCGATGCGCCCGAGTCCAAGAGCAAAACCGCCAGATCTTTGCGGCCAACTTTTCGGATACCCGCTTCAGTGATGCCCCATCGCACGCCTGCAACCGGATGCAAGTCGGATGCCGGTGTGGCGACGAAGTTCACAGCCATAAACGGTCTCCGAGTAGGTCAGCTAAGTTTGCCGTGGCACTGTTTAAATTTTTTACCTGAACCACATGGGCACGGATCGTTGCGACCTGTACGCTGCATGACTTCATCGGTTAGTGGAGCCGGCTTCGCCAGCCCGAGGGTTTCTTCATCGACGCGCGTTTCAATATCGCCAGACTCGGTGGGCGCTGTGTACGTTACGTTGGCGATGCTTTCCCCACGGTTTTCAATTTCTTCAGCGGCTTGGTTCAGTTGGTCGCTGGATTGAATTTTGACGGTCATCAACACTTTGGTGACTTCGTTTTTCACGCTGTCCAGCAACTGACCAAACAGCTCAAAGGCCTCACGCTTGTACTCTTGCTTGGGCTGCTTTTGAGCATAGCCGCGCAGATGAATGCCTTGCCGCAAATAATCAAGCGAGCTCAAATGCTCACGCCAGTGGGTGTCAATGCTCTGGAGTAACACCATGCGTTTGAATTGCAAAAAGTTTTCTTCGCCAATTAAAGCGAGCTTTTCTGCAAAAGCGCTGTTGGTAGCGGCTAGCACCTTTTCTAGGATGTCTTCGTCGGTGATCGCGGTCGCGTTCTCAAGCTCTTTGGCCAACGGCACATCTACTTGCCACTCGTCGCGCAAAACTTTTTCAAGCCCGGCGATGTCCCATTGCTCTTCTACGCTTTGTACCGGCACGTATTGGCGCGTCAAATCAGTAAAACAGCCTTCGCGCAGTGACTTGATTTGAGCGGACAGGCTTGGCGCGTCCATGATGTCGTTGCGCTGCTGATAGATTACCTTGCGCTGGTCGTTGGCGACGTCGTCGTACTCAAGCAACTGTTTGCGAACGTCGAAATTGCGCGCCTCGACCTTGCGCTGCGCGGACTCAATGCTGCGGGTGACGATGCCAGCTTCGATGGCCTCACCATCGGGCATTTTTAGCCTGTCCATGATGGACTTCACCCGGTCACCCGCAAAAATACGCATCAGAGAATCATCAAGACTCAAATAAAAGCGCGACGAACCCGTATCGCCCTGCCGACCGGAGCGGCCCCGCAACTGGTTGTCAATGCGGCGTGACTCGTGGCGCTCTGTCGCAATGATGCGCAATCCACCCAGCGCTTTGACTTGCTCATGCTCGACCAGCCATTCGGCCCGCAGGCGGGCGATCTCTTTTTCTTTTGCGGCATCATCAAGTGACTCATCGGCCTCAACCGCCTCTATCCTTTTTTCCACGTTGCCGCCGAGCACAATATCGGTTCCGCGGCCTGCCATGTTGGTGGCGATAGTGACCATTTTCGTGCGCCCCGCCTGCGCGACGATATCGGCTTCACGAGCGTGCTGCTT
>JAYWGO010000200.1:0-33414 GCA_043778205.1 Polaromonas sp. | reverse complement strand
TCTGCCGCGATGATGCTGCGCTTTAGTTTGAACCAAGTTGAAGCGGCTGATCGTATTGAAGTTGCGGTGAAGAAAGTTTTGTCGCAGGGTTTGCGTACCGTTGATATTTACTCTGCTGGAACAACTAAGGTTTCGACGGTGCAGATGGGTGATGCTGTAGTCAAGGCTTTGTCATAGATTTTGTATTACTACTGAATCGATAGCTGCTTGAGCAGTATTTACTTGGGTTAGAGGCCTATTTTGTTGTTGAAAATACCGTTTGAAGTAGTTTGAACGGTGTTTTTTCTGCTGTGTTGACGCGGTACTGGGTTTGTTGTGCTAGAACGCGCACTGCTGCGCCGTGTGTCCCATGCCAAACTGACCTGCGTGACCGCGAAGTGCCAGTACAGGCAAAAGATCAACGAACGAAACGGTGCTACATGACAGCGAAGTCCTAGGGCAGGAAAAAAGTTTTACCCAGCCCAATCGCACCCCACCGAAGCACAAATAGCTTGCGCTATAATTTCGTAACAATGAATGTCAACGTGTACATCACCCAAAGCACCCCAGCCACAGCGCTGGGCGTGAACGCGTTTATTGCTTCCACCAAAACGACAACCATTAAAGGCTAATCCAGCCCGGTTCGTCGCGCCCACCCCGGAGCTAGACGAGCCGGGGGATTAGTCAAACCTGATTAATTTTGAAAGGCGTAGAAAAAAATGCAAATTGGTAACCTAGTAGGCCTAGTGGGCTGGCGCGGTATGGTCGGATCGGTGCTTATCGACCGCATGATTGCTGAGGGTGACTTTGGCTTGATTGAACCGATGTTCTTTTCTACCTCCAACGCAGGCGGCAAAGCCCCCGCGCAGGCTAAAAACGAAACGACGCTGAAAGACGCTTTTGACATCAACGCGCTGAAGAAATGCGACGTCATCGTCACCGCGCAAGGCGGCGACTACACCAGCGACGTGTACCCCAAGCTGCGCGCTGCGGGCTGGACGGGCCACTGGATTGATGCAGCGTCAACCCTGCGCATGAACGATGACGCAGTCATCATTTTGGACCCGGTCAACATGCCAGTGATCAAAAATGCCCTGCTAAAAGGCGGCAAAAACTGGATTGGCGGCAACTGCACCGTCAGCTGCATGCTGATGGGCGTAGGCGCGCTGTACAAAGCCGGTTTGGTGGAGTGGATGAGCACCATGACCTACCAGGCAGCCTCAGGCGGCGGCGCGCAGCACATGCGCGAGCTGCTCACCCAGTATGGCTCGCTCAATGCAGAAGTCAAAAGCCTATTGGACGACCCTAAATCTGCCATTTTAGAAATTGACCGCCGCGTAACAGCCAAGCAGCGCGCACTGAGCGGTGACGAAGTGGCCAACTTTGGTGTGCCACTGGGCGGCAGCATCATTCCGTGGATAGACAAAGACATGGGTTTAGATACACCGCCGTACTCAGACGGCTGGGGCACGAGCAAAGAGGAGTGGAAAGGTGGCGTGGAAACCAACAAGATTTTGGGCCAAGGCGCAGGTTTTGGCACAGCAGCCACGCCCGTAGACGGTTTTTGCATCCGCGTGGGTGCCATGCGCTGCCACAGCCAGGCGCTGACCTTTAAGCTGAAAAAAGACGTACCTTTGGCTGACATTGAAGCCATGATTGCCGCCGACAATCAATGGGTCAAACTGGTGCCCAACACCAAAGAAGCTACTTTGAAGCAGCTTACACCGGTTGCTGTGACGGGCACAATGGACATTCCTGTGGGTCGTATCCGCAAAATGGCCATGGGACCGCAGTATGTAGGCGCGTTCACCATTGGCGACCAACTGCTGTGGGGCGCTGCCGAGCCGCTGCGCCGCATGTTGCGCATTTTGCTGGCCTAAAGCGCTGGCGCGGCAGGTTTGGAGTAGCTCTTTAGTATCTCCAAACCTAAAAGTTAGTACTTACAAACTGAGTGTTGCTTTCCCACCGAGCACGGTAAGCATGCGCTACCAATCGTTGTGGTTAGGCAACAAACTCTAAACGTAACATAGGCAAACCCGTGGTATCCAAACTTAAACGCTTATCTAGCTTGTCAAGCTAACGTGTTGATGTTAACGTCATTTTTCGCAAATTCATGTTAAGGCTTTTGTGCGGAACACACTAAAAAATCCCATTTCCAAGCCCTCGCTCGGAACACTTTCGCAGGCTGCACCCCGTGCCAGCCGTATTTCTATTTGGCGCACGCCAGTAGCGGCTGCCGCTTTGGCTTTGTCACTAGGCTTGCCCGCGCTGGATGCGCAGGCGCTGGCGCTAGGCAAAGTTAATGTGCTGTCTGCGCTGGGTGAACCCTTGCGCGCTGAAATCGAAGTACCCGATATCAACGTAGAGGAAGCGGCCAGCCTGAAGGCATCGATTGCCAGCGGAGACGCTTTTCGTGCAGCAGGGCTAGAGTACAACTCTGCCCTCAACGGCGCGCAAATCACCCTGCAGCGCCGTCCTAACGGCAGCAGCTACCTCAAGCTCACCAGCGACAGGCCTGTCAACGAACCTTTTGTTGACCTGATTT
Source organism: Polaromonas sp. (assembly GCA_043778205.1). Classification (GTDB taxonomy): domain Bacteria; phylum Pseudomonadota; class Gammaproteobacteria; order Burkholderiales; family Burkholderiaceae_C; genus JAAFIP01. The sequence continues at coordinate 30,890 of JAYWGO010000200.1, read as the reverse complement.
TAGAAACCACATGGGCTACAGGCCGTGTGGTGCGTGACTACACCATGCTGTTTGACCCGTCTAATGCGCGCGTCCAAGCAGCGCCTAGCAGCAACACTGCTGCAGGGGTAGCGCCAAGTGCTGCTGCTGGCACCAGTGCGATGACCAGCCCAGCAGTACGTTCAAGTACCAGCCCGGCAACGTCACCTGCTGCCCGAGCCCCCGCCGCACCCCGCCCCGTGGCAGTACGCCCGGCACCATCACCTGCACCCGCCCCGGCAAGCCAGTCGGCCAAGCCTGGCAGCATCACGGTCAAAGCGGGCAACACTGCAACGCAAATCGCGGTTCGCTACAAACCGGCCGGTGTCTCGCTAGACCAAATGCTGGTGTCCATGCTCAGTGCCAACCCAGATGCCTTTATTGATGGCAACATCAACCGCCTGAAAAAAGGCGCCGTGCTAGACATTCCCACAGCCGAAACAGCCAGTGCGACATCTGAAGACCAGGCTCGCCAAACCATCACCGCGCAAAGCAAAGATTTCAACGAATTTCGCCGCCGCTTAGCCCAGGGCGCACCCACCGCCACAGCGCCCAGTGCAAGCCGCAAAGCTACAGGCACAGTGCAAGCCGAAGTACAAGACCGCAAAGCTACCGCAGCTACCCCAGACAAATTAACTTTGTCTAAGGGCGCTGTAGCGGCAGCAGGTGTTGCGTCGGGCACCAAAGCCGCCAAAGACAGTGGCAAAGAAGACGCCATTGCCAAAGAAAAGGCCGCTAAAGATGCTGCAGCACGCACAGCCGAGCTGTCTAAAAATATCCAAGAACTCAGTAAGCTGAACGCACCCACGCCTACGGTTGCAATTGCCAAGCCTTCGGCACCTGTTGCACCAGCGCCTGCCACCCCCGCTAGCGCAGCAGCAGTTCCCACTATTACCGTGCCGGCGGCTGTAGCGCCGGTAACCGTAGCGGCCACGCCCACAACAGCCGCTATGGCTACGCCAACCACTGTGATTGCGCCGACCGCTACAGCGGCCAGCGCAACGCCGCCAGTGACCGACACGCTAGCTGCTGCCCCTGTAGTTGACACTGCAAAACCTAAACCTGTGGTTGTAGCGCCACCTCCACCACCTGAGCCAAGCTTGGTGGACAGTGTGTTAGGCAGCCCCTACACGCCGCTAGCAGCCGGCGGTTTAGCCGCTGTGTTGATTGGCTTTGGTGCCTACCGCTTCCGCCAACGCAAAAAAGGCGCACAGGTAGACAGCTCGTTCTTAGAAAGCCGCTTGCAGCCTGACTCGTTCTTTGGTGCCTCTGGTGGCCAGCGCGTAGACACCAACGATGCGCCCAATTCAGCCAGTGGCTCGTCCATGGTTTATTCCCCCAGCCAGCTTGATGCTGCGGGCGATGTAGACCCGGTAGCCGAAGCAGACGTGTACTTGGCCTACGGCCGCGATCTGCAAGCCGAAGAAATTCTGAAAGAAGCCATGCGCACTAACCCTGCGCGCGTGGCTATTCATGTCAAACTGATGGAAATTTACGCCAAGCGCCGCGATACCAAAGCGTTTGAAAGTGTAGCCAACGAAGCTTTTGTTGTGACCAAAGGCCATGGAGCTGAATGGGAAACTGTCAGCGCTTTAGGCCGGGATATAGACCCCGCTAACCCTTTGTACCAGCACGGTGGCGGTGCAAACGGCGCGGTCAGTGGCTTAGGTGCGCTAGGCGCTATGGGCGCTGTAGCTGCTGCGGGCATGAGCGCAGCAGGCATGAGCACATCAGCCTTTGCAGGCAACACCACACCACAAGCGGTGCAATCGCAAAACGCAGCAGACCCCGATGTAGACTTTGACCTGGATTTGGATTTTTCCAGCGGTGATGACCTGATGGACGCGCCCCAGTTTGCCGACCCAAGCCATGTCACCACCTCGCCTATCCATGTGCAGCAAACCTCCGGCATGGCACGCCAACCCTCAGCAGACCCCGGTGTCGATTTAAGCTTTGACGCGCCCATGGCGATGTCTGCGCCCGACATGGACTCTTTTGCCAACGGCCTGGACTTTGACCCTGCACCGCCCTCTCTCTCTGCTGCTATACCTACCGCGCCGATGGCGATAGCCGCTGGTGCAGCAGAGCCCGCCTTCGAGGCACTGGAGTTTGACTTGGGTGACCTGTCGCTGGACTTGCCTGGCGCTGCAACGCCTGCGATGGCCAATTTTGCCTCGGACGAAGGCCTCAGCGGCGATCCTTTAGAAACCAAGCTGGCTTTGGCCCAAGAGTTCCGCGAAATTGGCGACAACGATGGCGCACGCTCGCTGGCACAAGAAGTAGCCCAGGAAGCCTCTGGCGCACTGAAAGCACGTGCACAGCGTATGGTGGCGGACCTGAGCTAGTGCCCCGTATTGCGCTGGGTATTAGCTATGCTGGCCAAGGCTACTTTGGCTGGCAAAGCCAAACCGGCGGCAACACCATACAAGACAAACTTGAAGCCGCTATAGCGGCTTTTTGTGGTTTACCGAAAGGCAGCCGCGTAGTGACGCTGTGCGCCGGCCGTACCGATGCTGGCGTGCATGGCTTGGCCCAAGTGGTGCACTTTGACACGCTGCTAGAGCGCGACCCGTCCTCTTGGGTGCGCGGTACCAACAGCTATTTACCCACCGACATTGCCGTGCAATGGGCCTGCGCTGTACCACAGAGCTTTCATTGCCGTGCCAGCGCTATTGCACGCCGCTATGCCTATGTAGTGCTCGACTCTGCCGTGCGGCCCAGCTTAGAGGCTGGCAGGGTCGGCTGGGTACACCGGCCTTTGAAGCTCGATGCCATGGAACAGGCCGCCCAGTACCTGCTGGGCGAGCATGATTTTTCATCTTTCAGGGCCGCCCAGTGCCAAGCACTCAGTCCGGTTAAAACCCTGCGCCGCCTGGCCATTAGCCGGCGCGGGGCGTATTGGCGGTTTGAGTTTGAGGCCAGCGCCTTTTTGCACCACATGATCCGTAACATCATGGGCTGCCTCATCACCATTGGCCAAGGCAACCAAAGCCCAGAGTGGATGGCCCAGGTCCTGGCAGCGCGCAGCCGCGCCGCAGCAGCCCCTACATTCCCCCCCGACGGTTTGTACTTTTTGGGCCCTGTGTATGAACCAACCTGGGGGCTTCCCGCAAGCACTGCAGCGTATGATTGGCTGCCATGACACCTCACCGAACCCGAATTAAAGTATGCGGCCTAACCCGCGAGCAAGACGTAGACGCAGCTGTGCACGCAGGGGCAGATGCCATTGGTTTTGTGCTGTACCCGCCCAGCCCACGCTACGTGTCGCCCGAACGCGCTGCGCAACTGTCGCGGCGATTGCCGGCTTTTGTTACACCAGTACTGCTTTTTGTCAACGAAAATACTACTAATATCATAGCTGCTCATGCAGCAATTCCTTGGGCCATATGCCAATTTCATGGTGATGAAACAGCCCAAGACTGCCAACAGCTAAATTTGCCCTACGTGCGTGCGGCGCGCATCCCTTTGTCTGGCGCAGACAACTTCAACTTGGTAGAATTCAGCCAAGGCTACCCCGACGCGCAGGCTATCTTGGCAGATGCCCACGTAGACGGCTACGGTGGGGGCGGCAAAACATTCAACTGGAACGCAATCAATTGGTCACATCCGCTACTAAACGCACGCTCTCGCCTCGTTTTGTCTGGTGGATTGACGCCTGCAAACGTGACCGATGGTATTTTGCAAGTGCGGCCCTGGGCCGTTGACGTGAGCTCGGGGGTGGAAGTCGATGCGCCCGGATCTGCACCTGAGCTGGGCGGTCAAACGCTCAAGGGCATCAAAGACCCCGAAAAAATCATTCAGTTTGTCGCCGCAGTGCGCCGCGCAGACGAACACATTGCAAAGAACCTTTCATGAACTACACACAACCCGATGCCAGCGGACATTTTGGCAAATATGGCGGCAGCTTTGTATCTGAAACACTGACCCACGCGATCAATGAGCTGAAAGACGCTTACGCACACTACCAAAAAGACCCCGAGTTCATCCGCGAATTTAAATACGAACTGGCCCACTTTGTAGGCCGTCCGTCACCCATCTACCATGCGGCCCGTATGAGCCGTGAAATGGGGGGCGCGCAAATTTATTTAAAACGTGAAGACCTCAACCACACTGGGGCCCACAAAATCAACAACACCATTGGCCAGGCCCTGCTGGCCAAGCGCATGGGCAAGCCCCGCGTGATTGCAGAAACAGGCGCAGGCCAGCACGGCGTAGCCACCGCCACCATTTGCGCCCGTTATGGGCTGGAATGTGTGGTGTACATGGGCAGCGTAGACGTAGCACGCCAAAGCCCCAACGTGTACCGTATGAAGCTGTTGGGCGCGACGGTGGTACCGGTAGACTCCGGCAGCAAAACCCTCAAAGACGCGCTCAACGAAGCCATGCGCGACTGGGTGGCTAATGTGGACAACACCTTCTACATCATTGGCACGGTAGCGGGCCCGCACCCCTACCCGATGATGGTGCGCGACTTTCAAAGTGTGATTGGCGAAGAATGCCTGACCCAAATGCCGTTCTATTTGGGCAGCGATAAGCAGCCCGATGCGGTGGTGGCCTGTGTGGGCGGCGGTAGCAATGCGATGGGTATTTTTTACCCCTACATTGGGCACCCCAATACCCGCTTAATTGGCGTGGAAGCCGCTGGTGAAGGCTTGGAGACAGGCAAACACAGCGCCTCTATCCAAAAAGGCAGCCCCGGTGTGCTGCACGGCAACCGCACCTACCTGCTGCAAGACGATAACGGCCAAATCACCGAGACCCACTCTATCAGCGCGGGCCTTGACTACCCTGGCGTAGGCCCCGAACATGCATGGCTGAACGACATTGGCCGGGCTGAGTATGTAGGCATTACTGACCAAGAAGCGCTAGATGCTTTCCACTACCTGTGCCGCACCGAAGGCATTATCCCCGCCCTAGAGTCAAGCCATGCAGTGGCCTATGCCATGAAAATGGCCAAGACTATGCGCAGCGACCAAAGCATTTTGATTAATATGTCAGGGCGTGGTGACAAAGACATTGGCACGGTGGCCGATTTAAGCAACGCCGACTTCTTTTGCAGGCCTTCCTGCAAAGGCCAATCGGTCAAAGGCGGCAATGAGCACGTCATGAAGGTGGTGAAATGAGCCGCATTCAACCCACTTTAGAGGCATTGAAAGCCCAGGGCCGCAAGGCCTTGATCCCCTACGTTATCGCAGGCTTTCCCTACGCCAATATCACGCCAGATTTGATGCACGCCATGGTCAATGCAGGTGCTGACATTATTGAACTGGGCGTGCCGTTTAGCGACCCCATGGCCGACGGCCCGGTGATCCAAAAAGCTGGCGAAAAAGCACTGGGATTGGGCATTGGCACGGCGCAGGTGCTAGAGATGGTCAAAGCCTTTCGCAGCAAAGACAGCACCACCCCGGTGGTGCTGATGGGCTATGCCAACCCGGTAGAGCGCTACGACACAAAGCACGGCTGCGGCGGCTTTGTGCGCGACGCAGCCAGCGCCGGGGTAGACGGCGTACTGGTGGTGGACTATCCGCCCGAAGAATGTGCAGAGTTCGCAGCCAAGTTACGCGACCACAAAATGGATTTGATCTTTTTGCTGGCCCCCACGTCTACCCAGGAGCGCATGGCGCTGGTGGGCAAGCTGGCCAGCGGCTATGTGTACTACGTGTCGCTCAAAGGCGTAACGGGCTCGGGCGCGCTAGACACCCAAGCCGTCGCGCTGGCCATACCGCGTATCAAACAGCATGTCAAAATCCCTGTGGGGGTGGGCTTTGGCATCCGTGATGCCGCTACCGCCAAGGCCGTAGGCGCTGTGAGCGATGCGGTGGTGATTGGCAGCAAAATTATCCAGCTGATCGAAGACCAGCCCCATGAAAGAGTGTGCGCTGTGGCGGCAGACTTTTTGCGCGGCATTCGCGCGGCGCTAGATGCCTGAACCCCTTCACAAGGAATATGCTATGTCTTGGCTAGAAAAACTCTTACCCTCCAAAATGGAGGCCAGCAACCACACCGAGCGCCACCAAGTGCCGGAGGGCTTATGGATCAAATGCCCCAGCTGCGACAGCGTGCTGTACAAAACCGACCTAGAGCACAACCATAACGTATGCCCCAAATGCAGCCACCATCACCGCATAGGCGCGCGCGCGCGCTTAAATGTGCTGCTAGATGCTGAAGGCCGCTATGAGATCGGCCAAGAAGTTATTCCCGTAGACGCGCTTAAGTTCAAAGACAGCCGCAAATACCCTGAACGGCTGAAAGAGGCGCTAGAAAACACCGGCGAAACCGACGCACTGATTGTGATGGGCGGCGCTATTCAAAGTATCGAAGTGGTGGTGGCCTGTTTTGAATTTGACTTTATGGGTGGCTCTATGGGCTCGGTGGTGGGCGAGCGTTTTGTACGCGGCGTAGAAACCGCTATTGCGCAAAAAGTCCCCTTCATTTGCTTTACCGCTACAGGGGGCGCGCGCATGCAAGAGGGCCTGCTGTCCTTGATGCAAATGGCCAAAACCAATGCGTCGCTGACGCGTTTGGCCAAAAAAGGCCTGCCTTACATCAGCGTGCTCACCGACCCTACCATGGGCGGCGTAAGCGCAGGTTTTGCTTTTGTGGGCGACCTGGTGATTGCAGAACCCAAAGCGCTGATTGGCTTTGCTGGCCCCCGTGTGATTGAAAACACGGTACGCGAAAAGCTGCCCGAAGGTTTTCAAAGGGCTGAGTTTTTGCTGCAAAAAGGTGCGGTCGATTTTATTTGCGACCGTCGGGAGTTACGCCAAAAGCTCTCTAGCAGTTTGGCCATGCTGCAGCGCCAGCCTGCCGATGCGGTGGCCTAAAAACTTCTGCGCAGCCCGCTATGCAACTTACCTCACTACCGCTGTTCCCGCTAGGGAGTGTGCTTTTCCCCCAAGGCGTGCTGCCACTGCGCATTTTTGAAGTACGCTACCTGGACATGGTTAACAAATGCATCAAAGCTGGTGCACCGTTTGGCGTAGTGGGTTTGACCGAAGGTATTGAAGTGCAAGTACCGCAAGGCCTCGAGGCTTTTGCCAACGTAGGCACTCTGGCTACCATCACGCACCATGAATCGCCCCAACCCGGCCTCAAGGTAGTGCGCTGCGTAGGCACACAGCGCTTTCGTATACTGCGCCGCGAACGCCTTAAACACGGCCTGTGGACAGCCGATGTAGAGCATTTAGACCACGATATGCCCGTGACCGTGCCAGACGAACTGCAAAGCTGCGCCACCACCCTGCGCAATGTGATGGCGGCCCTGCCAGCGCAGCCCTTGGGCCCTGAACCTTCGGCAAGTAACATTGAGTGGACTGATTGCAGCTGGGTTTCTAACCGCTGGTGTGAACTGCTGCCTATCCCTTTGGCACTCAAACAAAGAATGCTAGAACTGGACAATCCGGTCATCAGGCTAGAGCTGGTAAGTGATATTTTAGAAAAATTTGAGTTGATATGACACTATTTTTTAATTTTTTGCCTTGCTCTGCTTGCTATATATTAAATAGCTACTTGTGCAGCATTTCATTGGGTCATAGCCCTATTTAATGTGAAAAAACTGTTTGATATCTGCTTGGCATTGGTACTGCTTGCAGTTTTAGCGCTGCCACTTTGCCTGCTGGCTATCGCAGTTAAGATCAGCTCGCCAGGCCCGGTACTGTACTGGTCAGACCGTGTCGGTAAAAACAACCGCATTTTTAAAATGCCCAAATTTCGCAGCATGCGCATTGGCACCCCCGCAGTGGCCACCCATTTGCTGACCAACCCTGGCCAGTACCTCACGCCTATCGGCCCCTTCCTGCGTAAAACCAGCCTAGATGAAGTCCCCCAGCTTTGGAGCATCTTGGCAGGAGATATGAGCTTTGTAGGCCCCAGGCCAGCACTGTTCAATCAAAACGACTTAATAGTACTGCGCACACAGCATGGGGTGCACACGCTAACGCCTGGCCTGACCGGGTGGGCACAGATCAATGGCAGAGATGAATTATCAATTGTGGACAAAGTGAAATTTGACACGCAGTATTTATCGCAACACTCCCTGGCCATGGACATCGCAATTTTATGGAAAACTGCTGCACGCGTGTCCCAAAGTGATGGCATCTCGCACTAACACACCCATTTTCCCCACTATCATCGACAGATCTGCCTAACTTGTTTTCTTACACTGCACCTACGATGGCCACCCAAAAACTCGCGCACACCATGCTAGAGCTGCCCCGCTCAGCCAAGCGCTTGCTTGCGCTGTGCGTTGACATTTGCCTGTGTGTGCTGACCGTGTGGCTTGCCATCTGCTTTCGGTACGAAACATGGGTCACTTTACAAGGCAACCAATGGCTTGCTGTGGCTGCAGCGCCCTTGCTTGCAATACCCTTGTTTGTTGTATTTGGCTTGTACCGCGCAATTTTCAGATTCGCTGGCCGCGAAGCCTTGGTTGCTGTGGCCAGAGCAGTAGGTATTTACGCGCTTTTGTACAGCGTCATATTTACCGCAATCGGTTTTGTAGATGTGCCGCGAACTATCGGTTTGCTACAGCCTGCGTTGCTTTTGCTAAGCGTAGGTGCGGTTAGACTAGTAGCGCGACAACTGTTAGGAGAGTCTTACGAAGCGAAAATACGCACAGGCAACACCGTCAATGTGCTGATTTATGGTGCAGGCGACTCTGGCGTAGCGCTGGCTGCTTCTTTGGCTAAAAGTAAAGAAATGCATGTGGTTGGCTTTTTGGATGACAACCCGAGCCTGCACCGCGGCTTGCGCATGGGCATCGATGTGTTCAACCCCAAAGACTTAGTCACAACAGTAGAGCGACTTAAGGTACGCGATGTACTGCTAGCCATGCCCTCTATCTCACGCACGCGCCGTACAGAGATTTTAAAGTCCCTCAGTACTGCCAAAATTGCCGTACGCACACTGCCTACTCTGTCAGACTTAGCCCTGGGCCGCGTTCAAACCAATGACCTTAGAGAACTTGATATTGAAGACTTGCTAGGCCGAGATGCAGTGGCACCTGACGCTGCGCTGCTTGCAAAAAATGTTTTAGATAAAACAGTGTTGGTGACCGGTGCGGGTGGCTCAATTGGCAGTGAGCTGTGTAGGCAACTATTGCGCATAGGCCCTGCAACCTTGGTGCTGCTGGAGTTGAGTGAATTCGCACTCTACACCATTCATGAAGAGCTGTTAGTCTTAAATAAATCGACAAACAGTTCTAGCATTCAAATTATCCCTATCTTGGCCTCAGTGCAAGACAAATCGCGGCTAGAGCAAATTGTCACGCAATTTAAACCCCACACTATCTACCATACTGCAGCTTATAAACACGTGCCGCTGATAGAAGATAACCCTGTTATGGGCATACATAACAATGTCTTTGGCACTTTGAATTTAGCCCAGGTAGCCGTTGCTTGTGGTGTCAGTGACATGGTACTAATTAGCACCGACAAGGCGGTGCGTCCCACCAATATCATGGGTGCCACCAAACGCATTGCCGAGCTTGTGGTTCAGGCTCTCGCACACGAGGCTTGCAAGTCAGGTCAATCTGTGCGTTTAAGCATCGTTAGATTCGGTAACGTGCTGGGCTCCTCTGGTTCTGTGGTGCCGAAATTCAAGCAGCAAATCCGTGATGGTGGGCCCATTACCCTTACGCATACGGAAATTACGCGTTACTTTATGACCATTGCGGAGGCTGCACAACTCGTTATTCAAGCTGGCGCACTGACAAAACCCGGTGCACAGGATGCAGAGATATTTTTGCTTGACATGGGCGAACCAGTCAAAATATATGACCTTGCCAAAATGATGGTTGAATTATCAGGCCTGACACTTAAAAGTGCAGACTCACCGCATGGAGATATAGCCATAACCACAACAGGTCTGCGCCCGGGAGAAAAACTGTACGAAGAACTACTGATTGACCATGATGCGCAACCAACACAGCATGTCAAAATCATGCGAGCCGTTGAAGCTTTTATGCCTTTGAATGTACTTAACAAAAACCTGGACTATTTACGCACCTTATCCGCGTCCACTGGTAGGCTCACTCTCCAGCAATGCATACAACAGCTGGTTCCAGAATACAAACCGGCAACTTTAATCGCACTGAGTGCACCTTTAGTTTGAAGCATGAGCAAGATATTGCCAACCCTCGATGAAGTGCGTATAGCTGTCATTGGCTTAGGCTATGTAGGATTGCCCTTGGCTGTTGAATTCGGTCGCGTTTATTCTGTTGTGGGCTTCGATATTAACCATCAGCGTATTTTGGCACTGCAAGCAGGCCATGACGCAACTTTAGAAACGGATGAGAATGCATTAGCTGCCGCTACAAAGCTGCGCTACACAAGCCAAACTAAAGATTTGAATGGGTGCAATTGTTTTATAGTCACAGTGCCTACCCCCATAGACGCTTATAAACGACCAGACCTTACGCCGCTGATCAAAGCATCAGAAACGGTGGGCAAGGCACTGAAGGCGGGCGATATCGTCATTTACGAGTCCACAGTTTATCCAGGATGTACTGAAGATGACTGCGTGCCCATCTTAGAAAAATTCTCTGGCTTAACTTTTAATGTTGATTTTTTCTGCGGCTACAGCCCTGAACGCATCAACCCCGGCGACAAACAACACCGCCTTACCAGCATCAAAAAAGTTACAGCGGGCTCCACGCCATATGCAGCAGATTTTGTGGATTTTTTATATAACAAGATCATCACAGCCGGAACCCATAAAGCACCAAGCATCAAAGTAGCGGAGGCCGCGAAGGTTATTGAGAACACGCAGCGTGACCTAAATATTGCGCTCATCAACGAGTTGGCCTTGATCTTTAACCGCATGGGTATTGACACAGAAGCGGTATTGCAAGCTGCGGGCAGCAAATGGAACTTTCTGCCGTTCAGACCAGGTTTAGTTGGTGGACATTGCATCGGCGTAGACCCCTATTACTTAACCCACAAAGCCCAATCGATTGGTTACCATCCCGAAATAATATTAGCAGGTCGCCGTTTAAACGACAAGATGGGCAGTTATGTCGTAAGCCAATTGGTCAAAGCCATGACACAAAAGTCAATTCCCATCCACGGTGCGCGCGTATTGGTTATGGGGCTAACTTTCAAAGAAAACTGCCCCGACATCCGCAACACCCGCGTCGTAGACATTGTGTCAGAACTCAAGGAGTACGGATGCCAAGTGGATATCTACGATCCCTGGGTCAATCCCGTAGAAGCGCAAAATGAATACGGCATCTTGCCAGTCCAAAGTATCACCCAAAATACCTACGACAGCATTGTTCTGGCTGTAGCCCATCAGCAATTTAAAGCGATGGGGAGCGAAATAATTCGGGCACTTGGAAAACGTGTACATGTTTTGTACGATTTGAAATACCTATTCAAAGCGGAAGAATCCGATCTTCGTCTTTAGCACAAACTCACTAATTTATTTGTAGTATTAATTCTCATGACTTCCTACGACACAGTCAAAATACAACTGGGAGAATCACCACGGACTTGGCTCATAACAGGTGTTGCAGGCTTTATTGGCAGTCATTTGTTAGAAGCATTGCTCACACTCAACCAGCGTGTTATTGGTCTAGATAATTTCGCGACGGGGTTTCAAAAAAATTTAGACGATATACGAAAAAAAGTCACACCAGATCAATGGGCACTTTTTCGATTTGTAGAGGGTGATATCTGCTCGACAGCTGATTGTCTTGGGGCTTTCAATGCAATCTCTGAACCTGTAGATTTTGTATTACACCAAGCCGCATTAGGAAGCATTCCGCGCAGCCTAGCCGACCCTCTTGCTACACATGAAACCAACATTACCGGTTTCACAAAAATGCTGATTGCCTCCCACGAAAACCAAGTTAAGCGATTTGTTTTCGCATCCAGCAGCAGTGTTTATGGTGACAGTCCAGACTTACCAAAGTGTGAGCATATCGTGGGCAAACCATTGTCGCCCTACGCATTATCTAAATCTGTAAACGAACAATACGCTGAAATTTTTGCAAAATGCTTTGGTCTGAGTTATGTGGGCCTAAGGTATTTCAACGTCTACGGCCCCAGGCAAAATCCAGCTGGGGCCTATGCTGCCGTCATCCCTAAATGGATCAACGCCATAGTCCAAAACGAGGTGGTATACATCAACGGCGATGGCAGCACTAGCCGTGATTTTTGCCACGTGACCAATGTTGTCCAAGCTAATATACTTGCCGCTACTTGCACTGACACTGCTGCTCGCAATCAGGTTTACAACATTGCCTTGGGAGATCGGACAAGTCTCAATGAGTTGCATCAATTGATACACGACACCCTAAAGCATGATTTTCTTAGTCTGCAAGATTTGTTACCCGTGTACCAAAATGAGCGTATAGGCGATGTAAAGCATAGTTTGGCAAACATCGCCAAGGCAGAAAAACTAATGGGTTATGTGCCCAGCATCTTCATCTCATCTGGGTTAAAAAATACCTGCGAATGGTTTTTAAAGAGCAGTCAAAAATGAAAGCAGTCATACTAGCGGGTGGACTTGGAACCAGAATTTCCGAAGAAACCCACATAAAACCCAAACCGATGATTGAAATAGGCGGAAAGCCTATCCTATGGCATATTTTGAAAATGTACTCTGCTCATGGCATCAATGATTTCATCATTTGCTGTGGCTACAAGGGGTACGTCATCAAAGAGTATTTTGCAAATTATTTTTTGCATATGTCTGATGTGACATTCGATCTGTCAAAAAATGAAATGCAAGTGCACCAGCACAAAGCTGAGCCTTGGCGCGTGACTTTAGTAGATACTGGTGACGACTCCATGACCGGAGGGCGACTCAAGCGCGTAGAGAGTTTTATCAAAGATGAGGAAGATTTTTGCTTTACCTATGGTGATGGCGTAAGCGACATCAATCTCACTGAATTGATCGCTTTTCACCGTGCAAACGGCAAATTGGCAACTCTCACTGCCGCATACCCGCCTGGCAGATTTGGTGCATTGGACATTGCGGCCAACAATACGGTCAGCTCGTTTAAAGAAAAGCCCAAAGGGGATGGGGGCATGATCAATGGGGGCTTCTTTGTTTTGTCCCCGAAAGTCATTAGTTTGATTGATGATGACTCTACTGTTTGGGAAAGAAAGCCGCTTGAAAAACTAGCTGAACAAAGTCAGTTAACTGCCTACCAGCACCATGGCTTCTGGCAGCCAATGGACACCCTCAGAGATAAAATTTATTTGGAAGAAGTTTGGCAAAAAGGAACTGCCCCTTGGAAGGTTTGGTCATGAGGCCCATTAGCTCCTCATTCTGGCACGGTAAACGCGTATTCCTTACGGGCCATACTGGGTTCAAAGGGGGGTGGCTGGCTTTGTGGTTGCAGCAATTAGGTGTCGAGGTCACAGGCTATTCGCTTGCACCCAGTACGACACCCAGCTTCTTTGAAACCGCCCAGGTCGGTCAGGGCATGCAATCTATGACAGGTGATATCCGCGACCTCGCTCAGTTAACCAGTGCATTGCTCTCGTCCCAGCCCGACATCGTTCTGCATCTGGCAGCACAGTCACTGGTTCACTATGGCTACAAACATCCCGTAGAAACCTATGCCACAAACGTCATGGGGACGGTGCATGTATTGGAAGCTGTACGTCAGACGCCCTCAGTGAAGGCCGTCGTTGTGGTGACAACCGATAAGTGCTATGAAAACCAAGAATGGCACTGGGGCTACCGTGAAAATGAGCCTATGGGGGGCTACGACCCTTACAGTAGCAGCAAAGGTGCCGCCGAGCTGGCCACTGCCGCCTACCGCACCTCGTATTTCAATCCAAACAACTACGCCAGCCACGGCGTTGCCGTTGCAACTGCGAGAGCAGGCAATGTGATTGGCGGGGGTGACTGGGCACTAGACCGGTTGATTCCAGACATGCTGCGCGCCATCTCACAAAATCAGCCTGTGTTGATACGCCGGCCAAAAGCCATTCGACCTTGGCAACATGTTTTAGAACCTTTAGCGGGGTATCTGACGCTTGCGCAAGATCTGTACGCCATAGGCTCTGACATTTCTGGCGCCTACAATTTCGGCCCACGAGAACAAGATGCCCAGCCTGTGCAATGGGTGGTAGAGCACATCACTCGCTTTTGGGGGCCAGAAGCGATCTGGCAAGCAGACACAGCTGACCATCCGCATGAAGCCAAGTACCTCAAACTAGACTGTAGTAAAGCCAAAGCCGTGCTCGGTTGGGAGCCGCAGTGGGCTTTGGCGCACAGCCTCAGTGAAGTAGTGGCTTGGCACAAGGCACACATCGCTCAAAAAAACATGCGTCAATTCAGTCTGGAGCAAATCCATCACTTCTCTAAGCTAGCAACACCATGAGATTTGAACTTCTCCCTCTGCCCGGTCTCGCTATTGCGCATAGCACAGCCCGCATAGACCATCGCGGAGCGTTTATGCGCATGTTTTGCGCGAGCAGTCTATCGCCGATACTTGGCAACAGGCAGATTGCGCAAATTAACCATTCGAGAACCGTTGAAAAAGGCGCTGTCCGCGGCATGCATTTTCAAAAATCGCCACACGCAGAGATGAAACTCATTCGGTGCATGCAAGGCGCTGTCTACGACGTAGCTGTAGATATTCGTCCGGAATCTGCAACCTATTTGCACCACTTCGCTATCGAGCTCAGCGCTAACGATGGCAAATTGTTTATCATTCCAGAAGGCTTTGCCCACGGTTTTCAAGTCCTCAGTCCCAACACAGAAATGCTCTACTTGCATACCCACCAATACGAGCCGCAATCTGAGAGCGGCCTGCTATTTGATGATCCCGTATTAGCAATTTCTTGGCCATTGCCAGTTAGCGATATTTCTGATCGCGATCGGCAGCATAGTCCCATACTCACTGCGCCCGATATCACTAAACCCAACTTTACAAACTAGCATATGACCATGCTCTGCCGACACTGCAAAACTCCGCTGGTGCACAAATTTCTAGACTTGGGATTTGCCCCACCATCCAATGCTTACCTGAGTGAAGAAGACCTCAACAAGCCTGAGCTTACTTTCCCACTCAAATTGTATGTATGCGATAGCTGCTGGTTAGTGCAAACCCAAGATTTTGCCAATGCCGATGCACTGTTCACCAAAGACTACGCCTACTTTTCCTCTACCAGTACCAGTTGGCTTGCGCATGCCAAGCAGTACTGCGATGCCATCGCAGCGCAACTAGGTCTCCATAGCCGAAGCCATGTCGTAGAGCTCGCCTCAAATGATGGCTATTTGCTCAAGAATTTTGTGCAGGCAGGAATACCTTGTTTAGGTATAGAGCCTACTGCCAGTACCGCTACAGCAGCTCGAAAACTGGGGATACCCACCCTAGAAGAATTTTTCGGAACCAGTCTTGCCAAAACCCTCAAAGCCCAAGGCAAAGAAGCAGATTTGATTTTAGGTAATAACGTCTATGCCCACGTACCAGACATCAATGACTTCACGCAAGGCATTCAAACTCTGTTGAAACCCGAAGGCGTAGTCACACTTGAGTTCCCTCATTTGTTAGAGTTGATCAAACACACGCAGTTTGATACGGTCTACCATGAACATTACTCGTATTTGTCACTCAGTAGCGTGCAAAAGATTTTTGAAAAAGCGCACTTGAGAGTTTGGCATGTTGAAACCGTGGGTACTCATGGCGGGAGCCTGAGAGTCTACGGCTGCAAGAATGAAGCGGCTTATCTCAAAACAGATGCAGTTGATCAGCTACTTGCCGCAGAACTAGCATTTGGTTTGCAAAATTTAGCCACGTATCAAAACTTCCAAATCAAAGCCGATACTATTAAAAACAATGCTCTAGCATTTTTATTGGAACAAAAACAGTTAGGCAAAACAGTCGTCGGCTATGGAGCTGCAGCCAAAGGCAACACCCTCATGAATTACGCTGGTATAAAACCAGATCTCATATCCTTCGTTTGCGATGCAGCGCCAGCTAAACAGAATAAATATATGCCTGGTAACCATTTGCCAATACTGACTCCATCTGAGATTAGCAAACATAAGCCCGATTACGTCTTTATATTTCCATGGAATATTGCGGCTGAAGTTATAAAAATCAATCAACACATTCGCGAATGGGATGGCAAGTTTGTAGTTGCCGTTCCTCAATTGCGGATTTTGTGATGAGAGTATTGGTCACAGGTGGAAGTGGTTTTATCGGTAGGCACTGCGTTTCGCAACTGACAGCCAAAGGCCATGACGTTCACGTTGTTTCCTCATCCGCCCAAATTTCCGAACCCGATGGTGCTACCTGGTATCAAGCTAATCTTCTCTCTAGCAATGAAACCGTTCCCCTCATCCATCGCATTCAAGCTACCCATTTTTTGCATCTTGCATGGTGTACCAAACCTGGTGTGTATTGGACTAGCCTAGACAATTTTGAATGGGTCAGCAGCAGCTTGGCCATGATCAAAGCGTTCACCCAATCAGGAGGGCAACGTTTCGTTGGAGCGGGCACCTGTGCAGAATATGACTGGACGTACGGCGTGTGTGACGAGAACACTACGCCGCTGCACCCGTCTACACTGTACGGCAGCTCAAAGCATGCGCTGCAAACGCTGCTAACAGCATGGTCGAAGGAAACGTCGCTGTCCAGCGCATGGGGACGCGTTTTTTCTTTGTACGGCCCCTATGAGCATCCACAGCGGCTTGTCCCGTCCTTCATTACCAGCCTGTTAAATGGCAAGGCCGCTACCTGCAACAACCCAAATCTCATTCGGGACTATTTGCACTCTGAAGACGTGGCATCGGCGTTTGTAGCGCTAATTGAATCATCTGTGAGCGGCCCTGTGAACATTGGCTCTGGATTGGGGGTAACATTAGGCGCAATAAGGGATATGGTGGCAACAAAAATCAACCCCACTATACAAACTGAACTTTTGCCAACAATGTCCGTATCAAGCAACGAGCCCTCTCTTTTAGTTGCTAAATCCACCAAGCTAGCCAGAGCAGGCTGGCATCCAAAATTTGACCTAGATTCAGGCCTTGAAAACACCATTGCATGGTGGCGCAGCAAATTGAGGTTGCCCCCCGAAAAACGTGCTTCTAGCTGAAAACAGATCGAGGGCTGCGTAGAAACACGATCCGCATGAAGCATAATTAAAAGGTATGGAGTACAGACAACAGGGGCAACCTCCCTACTCAACAACCCCACTCAGATACAGGATTAACTGTATGTGGCCGATGTCGCCCCGGTATTTGTGGTCCTACTGTGCATAGAATTAGACAGACCTGTAAACTTCGCGTCTTGGTCGGGTCTCCCCGTGAGGCAATCGTGGAGGATATCCTTGCCCGGATTGGTCGAGCCGATTTGCTGCGTTTGAAAGCGCGTCCGGTGTCTCCGAGCGAACCAGTAAGTCTGGTGGCTGACATGGCTCGGCTGAAAGGTTTGGGCTGTAGACCCCACTATGGACTCACAGATAAGTTGCGTCGAACTATTGATTGGTGGCGCTCTGCGGAAGAGCGCAGCTGCATGCCGTGACTGTCGCCGTAGTCTATATTGCGCGTGGCATCGGCGCTGGATTACCAGCCGTTGAGGAGTTTTTTGATGCTTACCTGCGCTTTCCCCCTGGTTACCCTCATCGCCTCGTGATCATCGCAAAGGGTTGGGAGGCCGTGCCGGGGCTACCCGGCTTGATCGAACAAGTGAAGGCTATTGGAGCCGAATTAGTAACGTTGCCCGATGACGGCTTTGACTGGGGCGCTTACATGCGTATCGCACCAGAGTTGAAAGAGACCTACGTGTGCCTGCTTAACACACATAGCCGCCCTATGGTGACAGGCTGGTTGGCGCTGTTGCTGCAGCCAGCTTTGCTACCCGGTGTCGGTGCTGTCGGCGCGACGGGATCTTGGGGCAGTATGTCAGCTAGTTGGCCTCTGTTCGAACCAGATCCCTCCAGTCTCGCGCTCTACCCGGCCCGTCTTGCTTTGAGTCTCATACGGTTTTGCCGTAACCTAGGCAAATTCTCCCCTTTTCCCAATCCTCATTTACGTACCAATGCTCTTCTGGTCAATCGGGAGCTTTTCGTGTCTTTTTGTAGTGATCATGACGTTCCACGTTCAAAGCGTGACGCCCATACAATGGAGAGTGGTCGGCGCGGGTTTACTTCCCATCTAAAATCCTTGGGTTTGCGGACATTAGTGGTAGGAGCAGACGGCATCGCGTACGCTCCTGACGCATGGATTAACAGCGGTACATTCAGAGTGCCCGACCAATCCAATTTGCTGGTCAGTGACAATCAAACTCGTTATTATCAACAGGCTGGCTGTCAGCTTAAAAGGCGGTTGGAGAATGCAGCTTGGGGGCAGGCGCAAACATTGCCGATTTCGAGTCATTCCACTCATAGCTAATTTTGAAAGTGTAACCGTGCGCGTCGAAAAAAAACATCAAGGTGACAAGGCCGAAGCGTCTTCAATAAATTTATGCCCCTATTGCCAGGCTAAGGCGAACCCATTTCTGTCGGCCCGGGACATTAATAGACAGGTCACAGAGGAGATTTTTTATTATAGTCAGTGCGGAGATTGCGGGCTTGTTTTTATGGATGAGATCCCCGAAGAGATGGCCTCGTACTATACAGGGGGCTATCAACCGATTCCGGCTTCGCTAGCAGAGTTGCAAGTCCTTGCAAGTAAGGAAAAATATCGTCTGGAGCCAATTCTGCGATACAAGCGCAGTGGAAAACTACTTGAACTGGGGCCTTGGATCGGCATATTTTCCAGCAACGCCAAGGATGCGGGATTCGACGTAACTGCCGTTGACATGAGCATCGACTGCGTTAACTTTCTTCAAAACGTACTAAAAATCAGGGTATTTCAATCTGACGAACCGGCCACCGCTGTGGCGAACCTGAATGAGCGTTTTGATGTTGTGGTGCTCTGGCACTGCTTAGAACATTTCCCCAGACCTTGGGAGGTGATCCAACAGATCACCCACGTCCTTCAACCCGGGGGTGTGCTATTGGTGGCATTACCAAACATTGAGAGCTATGAGTTTGGCGTACTGAAATCACGTTGGACGCATATTGATGCTCCGCGGCATCTTCACTTTTATCCCCTGACCTCGCTGACGGCGCTATGTAAAGCGAATGGACTTCGGTGCATAGAGGCAACTACTTCCGATCAGCTAAGTCGAGCGTTGCGTCGTAGTTCATGGCACGCTTGGGGTAACGGTTTGGTGCCATGGTCATCCTTTATTGGGCGCGTTTTAGGTGTGGTTCTAGGGCGTCTAGCCGGATTTTTTGTAGGGTCTGCAGGCCGTCATGAGGGGGCTGGCGCAGGTATTACGGCCGTCTATGTCAAAGACACGTCTGCCGTAGGAGTAGAAGGAAACAGTAATGTCACGAGTGGTTCAGCACAGACGTAACCGTGAGAGCGCTACCCGCTCCTTAAATGACCAATTCCCGATCGCTAGAGACGCGTTTCGGCTTGATACCAATAGAGTCTAGTGAACGCTATAGTTGTCAAGAACATCGCCGCTAACCTGCTCGCCAGAGTCTGGGTGGCTGGACTTCAGTTAATCTGTGCCCCTCTTTATTTGAGTTTTTTGGGCCCCACGTCCTATGGGTTGGTGGGTTTTTACACTTCTCTGTTGTTGACCCTGCTTTTTCTGGATCAAGCGGTCAGCCCTGTGTTGATACGGGAGCTGGCCCGACCGAATCGGGGAGCAGAGGGAGCGAGGGAGGCTAGGAACACGCTGCGTACGTTAGAGCTATTGTCTGGTTCAACCGCTGTCGTCTTGGGGCTAGTTCTTTGGAGTTTCAGTCCATACATTGCCTCCCACTGGATCCACGACGATACATTTCCGGTGGAACGATTAACAACAATTGTCAGACTGATGGGTCTGACCATCGCCTGCCAATGGCCAGCCTTTTTGTTCAACGCAGGGTTTGTTGGTCTTCAACGCCAGGACGCCGCAATGCGTCTGCGCATTGTTTTGGCTACGGTTCAGTGGGGTGGGGCAGCTTTACTGCTATGGCTGGTTCGCCCAGAAGTGGAGGTCTTTTTCTACTGGCAAGTCATCTCTCTGGCACTCACCACTTTTGTCCTACGTCTCGGGCTGTGGAAAATTATGCCGCGCTCCGCACACGTTGCGCTCTTCGACTTGGCAAAATTAAGGCCCATTTGGCTATTTGCTGCGGGCTCATTGGCAGTGGGTATCACGGGATCGCTGCTTACCCAAGCGGATAAACTTTTGGTCGCAAAATACGCTTCACTTGATCAGCTTGCCGGGTATAGTTTATGTTTCTTAATATCTTCACTATTGTCGGCATTCATCTCCCAGCCAATTAACGCGGGTCTTCTACCCCATTTCTCTGGTTTGATGGCAACTGGTCGCGAAAAACGCCTTGCTTTCGAGTATCACGGATGGACTCAGTGGGTAGCAGTCGTTGCCTTTCCTATCACGGCAGCTTTGATAGTTTTTCCGCAGGCGCTGGTACAGATTTGGCTTCCTCGCGAAAGTTTTGTCGGCGGCACAGTAATCGCCCTAGTGCCTTGGATTGCCGCCGGTACGTTGTTCAATGTCGTTAGCACCCTCCCTTACGTTCTTCAGATGGCGGCTGGGACCACCCGTCTCTTGCTGCTGAAAAATATTCTCGCGCTGGCGGTCGTGCTACCTGCTCTCGTTTATGGGCTGCCCAAATATGGTCCGATAGTGGGAGCATGGTGCTGGTTAGCCGTCAACCTTGGCTATTATTTGTTTGAAGTCCCAATAATGCATCTCCGGCTTTTGAAGGGGGAGCTCTGGGCATGGTGGCTAAGGGATACTTTGTTTCCAGGGGTTTTTGTCGGTTTCGTATTCGTCGCTGCAAGCCATTTATTTCCAAATACCAGCGGATGGAAATTACTACTCCTGACGGTAAGTACTACATTAACAGCAATGATCCTGTTATCTGTTTTGTTGCCCGGCCCCCGCGCTAAACTGACAGCCCTTCGATTCAATAAAAAGAGTGTGTTGTGAGCTTGCTCCTGTTGCCTGCGCTCCACAATCCCTTAATTATGTGAATGGTTGATCCAATTCCTGAGCCCCCTAACATTTCTTACCCGGCATCAAAGATACACGCGCATTTGACAATTGGTTGACTGCGAAAAATTTAGCAACCAAATGACAGTTCCAGCTTCGACACCATCATTAAGTTTACGAAATCTGCGCATCGGCTATGTGCCCTACGGCGATACGTTAAGCCTTCCCGGTGACAGTCGTCGATTTGTCTACTATGCAAAAAAGCGTGGCTTAAAGTTTGAACTTGCAAACCCGGAAAGAGAATACGATTTGGTTATTCTTTCTGGCCGCGCAGACATCAGTGTATGGAACCACTATCCTAAAGCCAAGCTGGTATATGACCTGATTGATTCTTATCTAGCCGTACCGCGCTCCGATGCAAAAGGTCGGCTCAGAGGCTTGTTCAAATTCATTTCACGACAAAGTCGCTATTTGCAGCTGGACTATTGGAAAGCTATTGGAACCATGTGCGCACGCGCTGATGCTGTGGTGTGTTCTACCCAAGAGCAACGTGACGACATTAGGAGATATTGCGCCAATGTGCACGTGATTTTGGATGCACATATGGGAGTGACGCGCAGCACAAAAACCAACTACGGCGCGCACACGCCCTTTAAATTGGTGTGGGAAGGCCTACCGCACACTCTGAACTCGCTCTCGCTTATTCAGCCTGCGATTGAGCGCTTGAGTCAAAAGTACCCCATTGAACTTCATGTCATCACCGACAGGGAGCACTACCGCTATCTGAGTCAGTTTTACAAAATCAACACTGTGCAAAAGTTGCATGGCATATTTCCCGAAGCACACTTTCACGATTGGACATCATCCAATTTCGCCAGTATTGCCTGCGAGTGTGATTTGGCCGTGATACCTCTGGATCTCAGTGATCCATTTGCTAGCGGTAAACCAGAAAATAAATTGCTTTTGTTTTGGCGAATGGGTATTCCAGTAGTAGCCTCGGCTACACCCGCATACACACGCGCAATGCAAAGTGCTGGCTTGAATCTGGCAGTCCATGACGAGCAGGGTTGGTATGCGGCTATTGAAAGGCTCTTGCAAAGTGAGGCATCTAGGCATCGGGCTGGAACCTTAGGTAAAGACTATACTGAGCTTCAATTTTCCGAGTCTAACTTGCTGTCTCAATGGGATTCACTCTTTGAATCGCTAGGTTATGTAGTCGACAGAGCAGCATAGTTTTCTATTTTTTTAGTCAACTAAATATATCCTTTGGGCTTTAAACATGTGTGGCATTGCTGGTTATTTGGGTGGCGCACCACCAAACGAGCACACCGGGCTGAATATCGCTTTGACCCAAATGCTGAATGCAATTCAGCATCGCGGCCCTGACTCCGACGGCCTTTGGCAGGCAACTCTACCAACCATTGCGCTAGGCCAAAAACGTTTGGCAATTGTGGACCTTTCTGAGGCTGGTGCGCAACCGATGCTGTCGGCTTGTGGCCGGTACGTGATTACTTATAACGGTGAAATCTACAACCACTTGAAGCTGCGCGCCCAATTACCCACAGTGGCATGGCGCGGCCACTCTGATACTGAAGTACTGCTTGAAAGCATTAGCGCTATCGGCATCGCAGCCACTTTAGAAAAATGTATTGGCATGTTTGCTTTTGCGCTTTGGGACAAGCAAACGCATACATTGACTCTGTGCCGAGACCGCTTTGGAGAAAAGCCGCTGTATTACGGCTGGCTGGGCCAAGGAGTTGAAAAGGTCTTTGTGTTTGGGTCTGAACTCAAAGCACTCAAAGCACACCCAGCGTTTAAAGCCGCTATTGACCGTGGCGCGCTCACCTCCCTGATGCGCTATGGTTACGTACCAGCCCCCGCATCGATTTACCAAGGCATTTACAAACTGGAAGCGGGCTGCATTGCGTCAGTCAGCCTTGCCGATCAGGACATCAAAATATCCCGCTACTGGAACTGCGCGCAAGTAGCAGTGCAGCAGCGTTGCAAACCGCAAGCGGGTCATGCCGAGGTTTTGGATAACCTGGAGGTACTATTGAAAGATGCGGTCGCGCAGCAAATGATGGCGGATGTACCGCTAGGTGCCTTTTTGTCTGGTGGCGTGGATTCATCGACGGTGGTGGCGTTAATGCAATCGCAGTCCATGCGCCCAGTGAAGACTTTTACGATCGGTTTTAACGACAGAGGCTATGACGAGGCTCAGCACGCCAAATTAGTGGCGCAGCATCTAGGCACTGAGCATACAGAGTTGTATGTGAGCCCTCAGGAAGCGCAAGCAGTGGTGCCGCTACTGCCCCACATGTATTGCGAGCCTTTTGCTGACTCATCTCAAATACCTACCTATCTGGTCAGCCAGCTAGCGCGTCAGCACGTCACGGTATCGCTGTCGGGCGATGCGGGAGATGAAGTGTTTGCTGGCTACAACCGGTACCAATCCTCGGCAAAACTGTGGCCTAAGTTAAATCGAACTCCGCGCGTTATACGATCACTTGGAGCTAGGGCTATCCTCACGCTAACACCCGATAATTGGACAAACTTATCACAGCGGTTACCAAATAAGAAAGCCTCCTCGAAGTTTTCTAACTTGGGAGACAAGCTGCATAAAGCAGCTGGCGTGCTTAGCAGTCGCAGTGTTGACGATCTTTATCTGGGCTTGGTATCACAGACAACCAATCCAGCAAGCTGGGTAGTAGGCGGCCACGAGCCGCCTACCACTTCCCTGTTTCAACGCGCGGACTTGAAAGGCTTGGAAGATGTAGAGAAAATGATGGTGCTGGATACTCAAAATTATCTAGCAGACGATATTTTGTGCAAAGTGGACCGTGCCAGCATGAGCGTGGGTCTGGAGAGCAGAGTGCCTTTTTTAGACCACCGGGTGTTTGAGTTTGCGTGGACCATGCCGCTCAACTACAAGATGCAAGGGGGTCAAACCAAATGGCCGTTAAGACAAATTTTGTACCGCTACGTACCGCAGGCACTGATTGACCGGCCCAAGATGGGGTTTAGCATACCCCTACACGATTGGCTGCGTGGCCCCATGAAGGCCTGGGCAGAAGAACTCCTGGACGAAGCACGTATCCAGCGTGAAGGCTATCTGCATGCCCAGCCCATCCGGCAAGTTTGGCAACAGCACCTCTCTGGTAAATACAATCACGCCCACAGACTATGGCCCGTCTTGATGTTTCAAGCTTGGCTTGAAGTCAATCATTGACCGATGCTGTTGCAAGTACCTCCCAGCGTAAAGAAACGCACCCTACTTTTCGTCGTCAATGTGGACTGGTTCTTCCTGTCCCATCGCCTACCTATTGCCCTGGAGGCAATGCGATGCGGCTATGACGTGCATATCGCGTCGGGCATCACAGATCACCTTGCAGAGATGCAATCGCATGGGCTACAGGTGCACGCGCTGGGCATTAGCCGGAGCAAAACCGGGCTGGGCGAAGCCTGCACAGTTGCCAGGGAAATTTGGCGTATTTACAAGGCCGTGAAGCCTGATGTAGTGCATCTGGTGACGATCAAGCCTGTGCTGATGGGCGGTATTTTGGCGCGGCTGGCTGGGGTGCCAGCAGTGGTCGCTGCCGTGTCGGGTTTAGGCTTTGTGTTTCTTGAAAAAGGGCTTGTCGCGGCGCTGCGCAGGAAACTCGCAGGGGTTTTATACAAAGTCTCTTTTGGGCATCCTAATTTAAAAGTGATTTTTCAAAATGCACAAGACAAAGCTACTTTAGCTCAGCTAACGAAGCTGCCAGAAATTAAAACTGAATTGATTCGCGGGTCTGGCGTAGATATTTCGCAATTTACTTGCGGGCCGTTACCCAGCGGTACGCCGGTGGTCATGCTGGCTGCGCGCCTGCTGACAGACAAGGGCGTGCATGAGTTTGTGCAAGCAGCTCGCTTGCTGCAGACCACTGGAATTCAAGCAAGGTTTTGTTTGGTGGGCACCGTCGATTTGCATAACCCTGCTAGTCTCACGCAAAGCGAACTCGATGCTTGCCAAGTCGAAGGCATTGTCGAACTCTGGGGCCACCGCACTGACATGGCCGCTACGCTGTCGGTGGCGCATCTCGTGGTACTACCATCTTACCGCGAAGGACTTCCCAAAGTACTGATTGAGGCGGCCGCATGCGGCAAGGCGGTGGTGACCACCGATGTGCCGGGCTGCAGGGATGCCATAAAGCCTGGGGTCACAGGGGTGCTGGTGCCTGCACGTGATGCCCCTGCGCTTGCCAAGGCTGTAGCATCACTGCTCAAAGATCCGCAGCGCTGTTATGCAATGGGACAGGCAGGCAGGTTGTTGGCTGAAGAAGCGTTTGACATTAGGCTGGTAGTAGCAGAGCACCTGCGTATTTACGCTGGCTTGGTCTCCAATAGCCCAGAGCGTGCGGCATGAGGGTACTGGTGACAGGTGCTAACGGGTTCGTAGGCCGTGCCACAGTGCAAAGCATGGCCAAGAAGGGCCATAGCGTAGTGGCGCAGTCCAGGCACATGCCCGCAGAACGATGGGCTACAGATTCCAGCATCACATCTTGCGTGGCAGATTTTGCCCCCCCACACATTATTCACGCAGCATTGCAAGGCTGCGACTGGGCTGTGCATACCGTCGCACGGGTACATCAAACCAACGAGGCTGCGGCAAATCCGTTAGAGGCGTACCGTAAAGTCAACACCCAGTACACGCTAGCGCTAGCCCAAGCAGCGGCTAAGCAGGGCATCAAACGCTTCGTCTTCTTAAGCTCCATCAAAGTCCACGGCGAGTGGACCGAAAATGGCCGTCCCTTTGCAGCAGACAACATGACCATGCCCAAGGACCCCTACGCCATTAGCAAACACGAGGCGGAGGTGGGCTTGCGGCGGATTGCTGCTGAAACGGGGATGGAAGTCGTCATAGTGCGGCCGCCTTTGGTCTATGGGCCTGGTGTCAAGGCTAATTTTTTAACCATGATGGAGTGGCTGCAGCGGGGTATTCCGTTACCGCTGGGAGCGATTGATAACCAACGCAGCTTGGTGGGGCTGGGCAATTTGGTGGATTTGCTGGAAAAATGCCTTGCGCACCCTGCGGCTGCCAACCAAACTTTTTTGGCCAGCGATGGGCAGGATGTGTCTACCACCGAGCTGCTGCGGGCACTGGCCAAGGCCCTGGGGGTGCCTGCGCGTTTGCTGCCGGTGCCGCAGGCTTGGCTGGAGGGGGCGCTGGGCGCAATGGGGCGCGGGGCCTTGGCGCAGCGTTTGTGCGGTAATTTGGCGGTGGATATTGAAAAAACCCGCCAGCTTTTAGACTGGACACCGCCTTACACCTTAGCGCAAGGCTTGCAGGCTACCGCAGACCATTTTTTAGCGCAACGCTGACCCGGCTGGCGGCCTGGGCGCTCAGGAGATGGGGCTTAAGCGCCAGCCCTTTAAAATAGCGGTATGAATTCAACAATTACCCCAGGCACTGCTGTCGCTACAGCCCCCGCTGCAGTCAACCCAGTCCCCGCCGCCGAACCCCAAGACGAAAACAAGCTGATTGCCGAGCGCCGTGCCAAGCTGCAGGCCATTCGCGCAGTGCAGTCCGCGGGCGGCCCGGTGGCTTTTCCTAATGACTTTAAGCCAACCGACACTGCCGGTGCGCTGCATGCCAAATACGATGCAGTAGACATGCCAGGCAGCGACGCTGCTGTAGAACCCGCTTGTGTAGCCGGCCGCATGATGCTCAAGCGCCTGATGGGCAAGGCCAGCTTTGCCACCATCCAAGATGGCTCTACAGGGCTTGAAGGCCTAAGCCGCATACAGTTGTATGTGAGCAAAGACGCCCTGGGTGAAGAAGCTTATGAGCGCTTTAAACACTGGGATTTGGGCGACATCATTGGCGCTGAGGGCAAGCTGTTTAAAACCCGCACGGGCGAACTGACCATTTTGGTGACCTCCGTGCGCCTGCTGACCAAGAGCCTGCGCCCCTTGCCCGACAAGTTCCACGGCATTGCCGATGTGGAGGTGAAATACCGCCAGCGCTATGTTGATTTAATTACCGACGAAGTGGCCCGCGAGCGCTTCAGGGCCCGCAGCAAAGCGGTCAGCTCGATGCGCAGCTTTATGGTGGACAACGGCTTTTTAGAGGTGGAAACACCCATGCTGCACCCCATACCTGGCGGGGCCAACGCCAAACCATTTACCACACACCACAACGCACTAGACCAAGAAATGTTCTTGCGCATCGCGCCCGAGCTGTACCTAAAGCGCTTGGTGGTAGGCGGTTTTGAGCGCGTGTTTGAGATCAACCGCAACTTTCGCAACGAAGGCATTAGCGTGCGGCACAACCCTGAATTTACAATGATGGAGTTCTACGCCGCGTACTGGAACTACCAAGACTTGATGCAATACACCGAGGCGCTGATCCGCGCTGTGGCCATGAAAGCCACGGGCAGTTTGCAGCTAAGCTACGGCGGCAAAGCGGTTGACTTGGCACAGCCTTTTGAACGCCTGAGCATTCGGGATGCAATTGTAAAATACACTGAAGCAGGTGAGCAATTGCCAGGCAACACGGGCGTTGCGGTAGACAACAAAGAATGGCTTGTCAACGCCCTGCGCAAGCTGGGCCATAAAGAAGACGCTAGCAAATTAGCAGCGCGCACACTGGCCTCGCTGCAGGTGCTGTACTTTGAAGACACGGTAGAAGACAAACTATGGCAGCCCACTTTTATTTGCGAACACCCCACAGAAATATCGCCACTGGCCCGCGCCAACGACAGCAACCCCGAAATTACCGAGCGCTTTGAGCTGTACATTACCGGCCGTGAATTTGGCAACGGCTTTAGTGAATTGAACGATGCCGAAGAGCAGGCTGCGCGCTTTCAGTCGCAAGCCAGTGCCAAAGACAGTGGCGACGACGAAGCCATGTACTACGACCAGGACTTTGTACGCGCCTTGGAATACGGCATGCCGCCCACCGGCGGCTGTGGTATTGGCATTGACCGCTTGATGATGCTGCTGACCGACAGCCCCAGCATTCGGGATATTATTTTGTTCCCCGCCTTAAAGCGTGAAGTTTAAGGCGCGAAGCTTAATATGCCCTTGCACATCGACATTGCCAGCGACATCGTCTGCCCGTGGTGCTACATCGGCAAACGCAACCTAGACCTTGCGCTAGAGCTGTTTGCAGATGAATACCCCAGCGCAGAGGCGCCCACCCTGACTTGGCTGCCGTTCCAGCTTAACCCTGACATGCCCGCTGGCGGTATGCCGCGCGAAGAGTATGTAGAACGCAAATTTGGCCGCCCCGCCCACGAGGTGTACGAACGGGTGCGCACTGCGGGCGAGGCGGTGGACATTGCCTTTGCCTTTGACAGCATAGAGCAGCAGCCCAACACCCTTAAAGCCCACGCCTTGGTTGACCTGGCCGCCCAATACGACCTGCAGCCCCAAGTCAAAGAAGCGCTGATGCAAGCCTACTTTTGCAACGGCGTAGACCTGACAGACGACGCTGCGCTGGGCGGCATTGCCACCGGCTGCGGCCTGCCGGTAGAGGCAGTGATTGCCACCTTGCAAGACAAAGCTGCCCTACAGCGTATAGCCCAGCACGATGCCAAGCTGCGCACGTTGGGCATTACCGGTGTGCCGTTTTTTATCTTTAACCAAAAAGTGGTTTTATCAGGCGCACAGCCTGCCGAGGTGCTGCTAGATGCTATGGTGCAATCGCTGGACTGAGCAGCGCAGCACGCTGGTGCTTTAAATCTGTTTAAAACCTTATTTTTGTACAAAATAAGCCTTTGACCCAAGGAAATGCTGCACGAATAGCTATGAAATTAATAGTAAATAAAATTACCCTGGAAGTAGAAGACACAGGTGGCACGGGCCCCGTAGTACTCCTCATCATGGGCTTGGGCATGCAGCTAACCGCCTGGCCGCCCGCCATGGTGCAAGGCCTGGTAGATGCAGGCTACCGCGTGGTTCGCTTTGACAACCGCGACATTGGCCTGTCCCAGCATTTTGACCATCTGCGCGCGCCCAACCTGCTGTGGGCCGCAGTCAAACACCGTTTAGGCGTCGGCATTACACCGCCCTACAGCCTGCAAGACATGGCCGACGATGCGCTGGGCGTGCTGGCGGCACTGCACATTGCGCAAGCCCACATTGTGGGTGTGTCGATGGGCGGCATGGTGGCACAGCGCGTAGCGCTGAGTGCACCAAGCGCGGTGCTCAGCCTTACCAGCATCATGAGCAGCAGCGGGGCACGTGGCCTGCCGCAAGCCCAGCCGCACGTCATGCGGGCGCTGATGTCCCGGCCCAAGGGCAGTGACAACGCCGCCATGGTGGCGCATGCCATCCGCTTGTTTGGCATTATCGGCAGCCCCGGCTTCCCCATTGAGCCTGCCGCCATGCGCGAACGCGTCACCGCCAGCCTGGCGCGCAGCAACCACCCCGCTGGCACCCTGCGCCAGATGGTGGCCATAGCCGCCGACAGCACACGCGCCGACCAACTGCGCAGCCTGCGCTGCCCCACCCTTGTATTGCACGGCAAGGCCGACCCCCTGGTGCCTTATGCCTGTGGCCAAGACACTGCCCAGCGCATCCCAGGCGCGCAGCTAACCGGCATAGAAGGCATGGGCCACGACCTGGCACCTGGCGTAATTACGGCCCTGTTGCCGCACATGCTGCCCTTTATGGCGGCGCACAGCCCTGCCTGAACAGCCCTTCTATAGACCGCCCATCTAATTGCACCTGCGCTATGACAAACCAAGCTAACCAACCTGAGCAATCGCAGCTTGGCAAATCCAGCGCCTACATTGACCATTACGATGCCTCACTGCTGTTCCCCATTGCACGCAAGACTAAGCGCGACGAGCTGGGCATCAAAACCACCTTGCCCTTCATGGGCGCAGACCTGTGGACAGCGTATGAGCTAAGCTGGCTTAACCCGCGCGGCAAACCACAAATAGCACTAGCCCACATCACCGTGCCCTGCGAGACACCTTCCATTGTCGAGAGCAAAAGTTTTAAGCTCTACCTCAACAGCTTTAACAATACGCGGTTTGACAGCATCGACGCTGTGCGCGAGCGCATCGCCCACGACATTGGCCAAGCCGCCTGGGCCCAAGCTGGCAGCGCAGCGGCTAGCGACCCTCAAGCTAGCAGCCCAAGCCCTGCCCGCCGCGTGGGGGTCAAACTGGTTCCACCCGAGCTGTTTGCTGCCGAAAAAGTAACCGAACTGGGCGGCGTGCAGCTAGACCGGCTTGACCTGGAATGCAGCCACTACAGCCCCGCACCGCACCTGCTCAGCGCGGCGTTTGATGAAAAACCGGTCAGCGAAGTGCTGGTGAGCCATTTGCTCAAAAGCAACTGCCTGGTCACCAGCCAGCCTGACTGGGGCAGCGTACAAATCAGCTACAGTGGCCCGCAAATTGACCAAGCCGGTTTGCTGCAGTACATCGTGAGTTTTCGCAACCACAATGAATTTCACGAGCAGTGTGTAGAGCGCATTTACACCGACATCATGGCCCGCTGTCAGCCCACGCAGCTAACGGTGTACGCACGCTACACGCGCCGTGGTGGGCTAGACATTAACCCCTGGCGCACCAACCATCCGCAGGCACTGCCAGCCAATGTGCGGTCAGCGCGGCAGTAAGGTTTTTAGGCCTTTTTGGCCTATGACCCAAGGAAATTCTGCACGGGTAGCTATTTAATTTGTAGTGGCTTGGTTTGTTTTATTTAGGCTCTTTAGCAGCCCGTGGCAATGCTTTTGTAGGTCTATTCACCTTGGTCGGGCGACGGGACATGTTATTTGCAAACTTCCGCGAATCACGCGCAGGCCAAGTAAGTATTTGCCCGTTTGGTAGTACGACGCGCCTTCGCTCCAGTTTGCAAATAACACGCTCCCATCGCTTCTCCCTGGCAAATTTGGTAGTTGAAGGCA
>JAYWGO010000199.1:0-3504 GCA_043778205.1 Polaromonas sp. | reverse complement strand
AAATCTCGCCTGTGATGAAGACATCGGCCCCGGCGGCGATGGCGGCTTCAAAGTAACTCTGCGCACCACCGGTGCACCACGCTATTTTTTTAATAGCTGCTTGTGCAGCATTTACTTGGGCGACAGGCCTATTTAATGTATTTTTTATATGCTCAGCCAGTGCCGCAAAGTTATCTAGGGGCGATGTACCTAGCCAGCCTAAGTCTTGCTCGCCAAAGCGGCTGCCTGCACCCTCTAGCGGGGTAAAGCCCAGCAGCTTACCCAGCTGTGCGTTGTTGCCCAGGGTGGGGTGCGCGTCCAGCGGCAGGTGATAGGCGTACAGGTTAATGTCGTGCGCCAGCAGCTGTTGCAGGCGCTGCTTCATCCAGCCGGTCACGCGGCCGTCCTGCCCACGCCAAAACAGGCCGTGGTGCACAAAAATAGCGTCTGCGCCTTGGGCTATGGCGGCTTCAATGAGCGCCAGCGAGGCGGTAACACCGCTGACAATGCGCGTTACCTCAGGCTTGCCCTCCACCTGCAAGCCATTAGGGCCATAATCTTTAAAGCGCTCGGGTTGCAGCAATGTGTCAAAGGCCTGCAAGAGCGCAAACTGGGAAATGCTCGGTGTAGTCATAGCCGCATTATCGCGGCGATACGCTACTTACCGGCCTGCTCTTCCCAGCTTTTAGCTGCTGTGACTGTTTCCTTAAACGCCAAGGCGCTTTCCAGCAACCATTTCTTGTTCTCGTCCGATAGCGAATATTTAAGCCTGAACTCGTCCACTGGCATACGGTCTTCGCGTACCGATTTAATTAAGCGGTCTATTTCACCGGCCGCATGCGCGGGGGTAGACAGCAGTACCAGGCGGCTCATTTTGTCGGGATTGTTTGGCACATGGCAATTAAGGCACTGTGATTCACGCAGCTGCACTGCCAAGTCGCGGTACAGTTTGTCCATAGACTTAACATGCGGATTATCGGCGCGGTAAACGCCGTCGAACAAAGTCACCATAGGCTGGGTTTTTCCTTGTTCGTCGGTCCATGTCCAGGGGCCTTTGTATTTTTCGTACTTAACGGTTGTTACTTTTTGCAGCATAGGTGTGGGCGCCTTGTCAGTAAACTGGGCCGCCCGAATAAGTGCCGTTTGCGGGTGAATCCACAGCATCATCGCGTTAGCGTCTTCGTACATAGTCCACTTGGCATCGTCATGCCAAAACGGGTAAGGAAATTGACCCGCTGGCAAACGGTTGCGGAACGCGGTCTCCAGGCGAACCAGAAACATTTTCTCGTCGGGCACCCACTCAACTGTGTATTTGCCGTTGTACATGAATAAGGATGCATACATGCTAGTCCAAATGTCGGGGGCAAATTGTGTAAGATTAGTCTGGCGCAGCGTGGCATTAGGTACCTTGCTTTGTCTGCCCCAGAAGATAAACTCAGGCAGGTGTGAGCGCAACTTACTTTGACCAAACAGCGCCTTACGGCAGGCAGTGTAGGCAGCGATGTCACCAGCAGGTGCTAAAGGGCATGCCAAGCCAAGTTCGCTGGCGATACCCGCAGCAGCTTGTTGTATCGCAGGAGGGGTTTGCATGGCATCTTGTGCAATTGCAGTGCCCGGCAAATTAAGCGCAAGCAAGGTCAAAGCTATCGCGCAACTGGCCGTGTTAAAGCCATTGCGCACCCGTGCTAGAAAATTCGGTTGCAGCGTTTGATGGGAGTTTTTGTACATAAATTACTCTTTGATATAGTTTAATAAATGGGTGTAATCCGCAAGCTCAGCTTTAGCCCATGCCTTGACACCGATGGAGCCCAAAACAGCGGTTGCCTCGGTGGTGCTGGCAAGTAAAGCCTCGCGCAGTTGCAACACAATTTCGGCAGGAACAGTGGGCGCCGCCAACAGAGACCAATTGACCACAGGCTGGGTTTCGGCAAGCACACGACCGCCTTCTTCTTGCCATTTTTTGGCAGTTGTTGGGTTGACCAACCCGACTTGACCCAGACCATTTCGCAGGTAAAAAATAACTTCTTCTTGAAACTTCACGTTGGTAACGCTGCTGGCCTTGATGTTTTGTCGACGCAACTCAGCCATGGCGATAACACTGCTGGCCGCCAGCACGTCGGGCATGATGATTTTAAAATTGGCGACTTCGGCCATATTTTTGATGGGCGAATCTTTGCCCACCACAAAGGCCGCTTTATAAGGATCTGAACGTTTGACAATCGGCTGGTAGCCATGGTCACGCACCAGTTTGGCCAACTGGTTAACCGTTTTGCCGAACACCAGCTCTGGCTTGACCTCAGCTTGCACTATGGATATAAAGCGACTGATGTCCACCATGGGCTCTACCGATACGGCTCTGCCCTTGAGCTGATTAGTCAAAAAATCAGCCATAGGGCGGTAACGGTTTGTCAATATAAAACTATTGCTTTCACCCGTTACCGCTTCATTGACAACCAAGCGCCAGTTGCTAGTGCTGGCTGGTTTTTTAGCTGTTGTGGGCAGTGCATAGCTTAGGTTCGCTTGTGCTAGGGCAGCCCCGCCTAGCGAGCCAACTGTGGCCCGAAAAAATCGGCGACGGGCATGGGAAATTTGCATAAATATGGAACCTGCAGTTGTGAATGGTTAGCTGATAATGCCGATTTGCAGCAAGGCGAGACAACGCACCCCTGTTAAAAATGACAACCGGTTAGAAACAATTTGTAATTTTCTGGCGCGTTCAAAGCGCAACCATTGGAGCCATAATCCGCTACAAGCGTAGGGCTGGGCTTGCAAACGTAGGGCCAGCGCTCATGTAAGCATCATGTTTGCAAGCTCAGATGCAATCAATTTATAGTTTTATTTGTAGAAATTTTTATGCGCAAAATTTGGCTCTTTTTTACCCAAGCCGTCACCGTGCTACTGGCCGCCTGGTTTGTGGTGGCCACTTTAAAGCCTGACTTGCTTAGCCGCAAGCCGCAGCTGGGCAGTGGTTTGGTACCTACGATGGAAGCACCTGCAGCCAGCGCAGCAACGCCAGTGGGCAGCTTTAGGGGGGCGGCGCAAAAGGCGTCTGCCGCGGTGGTTAGCATCAGCGTAAGCAAGGCTGCTGCTAAAAACCCTAACGAGAACGACCCGTGGTTTAAGTTCTTTTTTGGCGAACGCGGGCAAGAGCCCCAAGGCGGCATGGGCAGCGGCGTGATAGTAAGCCCTAACGGCTATATTTTGACCAACAACCACGTGGTAGAAGGCAGCGACGAGATTGAAGTGACGCTGAACGACACCCGCCGCGCCAAAGCCAAGGTGATAGGCACCGACCCCGACAGTGACCTGGCTATTTTGAAAATTGACCTGGACAAGCTGCCAGTGATTGTGCTGGGCAGCTCAGACGCGCTGCAGGTGGGCGACCAGGTGCTGGCCATTGGCAACCCGTTTGGCGTGGGCCAAACAGTGACCAGCGGCATAGTGAGCGCGCTGGGGCGCAACCAGCTGGGCATCAACACGTTTGAAAACTTTATCCAAACCGACGCGGCCATTAACCCCGGCAAC
>JAYWGO010000198.1:0-9465 GCA_043778205.1 Polaromonas sp. | reverse complement strand
AGGATTAGAACTTTGTGAGATAAATAGTAAATTGCGATGATCAGTAAAAATAGTGAATTTACGATCACGTAGTAGACACTTTAATTACGTGCACGAATTGCATATAGCATATGCCTCTTTTTGTATAACAGACCAACGTAGTTGAGTCTTAGATAAAGATTTGCTAATAAATGCGATGGGGATTTCTTTACATCAATTACTTGGAAAAGATAACCACCTACACCATAATCAGATGCATCAGTCTGCAGACTAATAGGCGCACGATCATTTAAAAAGTGCATTGCAGTGCATTTCGCAGTTTCAGATTTAACTAAATCAAAGCAAGCATCAGCTTCAAGCGTCCATACTATTTTCTTTGTTTTATTGTAATTCAATAACATGTACGGCGTAGCGGCATTAAGGAGGAGCCCGCAGGGCGGGGGACAGCCGCGCAGCCGTACACACCAAACGCCAGGGCGTACGCTAACCCGGAGGTAGATTCAAAACGAACGGAATTTGCTTAAGCAATCAGCATTAGTGGTGCGCAAAGAGATGTATACCTGGCCAAGTGCAATGGACGGAGGGTGGAGAGCACCGCACCAGTTGCCAAGGTGTTACTATAGTGGCACCGCTAAAACCCGCCTAAAGCTGACTAACACCACCAGGAGTTAAGCCATGACTGCCACCACCTCATTGAAACTGCCCGAAGCACTGAAAGAGCAAATTGCCCAAACCGCTGCCCGCGAAGGCAAAACAGCCCATGCGCTGATGGTGGATACCCTGCAAACCGCGATGGACGATGCCCGCATGCGCGATGAGTTTCACCGTGAAGCGGAGGAGGCCCATGAAGATATGCTGCGCAGCAACATGTGCTACAGCCACGAAGAGATCAGCCAATGGATGCGCGCCAAAGTGCGCGGTGACACCAAGGCACAGCCCAGCCCAGAGCCTTATGACCCGAGCCAACCTATGCGGCCACAATGGCTGCACCAAGCCGATACAGTACCCAAGGAAAAAGCTTGATGGCAGTATTGCGCTATACAAGAAATTTCCAAATTGATTTAGACCGACAGACAGATTTTTTACTCGCCAACCATCCCGAAAATGCCGCCGGGTTGACGGAGCTAATTTTGGACGCCTTGGGCATACTGCAAGACCATCCAGAGATTGGCAGGCCACACCGCCTGCAGCAGCGAGAACTTATTATTTCCAGAGGTAAATCAGGCTACCTAGCTTTGTACACCTACAAGCCGGCTTACAACCAAGTGATCTTGCAACGCATACGCCACCAACGCGAATCTGGCTACCACAGTCTTTAAAAAACATGAAACAAAACGACCCCCAACCTCTCCCCAAGCGCCTTCCAGACGGCCTGCACCTGGACACGCTGGCCGTGCGCATGTCTGTAGACAAGTCGCAGTACGGTGAAAACTCTGAGGCGCTGTACCTCAGCTCCTGCTTTACCCAGCCCGACAGCGAGACCGCAGCGCGCCGCTTTGCTGGCGAAGAAGATGGCTACATCTACAGCCGCTTTACCAACCCCACCGTTGCGGCCATGGAGGCGCGCTTGGCCGCGCTAGAAGGCACCGAAGCCTGCATAGGCACCAGCAGCGGCATGAGTGCCATTTTGATGCTGTGCATGGCCTTGCTGAAAGCGGGTGACCATGTGCTGTGCTCACGTTCAGTGTTTGGCAGCACCATGAAGCTGATCGGCACCGAGTTTGCCAAGTTTGGCGTGCAGTCCACCTTTGTCAGCCAAACCGACGTAGCCCAGTGGCAAGCGGCCATCAAGCCCAACACCCGCCTGCTGCTGGCCGAAACACCCACCAACCCACTGACCGAGGTGTGCGACATTCAGGCCTTGGCCGATATTGCGCACAATGCGGGCGCGCTGCTGGCAGTAGACAACTGCTTTTGCTCCCCTGCGCTGCAGCGGCCTGTGCTGTTTGGCGCTGACATCATCATCCACTCTGGCACTAAATACCTGGACGGGCAGGGCCGCGTGGTGGCGGGCGCGCTGTGCGCGTCAGAAGCGCTGGTGAAAGACAAGTTCATCCCCATCATGCGCAGCGCAGGCATGAGCATGTCGCCATTTAACGCGTGGGTAGTGCAAAAAGGCATGGAGACGCTGGGCATTCGCATGGAGGCGCAAAGCGCGCGCAGCTTGCTGATGGCCGCTTGGCTAGAGGCCCATCCGATGGTCAGCCGCGTGTACTACCCGGGTTTAAAAAGCCACCCCCAGCATGACCTGGCCATGCGCCAGCAAAACGCCAGCGGCACCGGCCTGGGCGGCGCAGTGCTCAGCTTTGAGGTTAAAGGCAGCTCGCCCGAGGCAATGCGCAAAAACGCCTTCCATGTGATCGACAGCACGCGCCTGATGACGGTGGCCTCTAACCTGGGCGACGTTAAAACCATCATCACCCATCCGTCTAGCACCTCGCACGGCCGCTTGACTGAGGCGCAGCGTTTGGCGGCAGGCATTACCCAAGGCATGGTGCGCTTGGCCGTGGGCTTAGAGCATATTGGTGACTTGAAGACTGATTTAAACTTGGGTTTGGACAGCTTGGTTTGAAGCCTTCTGTAGGCACTTTTATATAACAAATAGGGCTCTGACCCAAGGAAATGCTGCACAAGCAGCTATTAATTTAATAGTAATCTATATTTAGCACCATGACCACCATCCGCACCCGCATTGCCCCATCACCTACGGGCCTTTTGCATTTAGGCACCGCCCGCACCGCATTGTTTTGCTGGGCCTTTGCGCAGCACCACAAAGCGCTGGGCCATGATGCGCAGTTTATTTTGCGCATTGAAGACACCGACGAAGCCCGCTCGACCCAGGCTGCGGTAGACCAAATTATCGAGGCCCTGCAGTGGCTAGGGCTGAACTACGACGAAGGCCCGTTCTACCAAATGCAGCGCATGGCGCGCTACCGCGAGGTGATTGCGCACATGTTGAAAGACGGCACCGCCTACCCCTGCTACACCTCACCCGCCGAGCTGGACGCCATGCGCGAGGCACAAAAAGCACGTGGAGAAAAAGCCCGCTACGACGGCCGCTGGCGGCCCGCGCCGGGCAAGGTGCTGCCCACGCCGCCTGCAGGCGTGCAGCCCGTAGTGCGCTTTGCCAACCCTGTGGACGGCGACGTGACCTGGAACGACACTGTCAAAGGCCCTATCACTATCCACAACAAAGAGCTGGACGACCTGGTCATTGCCCGGCCAGTGTCTGGCGAAGCCGCTGCCAGCGGAGAAACCGTGGGCACGCCCACGTATAACTTTTGCGTGGTGGTGGACGACCTGGACATGCGCATCACCCACGTGATTCGCGGTGACGACCATGTCAACAACACGCCGCGCCAGATCAATATTTTGAAAGCGCTGGGGGCGCAGTTGCCCCACTACGGCCATGTGCCCATGATTCTGGGGCCCGACGGCGAGAAGCTGTCTAAGCGCCACGGCGCGGTCAGCGTCACCCAGTACCGCGACGCAGGCTACCTGCCCGAAGCCATGCTGAACTACCTGTCCCGCCTGGGCTGGAGCCATGGCGACGACGAGCTGTTTAACGCAACCCAAATTGCACAATGGTTTGACGGCGCGCACCTGGCCAAAAGCCCTGCACAGTGGGACGCAGCCAAGCTCAACTGGGTGAACTCGCACTACATGAAACTGGCCAGCGACGAGCGCTTGGCCGCCCTGGTAACGCAGCAGTTGCCTGCGCCCATCACCCCCGATGCACGCTTGCCCGCCATCTGCGCTTTGTTCAAAGACCGCTGCGACACCACTGCTGCACTGGCAGTGTGGGCCGCAGCCTTCTACATGCAGCCCGAGCGTAACGCACAGGAGTATGCACAACATGTTACCGAGGCCGTGAAGCCCGCAATTGCCGTGTTGGCAGACAAGCTCAAAGACTGCGCGTGGGACAAAGCCAGCCTGGCCGCAGCCATCAAAGACACCCTGACCGCCACGGGCCTGAAAATGCCCCAGCTGGCCATGCCGGTGCGCGTTTTGCTGATGGGAAAAGCACAAACCCCATCGCTGGATGCCGTGCTCGCCCTGTGCGGCAGAGAAATTGCGCTGGCGCGTTTGCAAACCAGCTAAATTTCACGCTATAATTCGAGGCTCGATACCGATAAGGTGCGGTGTAGTTGCCAAGTTTTGGCAACTACACTACAAGGGGGTATAGCTCAGCTGGGAGAGCGCTTGCATGGCATGCAAGAGGTCAGCAGTTCGATCCTGCTTACCTCCACCAAGTTTGGTTCGAGACGGAAATAAGGAACCCACAGGTTTTAAAACCTAAAGTTCCGGTTCCAAGGTTTATGACCCCATCGTCTAGAGGCCTAGGACATTACCCTTTCACGGTAAGTACCGGGGTTCGAATCCCCGTGGGGTCGCCAGTTAACTTGTTACTGAAAAGTTAAATGGACCAAACTGCAGCGCAAGCTGCAGTTTTAGGAGTGGTAGTTCAGTTGGTTAGAATACCGGCCTGTCACGCCGGGGGTCGCGGGTTCGAGTCCCGTCCACTCCGCCAACACACAAAAAGCCGCTGCAAAGTAATTTGCAGCGGCTTTTTTTATAGGTGCCGTAGGAGCACCTACAGTAACGCTTGGACTTAGCTTGAACTTATTTGGTGTGTGCCTGAAACAGGCAACCTAGAGGATGCAGGTGCCGACAAAAAAAGCCCCCGTGAACCACTTCCGTACGTTTGATCTGATTTGCACCGAGCACCTGGTACGGCGACTCATTGACCAGGAGGTTTTTCGAAGAAGAAACACCCGGGCAGGATGGCCGTAGCGATGTAGTCTATGTCCTGGGCCGACACACCGCACGCGAAAAAGCTCTCGCGCCAGTGGCGCACCACCGCGATAATCTGATCGATTTCTTTGCGGGCATCTTCAGCCGACAGCCCGAAGCGGCCAGACTGCGACAGCAGGTTGTAGATGCTGGCTGTGCGGCCGTAGTTGCCCACGGTCAGTGCCAGGTCACGTCGCTCCAGGCTAACCACGGGTGTGGGTACTAGGTCATAGGCCGGAGATAGGCGCCATCCTTTGGGCCAGCGTAGCAGCGCGTGATTACGCGGGTGATCGTCATTGTTGCTCACTATGGCATTGAAGACCATGCGCCGAAATAGTTCGGTGCAATCGGCTTCTGGCTTGTCAGACCAGCGACGCAGGTTGTCGGCCAGTAGCGGATAGGACCAGCGTTCACGGCTCAGATAGCTGTCATCGCAGTCAAGCACCGTGAGCCCACTGACCAGTCCAAAGCGCAGATAGCCTTTGCCTTTGCGTTCACGATCAAAGCGCTGCAGCATCAGCACATCGCCGTCGCCTACCGACTGAAGGCGTGCTTGCGTGACGTGAAGTTTGCAGCGTCGTGCGAGGTCCAGAGTGGCGTACTCGATGCGCTGCAGGTTGCAACGATCATTCTTGGCAGGAAACTTGCCCAGCCATAGGCAGTTTGCATCCTCGATGGTGGCCTTGGGACGGGCACCGCCCATGCTGGTGCCGGGGTCGAGCTGTTCCAGCAGATTCATGGGCACGGGCCTGCCGTCTTCGATGGCCTGGGCTGCGGTAATCAACTCGGCGAGTTGGTAAGTGCGGTTGTACTGGCGCTTTGGGGCGGGTGGTTCGGCTTTGAGGCCAAAGCTCAGGCAGCCGGCTCCGTCCTGCGGGCCATGCAGCAGATAGTCAATTTCATGCAGACCGCCGCCAGCGTGTTCGAGCGTGTATTCGATGACCCGTCGCCCCCATGCATCCGGGCTCGCATCGCGCAGCGCACCGGGAACGCCCTTGAGTTGCGTGAACTCGTGGACGGTCTTGTCCAGCGGCAGACGGTAGGGGTCGAGTGCCACCGCGTCGGTACGCTGGAGATAGCGGTCACCATAGCGAAAGCGTCCGATCTGCGTGCCGTCGGGCAGGGTCTGCACTTTCAGCAACGCCGCTGGCACTGCGTCCAGGGTGCCAGGCAGCTGGATGTAAACGTAGGCTTCGCGTTCAGAAGTCATAGTCGGTGCTGGTCTTGCGCGGCTTGCCCGCACGGGTGGGACGACGCGCGGCTTCCAGCGCCTTGCCGTGCACATCGCTGTCCGGATCGGCTACTGTGCCCAGAGAATTTTCCAAGCCGAGCGCCCACAGCACAGTGATGCACACGCCAATGGCCGTGCCGGGCTTACCGAGCTCCAGCGCCGTTAGCGTGTTGCGGTTGACCCCTGCCTTGCTGGCAAGGTCTAGCACCGACCAGCCGCGACGAATCCGCGCGATACGGATGCGTTGGCCTAGCTGGACGATCCGCTCAGAGGCATGCATGGGAATAGAAAATTTGCTCATTATTTTAGGCTTATTTAATATTTAAGCCTAAAATAATAATCAAATTATGATTTATTTGCAAGTTGAAAAATATAGATTGATGAAAATAATAGGCTTTAAAAATATTAATGATTAGTTAAGCAGGCAAAATTTGCTTTCACGCGCAGGCCATACCTTATTGGCGCGAAAGTGGCTGTGGATTGTCACGCCGGGGGTCGCGGGTTCGAGTCCCGTCCACTCCGCCAACACACAAAAAGCCGCTGCAAAGTAATTTGCAGCGGCTTTTTTATTATTTGCAATCAATGCGCTGAACTAAATCTAGCAACGCTGGTGTCTCCAGAATTCAGTGCCAAGCACGGCGCGCACTTAGGTGCTTGCCTGAGGCTGGTGCCCGCCTAGCGCGCGGTAAGCGGTATGCTCATCAAGCGCACTTCTTCGGCCTTGCTGCGCATCACTTGGTAGTTGCCTGTGTCTGCGCTGCCAGGCTGCGATTTAAGCAACCCGGTTGTTACGGGTGGGCAAATGCCCGTGCGCATGTAGGTAAGGGCACCACTGAGCATCAGTTCGGTTGGGTCGCCGCGCTGTTTGGTCAGGTCGTCAGCTACCTTGCAGGTGAGTGCTAAGCCATCCGCATAGTCGCCAAAACCGTTGGCGTTCACGCCTTTAAACTGCATGGCTGCGTAGGATGTACCGCAGTTGTCTTTGTATTGAAAGCCATAGGGCTTGCCGCAGGTGGTGCTGCCAATAGTCACAACCTGCATAAAAGGCGTTAGTGAATTGATGATGGCTTCGCTGGCTGAGCAGGTGCTGCGTGAAGTGAGCACAAATACACGCTTAAGGCCCAGCTGCGGCAGGGGTTGACCACTTGGGACGGAAATACCCAAGCTGGTTTGCGCAAATGTGTAGGACGCATTGCAATCACTAAAAGGGTTTTTGTCGTTGCAAACTTTCTTCTCAAATACCTTGCCTGCCAATGTGTTGTCACTGACCATCCATGCCAGCTGGCTAGAGATGGCCAAGTAACCACCGCCGTTATAGCGCAGGTCCAGCACCAGTTCGTTCACGTTAGCGGTTTTAAGCTGTTTTACAGCCGTAATCAATTCGGCTTCGGCACTGTCGATTGAGAATGAATTCAACACCAAGTAGCCCACAGTACGGGTGCCTACGGCAGCGCTGCTGGCCAGCACACTGCTTTGCGGCACAGCAGGTACCTTGACGGTTTGCGACGAAGTGACCGTGATGTTGCGCACTACGGTAGATGTAGCTGCTTGCATGCCAAACACCGTGGTTTTGGTGGCCACAGCAGGGTTAATGCCGGCGTTGAGTTTGTCAATGCCCGCATCGGTGTTGATGTTAATGTCAACGCCATCGACGGTTTTGACCGTGTCACCGCGCAATATACCTGCCAGCTCGGCTGGCGAGCCAGGCTGAACGTATAAAACACGCAACAGCCTAGGCGGCACGGTGGTCACAAAGGCAAACCGGATGCCATAGCCCGAGCTAATGCCGGCCTGTGCGTCGTTTAAGTCTGCCGTGGGAATGGTAAAACTGAACTCGTCTACCAGCTTGCCTGAGGCTGTTTTTTGTTTGGTTTTTAAGGCCTCGAAGTAGGCATCCAGCGTGTCGTAAGTGCTGTTGTTGTAGGCGGATGGCACAAAGGCGGCTGCGTTGACGGCAGGAATGTCTTTGTACCAAAGGTAGGTGTCGGTCATGAACTTGCTGACCCAGGCCTTTTCTGTCTCTATGCTGCCTTGCGCGTCTGCTGCAATGGCGGGGCTGCTGGCGGTGGCCGCAACGGCTGGGCGCGGCGCTACGCAGCGCTGGGCCAGGGACACTACTGGGGTTGGCACTGCAGCTGCGGGGGGCGTGGCGGGAGGGGTGCTGCTGGGTGTGGTAGGACTGAGTGTCCCTGTGCTGTTGCCTGTGCCCTGCGTAGATGCACCCGAGTCACCTCCGCCTCCGCCGCAGGCAGCCAGTACTGCTAATGTAGTTGCACACAATGCCTTAAAAAAAGCAGAGCGAAATGAGCTTGTAGGGGGAGTGGAGTGTTGTTGCATGCTCCGCATTGTACATAGCTGCTATGTCATTTGTAAGGCACGTGTAATTATTTGTTACTTTTACCGCGCAAATTGATTAAATTGCTGCTTAAAGCTGTACCCAGCACAATCACCAGCCCGCACACCACCATGCTGACGGTGATAGTTTCGCTAAGAAAAATACCGCCATAGGCCACGCCGAACACCGGAATCAAAAACGTTACCCCCAGCGCGCGCGCAGGCCCGGCGGTGGCGATGATGCGAAAGTACAAAATATACGCCAGTGCAGTGCAAAAAATAGCCAGCACAAGCACTGCCAGCCACGCCTGCGCAGAGGGCGTGTGCGCAGGCACATTGGCCGCAGCGGGCAGCAGCAAAAACACGACTGCGCCCAGCTGGCTGCCCGTGGCGCTGGCCAGGGGCGGCACACCGGCCATGTACTTTTTGGTAAAGCTGGCGGCAAAGCCGTAGCACAGCGTGGCAGCCAGGCAGGCCAGCACGGCCAGGCCGGGGGATGCCGCACCGGCCTTGAAGCTGGCTTTGTCCCAGGCCAGCGCGGCCACACCGGCAAAGCCAATCACCAAGCCCAGCATGCGCACTCCGCTGGGCCTGTCGCGCAGCCACACCCAGGCCACCAGCGCACCCCACAGCGGGGTGGTGGCGTTCAAAATAGAGGCTAAGCCGGTATTGATGTGCAGCACACTAAAGCCAAACAGCGCAAAGGGCACGCCGCTGTTGAGCGCGCCAATGGCCAAAATACGCCGCCATTTACCCCGCAGTGCAGGCCATTGCCCGCGCCATACCAGCAGAGGCAGCAAAATCAAAGAGGCCAGCAGTACGCGCAGAAATGCAGTGACAAATGGGCCAAAGTCGGAGGCCCCGGCTTTCATCAAAAGAAAGGAGCCGCCCCACATGGCGGCCAGTAGGATAAATTCAAGCGCTGTGCGTGGGTTCATAAATTTGTGTTCGGTATTTTAAAGGGGGCGGTAGTTGGGGTTTCTTGGCGTTCTTTTGGGGTTTGAAGATTGCTTTCCTTGCTTTTGTAAGTTTGCGCCGCTTGAGTGTGGCCTTGCTGCAAAATCTTCCAAAATCACGCGCAGGTAGCCTAAGTATTTGCCCGTTTGGTAGTACGACGCGCCTTTTTC
>JAYWGO010000197.1:0-9486 GCA_043778205.1 Polaromonas sp. | reverse complement strand
GTCCCCCGTGTTGGCCTAGGGCCAACGACTCCTCCTTAATGCCGCTACGCTGAAGTAGCACCGCCGACCTGATCACAACGACGTGGTGGCGATCAACCGTCGCGCACCGACCGTATCCGCTGCCCTTGCGTTTGGTGTGTACGGCGTAGCGGCATCAAGGAGGAGCCCGCAGGGCGGGGGACAGCCGCGCAGCCGTACACACCAAGCGCCAGGGCGTACGCTAGCCCAGAGGCAGATTCAAAACGAACGGAATTTGCTTAAGCGAACAGCGTTGGCCGCGCGCCTTCCTCCAGATTTTCATCAAGGCCACACTCAATCAGCGCTTTGCCGTTTTACTAGCGCGCCTTGTACAGCATCGGCGGTGGCTGTGGGTATTGTCTGGGGCATGAGCCGACTTAGCAGTCTGTCCAAGCGCCGTTACTCTGCGCTGAGCGCAGCACGCTGTCCACAAACTGTACGCCCAGCACGCCGTCGTGGGCGTTGGGAAAGTGCATGGCCAGCGCGGGAGCAGTTTGGCCTGTGCGGCGTGCGGCTATGGCCTCTGCAGCATCGGCGTACAGGTTGGCAAAACCTTCGTGAAAGCCTTCTGGGTGGCCCGCCACAATGCGCGACGAGCGCGCCGCCAGTGGCAGCGTACCTGGCCCATTGGGGGTGCGCTGCTGGGCGGGTGCGTCCAGCGGTTTAAAACTGAGGGCTTGGGGGCATTCTTGTTGCCATTCCAGCGAGCCCAGCGCGCCGCAAACGCGTATGCGCAGCGCGTTTTCTACCCCCGCTGCCGCCTGGGTAACCCATAAGCTGCCGCGTGCACCGTTGCTTAGGCGCAGCAGAGCGCCTGCAAAGTCATGCACCAGCCGCCCGGGCACGATGCTGCCCAGCTCAGCGGCTACTTGGCTGACTTCCAGGCCCGTGGTAAAGCGCAGCAGGTTGTGCGCGTGGCTGCCTATATCACCCATCACCAAGGACGGGCCGCCGCGCGCCGGGTCTTCCTTCCAGGCTGTGCGGCCAGGGCCGTCTTTGGCGCGGCCACCTTGCACATACTCTACCTGCACCAAGCGTATGGCACCCAGCTGGCCATCGGCCACCATGGC
This sequence comes from Polaromonas sp., assembly GCA_043778205.1. Lineage (GTDB taxonomy): Bacteria > Pseudomonadota > Gammaproteobacteria > Burkholderiales > Burkholderiaceae_C > JAAFIP01. The sequence goes on along the minus strand of JAYWGO010000197.1, from coordinate 8,398 downwards.
CTTGGCTTGGCGCACCATCGGGTAGCCGGTGTAGTTGTGGGTAAGGCAAAACACCAAGCCAGACTCCACCACGCGCTGGTGCAGTTGCTGCGCTTCCTGCACGGTATTGGTCATAGGTTTGTCGCAAATCACGTCAAAGCCTTGCGCCAGCGCGGCCATGGCAAAGCTGAAGTGGCTGTCGTTCGGGGTCATGATGGCTACCACGTCAGCACCATCTTGTCGGGCCGCTTCACCGGTCAGCAGGTCTATGCCATTGGCGTAGCAGCGCTGGGCGCTCAGGCCCAGGTCTTTGCCTGCTTGCACTGACTTGGCCGGGTCTGACGATAGTGCCCCTGCCACCAGATCGTAACGGTCGTCCAGCCGCGCAGCTTGGCGGTGCATGGCCCCAATAAACGAGCCTGGCCCGCCGCCAATAACGGCCAGTCTGAGTTTGCGGCCTAAGAGAGCTATGACGGGGTTGAGTGACATGGTGCGGGCCTTTATGTACGGGTTGGGAGTGTCAGTTTAAACGATGGAGTTTTGGCAGTTTATAGCAGTGTATTTACAAGCAAAAAAGCCCTAGCGCCCAAGGAAACGCTGTACAAGTAGCTATTATTTTTATAGTGACTAGGGTGTAATGAAAAAAGCCCGCTGACCTTTCGATCAGCGGGCTTTGACAGTTCAAAGCGCACTGGGCGCTTAAAATCTCTACTTGCTATTAACGCTTGCCAATCGGCTGCACATCACGCTTGACCGAGCCGGTGAACAGCTGGCGTGGACGGCCGATTTTGTATTCTGGGTCGCCGATCATTTCGTTCAACTGGGCAATCCAGCCCACCGTGCGTGCCAGTGCAAAGATGGCCGTGAACATGCTGACCGGGATGCCGATGGCGCGCTGCACAATGCCGCTGTAAAAGTCAACGTTCGGGTACAGCTTGCGCTGCACAAAGTAGTCGTCTTCCAGGGCGATGCGCTCAAGCTCTTTGGCCAGTTTAAACAAGGGGTCGTTCTCTAGGCCGAGCTCTTTGAGCACTTCGTGGCAGGTCTCTTGCATCAGCTTGGCGCGCGGGTCGTAGTTTTTGTACACGCGGTGGCCAAAGCCCATGAGTTTGACACCAGAGTTTTTGTCTTTGACCTTCTCCATAAACTCGCCCACTTTGCTCACGCCACCCATTTTTTGGATGTCTTCCAGCATGTTCAGGCAAGCCTCGTTGGCACCGCCGTGCGACGGGCCCCAGAGGCAGGCCACGCCGGCAGCAATAGCGGCAAACGGGTTGGTACCCGAGCTACCGCACAGGCGCACGGTGGACGTGGAAGCGTTTTGCTCGTGGTCTGCGTGCAGGGTAAAGATGCGGTCAATCGCGCGCTCAATCACCGGGTTAACTTTGTACTCTTCGCAAGGCGTGGCAAACATCATGTGCATGAAGTTACCGGCGTAGCTGAGGTCGTTTTTGGGGTAAATGAAGGGCTGGCCTACGCTGTATTTGTAGGCCATAGCCACCAAGGTGGGCATTTTGGCGATCAAACGGATGGCCGATATATCGCGGTGCTCAGCGTTGGTGATGTCGGTGCTGTCGTGGTAGAAGGCCGACAGCGCGCCCACCAAGCCGGTCATGATGGCCATGGGGTGCGCGTCGCGGCGAAAGCCGCGCAAGAAGAACTGCATTTGCTCGTTGACCATGGTGTGCATGGTGACGCGTTTGGTAAAGTCGGCTTTTTGCGCTGCGTTGGGCAAGTTGGCGTACAGCAGCAAGTGGCAGGTTTCTAAAAAATCGCAGTTGGTGGCCAGCTGCTCAATAGGGTAGCCACGGTAGAGCAGTTCGCCTTTGTCGCCATCAATGTAGGTGATGGCCGATTGGGTGGCCGCTGTGCTCATAAAGCCAGGATCGTAGGTGAACATGCCGGTTTGGGCGTACAGCTTGCGAATATCCACCACGTCAGGGCCGATGTTGCCTTCGTAGACAGGCAGTTCTACACTGGGGCTGCCGTTAGAAAACGACAAAGTGGCTTTGTTGGCGGACAGTTTCATGGGGCACCTTTACTGATAATTAATTTCTTCACAAACTGTGATGGGTTTGCAATGTTGGTGGAGCGGGACTTACGTTTTTTGTTTTAACAGCGCCAAGACATGTTGAATGTCTGGTGTGTCGAATTCGGGTTTGACTTGGGCCAGCGTTTTGCGGCCCAAATGCAAATCCAAAAGGTCATTGTCCGACAAATCCATTAGAGCATTCAAACTATTCGCGTGCCTAACAGTTAGCTGGTGTTCGTAAGTGCTGAAAAACCGTGCAATAAACAAGTCGTTTTCTAGCAAACCACGGCGCATCCGCCAGCGCAGCTTAGACAGCGCACGCACGCCTAGCAGGCTGTCTAAGCCGCCAGGCGCGTCGACAATGGCAACGGAGTCGGTCATTGTGTGTTGCTGCGCGTGCGGTTTACTAGACCGCTCGCAGCACCATCATTTCTTTGATTTTGCCGATGGCTTTGCTGGGGTTTAAGCCTTTGGGGCATACGTCCACACAGTTCATGATGGTGTGGCAGCGAAACAGGCGGTACGGGTCTTCCAGGTTGTCCAGGCGTTCGGCGGTGGCTTGGTCGCGGCTGTCGGCAATAAAGCGGTAGGCCTGCAGCAGGCCCGCAGGGCCTACAAATTTATCCGGATTCCACCAAAAGCTGGGGCATGCAGTGGAGCAAGAGGCGCACAGAATGCACTCGTACAAACCGTTAAGCTCGTCGCGCTCTTCAGGGCTTTGCAAGCGCTCTTTTTCAGGTGGAATGGTGTCGTTCATCAAGTAGGGCTTGATGGAGTTGTACTGTTTGAAGAACTGCGTCATGTCTACGATCAAATCGCGTATCACGGGCAGGCCAGGCAGGGGCTTGAGTGTAATGTCGCCTTTGAGTGTGCGCATATTGGTCAAGCAGGCCAAGCCGTTTTTGCCATTGATGTTCATCGCATCAGAGCCGCACACGCCTTCGCGGCATGAGCGGCGAAAGCTGATGCTGGGCACTTGCTCTTTGAGCTTCATTAGCACATCGAGCAGCATGCGCTCGGTGCCGTCAAGTTCAATTTTGACGGTTTGCATGTACGGCTTGGCATCTGCATCAGGGTCGTAGCGGTAGATTTTAAAGGTGCGTGTTTCCATGATGATTCCTTAGAAAGTGCGTGTCTTAAGTGCAACCGACTCAACTGTCAGCGGCTTCATTTGCACTGCTTTGTAGCTTAGGCGGTTGCCTTCTTTGTACCAAAGGCTGTGCTTGTGCCATTCTTTGTCGTTGCGTCCGTTGGGGAACTCTGGCGTGTCGTCGTAGTCGGCTACCGAGTGCGCGCCACGGCTTTCTTTGCGGGCGGCGGCAGACACGATGGTGGCTTCGGCGGACTCGATTAAATTCTCCACTTCCAGCGCTTCAATGCGTGCGGTGTTGAAGATTTTGGAGTTGTCTTTCAGGCCAATGGCTTCTACGCGCTTGCGCAGCTCGGCAATTTTGCGCACGCCTTCGTCCAGCGTGGCTTGCGTGCGGAAAACGCCTGCATACAGCTGCATGGCATCGCGAATATCATCGGCCACTACCTGGGCGTATTCGCCTGTGGGGTTGCTGTCTAGGCGGGCTAAGCGGGCTTCGGTTTTAGCGGTTGCGTCTGCAGGCAATGGCTTGTGGGTTTTGGTTTTGCTGTGGTTGTCCACAATGTGGTTACCTGCAGCGCGGCCAAACACCAGCAAGTCGAGCAGCGAGTTGGTGCCCAAACGGTTGGCACCGTGCACGCTGACGCAAGAGCATTCGCCCACCGCATACAAACCGCCTACAACAGCGTTGTCCACGCCGTTCTTTTGCGTCACGACCTGGCCGTTGATGTTGGTGGGAATGCCGCCCATTTGGTAATGGATGGTGGGCACCACAGGAATCGGCTCTTTGGTGATGTCGACGTTGGCAAAGTTCAGGCCAATCTCAAACACCGAGGGCAGGCGCTTGTGGATGGTTTCTGCGCCCAAGTGGTCAAGTTTCAGGTGGATGTAGTCTTTCTTGGGGCCGCAGCCACGGCCTTCTTTGATCTCTTGGTCCATGCAGCGCGAGATAAAGTCACGCGGTGCCAAGTCTTTCAAGGTGGGTGCATAGCGCTCCATAAACCGCTCGCCATTGCCGTTGAGCAAAATAGCGCCTTCGCCACGGCAGCCTTCGGTCAGCAGCACGCCTGCACCGGCCACGCCGGTGGGGTGAAACTGCCAAAATTCCATGTCTTCCAGTGCAATGCCTGCGCGAGCAGCCATGCCCAAGCCGTCGCCGGTGTTGATAAAGGCGTTGGTTGATGCAGCAAAAATTCGGCCTGCGCCGCCGGTGGCCAGTAGGGTGGTTTTGGCTTCAAAAATATGCAGCTCGCCGGTTTCCATCTCAATGGCGCTCACGCCTACGCATTCGCCGTCGGCATCCATGATCAGGTCTTGCGCCATCCACTCTACAAAGAAGGTGGTTTTGGCTTTGACGTTTTGCTGGTACAGCGTGTGTAGCATGGCGTGGCCGGTGCGGTCAGCCGCTGCGCAGGCGCGCTCTACCGGCTTTTCGCCGTAGTTGGCGGTGTGGCCGCCAAACGGGCGCTGGTAAATCGTGCCATCGGGGTTGCGGTCAAACGGCATGCCCATGTGCTCCAGGTCGTACACCACCTTGGGTGCTTCGCGGCACATAAACTCGATTGCATCTTGGTCGCCCAGCCAGTCACTGCCTTTAACGGTGTCATAAAAGTGGTAGTGCCAGTTGTCTTCGTTCATGTTGCCTAGGCTGGCACCAATGCCGCCCTGCGCTGCCACGGTGTGGCTGCGGGTAGGGAACACTTTGGTCAATACCGCTACGTTCAGGCCAGCGCGGGCCAGCTGCAGCGAGGCACGCATGCCCGAGCCACCTGCGCCAACGATGACGACATCAAATTTGCGTTTAGAAATAGAAGCCATGTCTTAAATTCTCCATAACACTTGAATGGCCCAGCCCGCGCACCCCACGAGCCAAACAATAGTAAAAACTTGCAGCGATAAACGCAGGGCAACAGGCTTGATGTAATCCATCCAGATATCGCGCACACCTACCCACACGTGGTAAAGCATGGCAATGATGATGACGAAGGTGAGCACCTTCATCCACTGGGACGCGAAAATGCGCGCCCAAGATTCGTAGCCGATAGGGCCTTTGACGGCGATGACTTGCACCAATACCAGCAGGGTAAAAATGGCCATTAAAGTGGCGGTGATGCGCTGGGCTAGCCAGTCTTTTAAACCATAGTGTGCGCCGACGACTGAGCGCTTGGAGCCGTAATTAACTGCCATGTTGTGTTTTCTTTCCTGGTCTTTTTATACTAGTACGCGCCAAACAGCTTGGCACCCAGAATCAGCGTCAGGCCGATGCTGATGGCCAGCGTGGCGATAGCGGATGACTTGCCAAACTCTTTGCTGGTGGCATGGCGTGCGTCCATCCACAGGTGGCGCAGGCCAGAGACAAAGTGGTGCAAGAAGGCCCAAATCAGGGCCAGGGCTACCAGCTTCCATAAAAACCCGGGCAAGCCCAGCATGCCCACATTGAACGCGGCCTTGAATTTGGCAAACGAAATTTCAGACGACAGCGAGGTGTCGAACATCCAAATAATAAAAGGCATCAGTAAAAACATGATGGCACCGCTGATACGGTGCAGGATGGAGACGATGCCTGCCAGCGGCAAGCGGTAGGTGGGCAGATCGGTCAGTGCATTGATGTTGCGGAACTCAGGCCGCTTTTTGGCTACGATGGTCGCTTCGGTGGACATACTTGGCTTTCTGTAGTGTGGGAAGTAACCGCTTGGTAACTTCTGCTTTTCGCTAAACTTTCAAATTCTATTGCAATGCAGCATCAATCTGGTAGTTGGGGCTTATTCAAGCGTGTTTTTATTCAATAAAGTGGATTTAAAAATGAGAATTCGCTCTGTGGTGCCGTGGGGGCCGGTTTTAAGGTGGCCAGGTGTGGGCAAGTGCTAACTATTTTGGGCTAGGCTTACAAAGCATCTAAATTGCCCAGCATCTCACTGGCGCGTTGGCGCATCTTTTGCCGGTCTTCGTCGCCCATGCGCTGCAGGTTTTTGACCATCAAGGCGGTGCGTGGGTTGCTGCCAAAGCTTTTTTCGTGTTGGTCTAAAAAGTTCCAGTACAGCGTGGTCATGGGGCAGGCTGCTAGGCCTGAGCGTTCGTCGGGCGCATATTTGCAGCCGCTGCAGTAGTTGCTCATGCGTTTGACATAGGCTCCGCTGGCCACATAGGGCTTGCTGGTGAACCTGCCGCCGTTGGCAAACAGCGCCATGCCCGCCACGTTGGGCAGCTCTACCCACTCTACTGCGTCCACATACACAGCCAAATACCAGTCGCACATCTGTTGTGGGTTAATTTGCGCCGTTACCCCAAACATGCCGGTAATCATCAGGCGCTGAATGTGGTGTGAGTAGCCGTTGTCCAGCGTCTGGGTGATGCACTGGCGCATGCAGTTCATGCCTGTGTCGCCAGTCCAGTACCACTTGGGCAAGGCGTTTTGGTGCTTGTAGTGGTTAGCGGTTTTCAGGGCCGGCATGTCCAGGTAGTACACGCCGCGCATAAACTCGCGCCAGCCTAGTATTTGGCGGATAAAGCCTTCTACGCTGGCCAGGTCAAGGCCTTTGTCGTGGTAAGCCTTCTCAGCAGCCAAAACAACCTCTAGCGGGCTAATGAGTTTGAGGTTCAAGGAGCTGCTTAGCAGAGAATGCCAACCAAAATCCAGGTTCGTCCACATGGCATCTTCATGTGGGCCAAAATGCGGCAGGCGGTTGTCAATAAAGTCTTTTAAATTGCGCAGCGCCTCAGCGCGCGTGGTGGGCCAGTTGAATTTGTCCAGCTGGCCTGGGTGGTCAGCAAAATGCTGGTTTACCAAGGCAATCACCTCTTGGGTGATGGCATCGGGTTTAAAAACCAAAGGCTGGGGCACATTTTGCGGCCCGGCTTTGCCAAAGCTTTTGCGGTTCTCGGCATCAAAATTCCATTGGCCGCCCAGTGGCTCCTTGCTGCCAGCTTCGGTGGCCATCAGCACCTTGTACTGCTGGCGCATTTGCCGGTAGAAAAACTCCATGCGCAGGCTTTTGCTGGTGCCTGCCCATTTGCGAAACTGCGGCAGACTGCATAAAAAATGCCGGTCTTCGCGCCAGTCGATTGCGGTAGGTGGGGTGTAATTGCCAGAAGGTGATGTTTTAACCTTCGAAGCGGTTTTTTGGGTGCCTTTTGTGCTTATGGCCCAAGGAAATGCTGCATGAGCAGCTATATTTTTGGTAGTATCGTTAAGCTGGGCTTGCACCCGCAGGTCACCGGGTTCTACGCCAACAATGGCCTGCGGCTGGTAGTGCACCAGTGCAGCTACCAAGCCGTCAGACAATGTAGCATCGCCGTGTGTGTCAAGCGCGCGGTAGTGCACCTGTAGCCCGCGCGCGCGCAGTTTGGCTGCGTAGTGGCGCATGCTGGACAAAAACAGTGCGGTGCGAATTTTGTGCGACCACACGTGGCGCGATTCGCCAAAGGCCTCCACCATCAACACCACATCTTGCGCTGGGTCAATACCGTCTAGTGCAGCCGAGTCATCGTCGAGCTGGTCGCCTAGGATGAGTATTAAATTTCGGCAAGCTGTGGTGTTGGGCATCGGGTTTTTGAATCAACTGGCGGGGTTTAACCCTAGGCAATACTGCTTTTAGGCGGCTTTTTTGGCCCAGGCAGAGCACCAGCCCTTGCCAGCCACGTTTTTGCCTGCAAACAGTGGGCAGCCGCCAGCAGCATCAGCCGCTTTGCCTTGGTACAGGGCGCAGTTACTGCACATTTGGTCAGCCGCGTATTTAGGGTACTTGGTCTTGTCAGTTTTGGCGGCTACTGCAAAGTAACCCAGGGCTTTGGCTTGCGGGTCTGTTTCGCTCAGCATGGCTGGTGTAGCGGCTGGGGTTGCGGCTGGAGTTGCGGCAATGGCAAACTGGGCTGCGCCCAAAGTTGCGCTGGCAGTGCTGAACTGGATAATAAATTCGCGGCGGCTGGTCATGCAGAGGTGTCCTGAGTAGCTAGGGATGATTGTCTGGCCAATATTGGCAGCAAATCTTGTTCGATTATAGTCAGGTCGTGTTGTTCTACGACTGCTTAGTATTGAAAATTACCGCTTGGTCTTAGTGGTTAATGGTTCAAATGAGAATGACTATCAATAAAGTAAAGCCCATAGCCAAGGCCAATGAAGGGTATAGAAGCGAACAATTAGACTCACCATTTAATACGGCTAAAGTATGCGTTCCTTGCATTTCAAGGTAACAGCAACTTTTTTCATTAACCCCTAGGAGAAACCATCATGGCAGCACTAAAAGGCTCTAAGACGGAAGACAACTTGAAGGCCGCCTTCGCAGGCGAGTCACAGGCTA
>JAYWGO010000196.1:0-9487 GCA_043778205.1 Polaromonas sp. | reverse complement strand
GTTGCTCCAGAGTTTGCTTTCTCGCATTTTCTTTTTCCATGGTGGTTGGATTAAAAAAGATAGCAAAGGTTCAAACTTTATTAGGCCTGATCAATAGTGGGCGTCATAGGTATTTGGCTTCTAAATGCTTTTTGTAGTCCTGCTCGTCTAATTTCAAGCCGGCCAATGCACCTACCAGCTGGTCAGTTTTGGACAGCCGTGCAGCGGTTGGGCCCGTTAAACCAGGTGCGGTTTTGCCCAAGGCAGCAAAGTAGGCGGCTACAAGGTCGGACACAGACCGCCCTTCTTGCGCTGCATAAGTCTTTGCGTTGGCAATCAGGCCCTCATCAAGGCGTAAGGTGAGCTTGGTGTTCATAAAATTTGTGTGACGTACATATTTTTATAAATTATACGTCAAACTTCACTGCCCTTGCGGCATTTCCGTGGGCTAGAGCCCATTTTTGCTTTGATTTTGGTGCAAGAAAAGGCGGCTTGCTGCCGCTTTGGCATCTTCGCGTTGCGCCTCGTCAGCCGCATTCAACTGGCTGTACGTGCCGTGCAGCATTTTTTGCGTCAAGCCGCGGCTTAGGGCTTCTAGCACCGCGTCAATGTTCTCGCCCTTGGCCAGCAGCTTTTTAGCGCGGGCAATTTCCAGTGCGCGCCATTCGTCGGTTTGCGCGTTCAGCTGCTGGATAAACGGTACGCTGCCGCCTAGGCTGCGCTGGCCCATCCAGTGCATGAAGTCGACTACGCCTGCGTCTACGATGGCCTCGGCCTGGGCTACGGCGGCTTGGCGGCTGGCTTGGGCGGTTTGCACCACGCTGGCCAGGTCGTCCACGGTGTACAGGTACACGTCTTCCAGTGCTTTCACCTCGGGCTCAATATCGCGCGGCACCGCCAGGTCCACCATAAAAATGGGGCGGTGTTTGCGCGCCCTTACCGCGCGCTCTACTGCGCCCAGGCCAATGATGGGCAGGGTGCTGGCGGTGCAGCTGATGACGGCATCAAACTCGTGCAGGCGGCTGGGCAGCTCGCCCAAATGCATGGTGCGCGCGTTGGCAAATTTGGCGGCCAGCAGCTCGCCACGCTCTACCGTGCGGTTGGCAATCACGATGCGGGCGGGGTTTTTGGCCGCAAAGTGCGTGGCGGCCAGCGCGATCATCTCGCCCGCGCCCACAAACAGCACGCTAATTTTGGACAGGTCTTCAAACAGCTGGCCGCACAGCCGCACGCTGGCTGCGGCCATGCTGATGCTGTGTGCGCCAATCTCGGTGTGGGTGCGCACGTCTTTGGCCACCGCAAAGCTGCGCTGAAACAGCTGCTGCAGCGTGCTGCCCATCGCGCCTGCGTCTTCGGCGGCGCGTACGGCATCTTTCATTTGGCCCAGTATTTGCGGCTCGCCCAGCACCATCGAATCGAGCCCGCTGGCCACCCGAAAGGCGTGGCGGGCGGCTTGGTCTTCGTACAGGCTGTAGGTGTGGCCTTGCAAAGCTTGGGCGCTCAGGCCGCCGCTGGCGGCCAGCCACTGCAGTGCGTCGTGTGACTGCACGGTGTTGCTAGCGCCATAAATCTCGGTGCGGTTGCAGGTAGAAACCAAGGCAAGCTCGGGTTCGCCAGCGCCAGTTTGGGCTTTTAACGCGCCCCGCAGGCCGGCCAAAGTAGGGGGCAGCTGGTCTAGCGCAAACGCAAATCTACCGCGCACGTCCAGCGGCGCGGTGGTGTGGTTAATGCCAAGAGCCCAAACAGACATCCCCACATTATAAAATGAGCGGCTTATCTGCACTTACACCGCGTCACAACACCTTATTAATGGGCATGATTCATGGGTTTCCTGCAAGCCGTTAACCATCTGCTGAACTTCTTGGCCCCCGCAGCCTTTGTGGCCGTGCTGGTGGTGCTGGTTTCCCGTATTTTTAAGCTAAATCGCCCTATGGCCAAAGGAAATGCTGCACAGATAGCTATTAATTTTATAGTGTGCGCTACCGTGCTGGGCACCGGCCTGTGGTTCTTTGGCCGCGACGCCAAAATGGCCACCTACCTGGCCATGGTGCTGGCCAGCGGCACAGTGCAGTGGGTGCTGGGCAAAGGCTGGAAGAAATAATCCACGGTGGTTCATTAGACGTTTACCGTCATTTTGGCAAGTTCTATGCGTTCAAAGATGCTAACTGACAATCTCAGCTCCCACAGCCCGTCCCTTGCGTCCATCGGCCGGAGTTCCTTGCTAAAAATGGCCGTGGCTGACCAGGCTAAGTTCAAGTGCAACACCAAGCGTTGGCAGCCCTTTGCAGTGCTGGCAGTCCCTGCAAGCCGCATTAGCGTGAAAGTTAGGTTGATGGCAAAATTTAGTTATTGCTATTTACATGGCACCAGAGTGTGACCACCGCCGAAATTCTTGACTCTGCGCGCAAGTTGCGCGCCGACGAGCAGCTGTTTTTATCTGTGCGGTGCGAGCCGATGCGATTGGCATTATCGCTTTTGCAAATACCCACCGCAGGCCGCAATACTGGCGTAACAGCTTGGCCCAGCGGTAAATCTGCCTGCACTTTGCCCGGCCAAGCAATTTTTTATTTCTAATGCGTTTTAACCCTACGACCCAAGTAAATGCTGCACAAGCAGCTACTATTTTTATAGTATATGGGTAACTGCAAATTACCAGTCTACCAAGCTCAAGCCCACGCTGAGCACGGTGCGTGCGCGGTTGTAGTCGATCAGGTTGTCGCCGTAGCCGCTAAACAGCTGGGTGTGAAAGCGCAGGCCGCTGTTGGTGCTGCCCAGGCTGCGCAGGTACTCTAGCTTGACAGAGCCGCGTGCAGTGCTGCGCAGCGAGTGGCGCAGGGTAAAGCCTAGGGTGTGGGTGGTTTTCTCGTTGCTGCTGCCAGCGCCGGTGTCAAAGCTCCATGTGCCTGCCAGCTCGGCGCGGCCTAGGCTGTTGCTGATGTCGGGGTTGTCGTCGTCCGTGCGTTTGTCTATGCGCTGCCAGCCGCGCACTTGCAGGGTAAAGCGGTCACCGCTTAGGGCTATTTTGTCGGCGGCGGCCATTAGGTAGGCGCGGTTCCAGCTGCGCGACAGGGGCAGGCTTTGGCCGTTGGACTGGTGCACCAAGCCGATGCCGCTGAGCCGGTAGGTCCAGCCTGCGGGCAGGGCAATGGTGTGCGGGTAAACATAGACCAGCTCGGGTTCGTGGTCGGTGGCGCGAAAAGGGCGCGATAGGGCGGGGTTAAACAGTTGCCAGTAGCTTTGCTGGGTGTAGCCAAACCACAGCGAGTCACGCAGTGGGTGGTTGCCGCTGCGCAGCAGGCCTGAGGCAATTTTGGTGCGCACGCTGAGGTTAATTTTCAGCTCGTTGCTGCCATAGGCTGTGGCTACGGCAGCCGCGCCGTTGGTGGGCGAGCTGGGCTGGGTGTTCACGCTGTTGGCACCCACCACGGCCAGGCTGATGGGCCGGTAGCCCCGAATCTCTAGCGCGCCGCGTGCGCTGGCGTGCTCTAGGTCCCAAAAACGGGTGATCTCGCTGGGCTGGGTGGCCGCGCGCTGGTCAGCGGTTTGCACTGCGGCGGGGGCTTCGGGATTGGGCGCGGGGGGCATTTTGCCGCTGCGCAATGCCCAGTTGTCGTAGCAAGCCAGTCGCGCGGCGCTGTCGGCAAGGCTAGCGCAGGCACCAGGGTCGGTTTGCCCCTGTGCACCAGCACACAGCAGCAGTGAGGAAATGGCGGTCAGGCTTTTGTTCATCGGCGCACGCACTCTTGTGCTGTTTGGGGTGAATTCTAAGCATTTTAGGTCTATCGCCCAAGGAAATACTGCACAGTTAGCTATTAAATTAGGAGTTTACACAGTTGCGCATGCTTACACACGCACAGCTACACCCTCCCCTACCAGCGCAGTAGTTTGGGCCCTAGCGCTGCTCCGACCAGGGTGGGCACGGCTATGCCCGCTGTGTACCACAGCGCCACAAAGGGGGCGGCCAGTTCGGGGCAATGAAAGGCATACACCAGCGTGCCCGCAGCGCCTGCCAGCAGACCCGCTGCGGCACCCGCTAAGCGCAAGCGCGTGGGCGCAAGGCTCTTGAGCGCCCAGATGGCCGCAACAAAGAGGGGCGCAGACACCAGGGTGATGCTCATGGCGCAAACCTTCCATGTGGTGCCAAAGACCAGCGCATTGCGCTGGGGCATCTCGGCATTGAACATGACTACAGCGGCAAGTGCCAGCATCAGCAGCACAGGCACAGCCAGGCTTCGCAACAGCCAGCCCAGCGAACGGCCTGGCGCACCTGCCAGCCACGCCAAGCCCAGCCCCAAGCTTGCCAGCGATGCGGGATAGGCCAGTTTGACCCAAAACATGGGCTGGGCCAGTGCCTCGCGCAGCGCGGGGTTGATGCCAAACACGGCAACCATCACCAGGGTGGCCACTAGCAGGCCTGCGCCCAGCTGCAGCGCACAATCTTTCAGCAAGGCTTGGCGGTTAACTGGCTCGACTTGGCTTGCCAGCATGGAGATCAGATCATGGGTTTGCATCATGTGCCTTTCATTAAAGCGGCTAACGCTTTGAGCCCGCGGTGGACGCCCACCTTGACTGCCGACTCTGACATATGGGTAATTTGCGCGGTTTCAGACACCGACAGACCCTCTAACTTCATGTGCATGATGGGCAAGCGCTGGTTGTCGGGCAGTTGCACCATCATTTTGGCAATATCGCGCTGGGCATCGACAGCGTCAATGTCGCAGCTGGCAAACACAGCCAAGTCGTCTTCCAGCGGGTCGTTCAAATTCTCGCGCACAGCGCGGCGGCGAAACAGGTCAATCAGCTTGTAGCGGCCAATCGCGTGCACCCAAGCCGTCAACGGGCTGGTTTGGTTATAGGTATGGCGTTGGTTGTGTATTGCCATCAGGGTGTCTTGCACAAGGTCCTCAATTTCATCAGGTAAAGCCGCTAATCGGCGTTTAAAAAAAGCCCGCAGGTGCGTACTCAGATCTTTTAAAAAATGCTGGTAAGCCTGCGCATCGCCTTGCAAGCCCAGCACAAAAAGCGCCTGTAAACGGGTTTCGTTCGCTTGCATTGCAGCCATGCTGCTGTCAGTGGTTATTCGTTCCATGCGGCTAATTGGTTACACCCAATGAAAATATTTTTTTGCTGTGCCCATCGCAGGGCTGTAACTTTATGGGCAGCGCAAGCGTATTGATGGACGGACAGGCTGAGCTGTCCAAGTCATTTCTGCCAACCATCTTAAACCAAACCACCAGAGGTACCTATGCAAGTCATTTCTTCTCTCGCTTCTCATATTATGCAATTATCCAAATTCCCCGTTGTGGGGCTTAATGCTTTGCAGCCATTGGCTGCTTTGCTGGCCAGGTTGTATGTTGCTTACGCTTTTTTTGTCTCCGGCCTGACCAAGATCCGCGACTGGGACACAACCCTGGCCTTGTTTACCGATGAATACAAAGTGCCATTGCTCTCGCCCGCGTTGGCCGCCGTGATGGGTACGGCTGGAGAGCTGGTCTTGCCTGTCTTGCTGCTGCTTGGGCTGACCAGCCGCTTTGCTGCAATGGGCTTGTCGGTGGTGAATGTGGTGGCCGTTATTGCGCTCAGTGAGATCGCTCCTGCCGCGCTGCAGCAGCATGTGTTGTGGGGCGCATTGTTAGCGTTGGTGGTAATTTATGGGCCGGGTGCGTGGTCTGCTGACCGCGCAATTGCTGGCCGCAGTCTTGATCGCACCGCATTATCTGTGCAATAAAAAATATATTTGCATGCCGCTGTAACCAATCCATCCGTGCATCCGTATTAACAGACAGACCAGCTGCAGCAAGCACACCGCTTAAACCAGTCGGCCTATTTAACTTTTTATCTTTTATCTTTTTTTTATTGGAGTATTCACCATGCTATCTACCCAAATCAAATCTGCCTCTTCTTTTGCTTTGACCGCTGCCTTGATGGCACTGGCTTCTGCTGCATTTGCCGCCGATGCGCCCAAAGGCTCTACCGGCAAAGCTATCGGTGCTAGCGACAAAGTGCACTGCTACAACGTGCACGATTGCAAAGGCAATAGCGATTGCAAAACCGCAGACCATTCTTGCAAAGGCCAAAACGGCTGCAAAGGCCAAGGCTTCAAGGCGGTGTCTGCTGAGCAGTGCTTTAAATCAAAGGGTGTGATTGGCGACATCGCTTCTTAAACTGCCGACACACCATTGCCCCACATAAGCCTGACAGCCTCAGGCTTTTTTATTGCATACTAACTATGATGATGACGCAAACAAACTCGCCCACTGCGCCCGCTTTGCCCAGCGCGGGTTTCGGTTTGGGTTTGCGCACGGCGCATTACGCAGATTTTTTAGCGGGCAAGCAGGCGGTGGATTGGCTAGAAATCATTTCAGACAATTATTTTTTAGCCGGCGGCAAACCGCTGCATGTACTGGACACTTTGCGCCGCGACTACCCGATGGCGATGCATGGTGTGGCCATGTCGATTGGTGCTTCGGCGGGCTTAGACATGGCCTATCTGCAGCAGGTTAAAACACTTGCGCAGCGGATCGAGCCACTGTGGGTATCAGACCATCTTTGCTGGATTGGCACCCAAGAGCAGCACTTGCACGACCTCTTCCCATTACCCTACACAGACGAATCTGCACGGCATGTAGTGGCGCAAATTCGCGCAGCACAAGATTTTTTAGGCCGCCGCCTGGTCATAGAAAATGTGTCCAGCTATATTGACTACCGGCAGTCAGCCTGCAGCGAATGGCAGTTTTTAAATTACGTGGCGCAAGAGGCCGATTGCCTGCTGCTGGTGGATGTTAATAACATCTATGTCAGCTCGGTGAACCATGGTTTCAATGCCATGGACTATTTGCAAGGTTTGCCAGCGCAGCGGGTGCAGCAAATCCATTTGGCGGGCCACCAAGACAATGGCGACCACATTATTGACACCCACGACCACCCCGTTTCGCAGGCCGTGTGGGATGTGTATGCGCAGGCCTGCGTACTGTTTCCCAACGTGTCCGCCATGATCGAGCGGGACGCACAGATACCGGCGCTGCAGGTCTTGCTGGCCGAGCTGAACACGGCCCGCAGCATCGCTGCGCAATCTACGCTTGCGACGCAATACCAAGCACCCACCTGCGTGGCATCGCCCGACCAAGCCGTGCAGACTTTGCTTGAAAAAAGTGCGGTGAGTCTGGCTTTGGGCGCTACCCAAACAGCGCTGGCCGCTTATGTGCTGGGCACCAGCGAGAGCGCACAAGAGCTGGTGAAACCCGCTGCACTAGCGCCCCCAGAACGCGGTTTGCGCATTTACCGCAATGCGTACCAGGCCCGTTTGGCGGAAGTCTTGGCCGATACATTCTCAAAAACTTATCTGTTCATGGGCTCAGGCACTTTTGATGCAGACGCTGGTGCCTACGCTGTGGCACACCCTCCTACGACGCGCAGCTTGAACCGCTATGGCGCTACTTTCCCCACGTATTTGCACCAGCGCTACCCGAACAACCCCGAACTCTTGGAACTGGCGCTCTTGGAGTGGGAGTTGCGCTGCTGTTTTGATGGCGACGATGTGCCTGCGCTTGAGGCAGCGGCCGCCCAGTCAGACCCAGACGCTGCGTGGCTGGCCAGGCCGCACAGCCTTCACCCCAGCGTGTCTTTGCGCCCGGTGTCGACCAATGCAGTGCAGCTGTGGCGGGCTATTGCAGACGACCAAGACGTACCCGAGGCAAGGGCCCATGCGTCGCCCGCCATGTTGATGGTGTGGCGCCTGGGGTTTCAGCCGTATTTCCGAACACTGGACAAAGCCGAGGCAGATTTCATCGGCCAATTACAGCAAGGGCACTCGATTCAAGCCGTGTGCGCTCAGCTTGAGCAGGCTGGCCAACTGCCTGGCCAGGCCACGCTGGGCCAGTGGATGGGGGATTGGTTCAGAGAAGGCTTGCTGCGGGCAGAGTGTGAACAGGTAAATCACCCGGAGAAGATAGTTGAGTTGCTTAGGGCGCACTGCTAGCCGCAGTCGCTTTAGCCGCCTGCGCCAACGCAGGGTCTAGCGTAACGCGCAGTTTGCCGTCCACCACTTTCACATCGGCTATGCCCATTTTGGCCAGCTTTTCGGCCTGGGCATTTTTAAAGCTGTAAATGGGTGTGCGCTGCAGCGCAGCCTGCGCCAGCACCGAGCCGTACTGGGTGGCCACAGCAGTCACGTTGCCAGCAACACCACGCAACTGCAGGTCTTCAATGCGGGTATCGTCTAAAAAGATCTCTCCCGTGCTGGCCTGGTAGCGCGGCTTGGCTGTGAGCACCGCCGTACCCGTGATGGGCTGCTGCAGCAAAGTTACCGTGGTATCAAAAGCCAGCGTAATGCGGTCTGACTTGTCAGCCAGGCTAACTTTGGGGTTGAGCAGCTTAATGCAGGTCAGCGGTGTAGGGCATTTTTCTTGCGGAAACTTCGGCGCAATGGCGCTTTGCAGTTGCGCAGCAGAAAAGTCCAGCGTCAGCTTGCCGCCCGTGTAGCCGCAGCCGCTTAGCAGCGCTATGTAAAGGGGCAGCAGGTAGAGAAAATTACGGGGCGGTAGGTGCATCACCGCATTATGCAGCGGTGCGTTTGCCCGTAGTGGTATCAAACTGGTGCAGCCTGTCTGCCTTGGGCAGTACATGCAAAGTTTGGCCTATGCTGGGCTTGATGGCAGACTCTTCTGTGCGCACAATCAAATGCTCGGTACCCACAGCGCAGTACAGCAAACGTTCTGCGCCCAGCATCTCGGTGGACTCTACAGTTACTTCCCAGCTACCGGTTTGTTTGCCAGGGCAAATGTCCAAATGCTCTGGCCGAATGCCCAGCGTGTGGCCGGCTTGGCTGCCGGGTGCATTTTTCAGCAAGTTCATGGGCGGCGAGCCAATAAAGCTGGCCACAAAGGTACTGGCCGGGCGGTGGTACACCTCGTCGGGCGTGCCAAACTGTTCTACATTGCCGCCACTTAGCACCAGCATGCGCTGCGCCAGCGTCATGGCTTCGACCTGGTCGTGGGTAACAAACAGGCTGGTAATGCCCAGCTCACGGTGCAGTTTTTGAATTTGCAGCCGGGTTGATGCACGCAGCTTGGCGTCCAGGTTAGAGAGCGGTTCGTCAAACAAAAACACCTGCGGCTTGCGCACAATAGCCCGGCCCATGGCTACGCGCTGGCGCTGGCCGCCCGACAGCTCGCGCGGCTTACGTTCTAGGTAGGTGCCCAGTTCCAGCATGGCCGCGGCTTTGTCCACACGGGCTTTAATTTCGGCCTCGGGCACTTTGGCAATCTTCAGGCCATAGGCCATGTTCTCAAACACGCTCATGTGCGGGTACAGCGCGTAGTTTTGAAACACCATGGCAATGTCGCGCTCAGCAGGCTCCAGCTTGTTGACCACGCGCGGACCAATGCTGATTTCTCCACCGGTGATGTCTTCTAGCCCAGCCACCATGCGCAGCAGCGTGGACTTGCCGCAGCCCGACGGGCCAACGATGACGATGAATTCATGGTCAGCAATCGCGGCCGTCACACCG
>JAYWGO010000195.1:0-9531 GCA_043778205.1 Polaromonas sp. | reverse complement strand
CGCGTGCGGCCTTGAAGGGCCGCGCGTTACCCACAAGCGCACACCTGCGTGGATAAACCCTAAGCCGCCTCACACACAGAAATGCTGACACTCCCATGTTCAGTCATTTGACAGTCTAACTTATCGCTACCTCATCTAATATCAGTAGTATCCCAGCGCTTCTTGGAGTTGCTGTTGCTACGCCGCTTAACATTCAATTTTTTAAGAGTGGTTATTCTTGGCCAACCAAAAACGTGCGAACTCTCCTAAGTCATCGTGTTGTGACGCCACAGCGCAGACAAACTCACCCGTGTTCGGCGATTTAGTGGCACTGCGGTGAATTAGCGCTGAATGAATACCGTTGTCTATTCCACGCAAAAAAGGCAAGTAATCATCTACAAATGCCACTGGCTTCAGGGCATTTAGCACGTCAGCTTTAGGACTGCGATCAGTGCAATCAGTGTTGGCTGTATAAACCTTATGTATTGGAAAACCGAGGCGGAGCAGGTTCTCCTGGCGGGCAACACCAAATTCTGCCGCCAAAGCAGTGACGCAAACTAGTTCAAAACCTGCTGCGTCCAAAGATTTACACGCCTCTAGAGCACCGCCCAAAGCAGGTATTGAAGACCAGAATAACTCGTCGAAGCATCGTTTAAATTTGGCCAAGTCCTCATCTACCAAGCGTGCAACATTCCACCGATCAATCGCCCAATAGGCGCTAGGCTCTTTTTCGCTAGGGTATTGACCAAAAGCACGTTGCCATGCACGTGCATAAGCTAAGTTGTAATCCAGCAAAACGCCGTCAGCATCTAATGCAATAATTTTCTTGCCCATACGACTCCTAAAAGACTTCAGTTAAGTCCGCACCCAAGCTTATTCGTACACGCCCACAAACTTGTCTAGGATTGCAGCATGGTCTTCAAACAGCTGATCCTCTAGTTTCGGCAGCTCAATTAGAGGTATCCATTTGGCCTCCATCGCATCGTCTGCACCTTTAACCTCAGGTAAACGCATGTGACCCAAGTCAAAAAAATACGCCATCGTAATCAGGCGCCCTCGGGCACTTCGCAGTGGGTGATCGAAAATCTGCTGCGCCTTGCAAGCTTGTTTCATAGTTGATCCGAGCATTTTTAAACCCGTTTCTTCCTCTAGCTCTCGCAAGCAAGCCAGGTAAAAACGCTCGTCCTTGTCTACAAAACCGCCTGGTAGTGCCCACTGCCCATATCCGACATTGCCGCCTCGGCGCACTAAAAGGACATGCTTGTCTACCACAACGACAGCGTCAGCAGTTAGGTAGGCCTCGCCCGTCCACCGCTTGCGATAAGCAACCACAGCCAAGTGCTCGTGCATTCGTTGTGCATACACAGGTAAACGTGACCATGCTTGCAAGTAATCCACAACTTGTTGGCTTACGTGCGGCTTAAGTACTGACAGTCGCGCATCTGGTTCTGCGCCTTCGAAATACACATTGCGAAGTGAGGTTGCATCGATGTCAATAACTTGTTCGATGCTTTTGTAAATCCAGCTTGGAAAGTTATCCAAATAATAGCTGCTGGCATCTTTCTTAAAGCCTAGCAAGACCACCTTGCTACTTGTTTTCGTAAGCTGATCCACCCCTTTACGCACAGCGTTATTCCAGCGCTCATCGTCAAAGTAATCACGAACAGGTAAAAACTTAACGCGCGCTAGGTCAGTTGGTACTAAGGTAGCTTGCACCATGGCTTTGCGCTCTTCCCAAGTAAATGGGTTCCTAACGTCACGGGATCGGTAGGCAGAGCCTATAACTACGATCACCTCGGAGGCTGCATTGAGAGCTTCCTTGAGCAAACTCTCGTGCCCTTTGTGAAACAGTTGCCAGCGACCAATAATTAGGGCTGTAGAAGTAAGTTCTGACATAGTATTGCTGTGTGAGTAGTGATTAACTAAGCGTACTGAACCGCCGCGATAGGCACTTGGCGGCCACTGCCAAATGCCTTACCACGAACACGCAAAACAGGAGGAGCCTGCCTGCGCTTGTATTCGTTACGGGCGATCATTTTCTGGATTCTTGCAATCAGAGCTGCCCCTTGTTCAGTGGCATTCAAACTGACCATCTGAGCGCTTGCACGCTCACTTTCCCAGGCTGGTAGACGGTTCCCTTCCACCAGATATTTCAGTATTTCATCAAGCAGCTCATACGGCGGCAGACTGTCAGTGTCTTTTTGGTCAGGGGCCAGCTCAGCAGAGGGTGGCTTATCAATGATCGCCGAGGGAATCAGCTCGCGCCCAGCTGATACATTCAAATGACGGCAAAGCTCAAAGATTTCCGTTTTGTACAAATCGCCAATCAAACCCAGCCCACCGTTGGTATCACCGTACAGCGTACAGTACCCTACAGAAACTTCACTTTTATTGCCGGTGGTTAAAAGCAGATGGCCGAAACTGTTGGAGTACTCCATTAGTGTTGTACCACGCACTCTTGCCTGCAAATTTTCCAATGCGATGCCCGCAAGATTGCTGTCAAAAGCCAAATGAAACGCGTTTTCAAACGAATTTACGATGTCTTTAATCGGATGCTCTATGAGCTTAATACCTAAATTCCGGCATAAAACTACCGAATCCGAGACACTGCCTTCGCTTGAAAATTTAGAAGGCATCGTGATACCCACCACATTATCTGCACCAAGCGCTTGTACTGCCAGCACAAGTGTGAGTGCAGAATCAATGCCTCCCGAACAGCCCACCACTGCTTTGGTAAAACCGCATCGGCGCGCATAGTCCTTGAGGCCCAGCACAATTTGCTGTCTGTAAAATTCCATGGTTGGTAAACCCGCTGCTTCAACTGCTGACAGTTCGTCGCCTGTAGACGACAAAAAATGGCGGCTATGAGGGTCAAAGCTTAAGGTTGTCACATCTTGAACGAAGCGCTTCGCTTCAAAAACTACAACACCCTGTGCATTGACTGCGAACGAGCCACCGTCGTACACCAGTTGGTCATGTCCACCTACTTGATTAACGTACAAAAGAGGCAGGTTGTGGTGTGAACAAGCTTTGGTAAATACACCCAAGCGCTGCTCGCGTTTGCCAATATTGCTAGGGCTTGCATTGATGGAAACGACAAGATCTGGGGCTGCATCTGCGATACGCTGGAAAGGATTGACGAGGTAGTCTTGTCCGTCATCGTTCCAACCATCTTCGCAAATCATCAAGCCGATTTGCACATCCCCAATGCGTAGTACCCGTGCAACATCTGAGCCGGGTTCAAAATGGCGTCGCTCATCAAAAATATTGTAGGTGGGCAATAGCTGCTTGGCATATTGCAATACTATTTCGCCGTTCTTAAGTACAAGCAATGCGTTATGAAACTGTTTGCCAACCCCCGTACGTTGCATAGGCGCACCCACCACCCAATATAGATGGGGAGTCTCTCTGCTGGCAAGCAGCAGTTGGCCTACTCCATGCGCAACGCGCTGTTGAAAATGGGCATCGTCAAGCAAATCGCCTGGATAATAGGCCGTCAAGCTCATCTCAGGGAATACTACCAACGCCGCGTTGTCCTCTCTGGCCTTGCGTGCGGCTTGCAGCATCAATGCAATGTTTCCTGTAATGTCACCTATCGTAGGATTGATCTGAGCACTGGTAATTCGCAGCATTGAATATCCTTATAAATTTTGGTTTGCGATTTTTTGATTAAGTCGCTTTAGCAAAAACCTGTCGCAAGTAAGCTAAGAATGTCTCATCGTCGCATAGCGTTTTACCAGGAGAGTCTGACAGTTTTGCGGTGGGCTGGTGATTGCAACTAACCAACTTCATGACGATGTTCAGGGGTTTTAAACCCGTATCGTTCGAGAGATTTGTGCCAATACCGAAACCAGTTTGTACGCGGTTTGCAAAATGGCTGTGAAGTCTGATTGCCGTAGGAACATCCAGGCCATCGGAGAACACCAAGCGCTTTGCATGGGCATCTAAGCGCAGGCGTTTGTAGTGCGCAAGTGCTTTCTCTCCCCAGACTATGGGGTCTCCACTGTCGTGTCGCAAGCCATCAAACAATTTAGCGAAGTACAGATCAAAATCTGCAAGAAACGCATCCATCCCCACAACATCGGTTAATGCCACCCCCAGATCGCCACGGTATTCCTGTACCCAAGACTCTAGCGCAGCCTTTTGGAAGCCTTTAAGCTGCACCCCAACCGCTTGAAATGTCTGCAAATACTCATGCGCCATGGTTCCTATGGGGGTGATTCCCAATTTTTGGGCCAAATAGACGTTTGATGTTCCTTTGAAAAATTGCGGCACTTCTTTCAACAAAGTCGTGGCAACCTCTTCTTGCCACGAACCAGAGAATCGCCTGCGAACACCAAAATCAAAAAACTCGAATGGGTGGGTATGTTGCTCAGCTGCTTTTTCGTAATCTCTTAGCTGGGCAATTTTATTTTGCAGTCTTAAGCGGCCCTCCGATATTGCTGCGGCCAACGCGCTGCCTTGTGCTAACCGTCTGAAATACAGCTCGTTAATAATTGCCAGCACATATATTTCAAACCCCATAATGTGCACTTGCGGGCCTGTGGCCACCACTGACAAAATATCGCCCTGCACGCTGACCTGAATGAAGTGCCGCTGGAACTGAAATAAGCGCAAAAAGTCGATGTAGTCGGAGCTTAGATAGCGTAACGAACCAAGGTAGGCCAATTCAGCCGGTGTAAATCGCAATTCGCACAAAGCATCGAGCTGTTCATTGACCTCACCGGCCAGTTCAGACAAGGGGAAACTCGATGTGCTGCGGCACACAAATCGGTACTGTGCTTGGTTGGTAGGCATGGAGTGCAGCATGGGTTGCTGCATCGTAAACTTGTACAGGTCGGTCTCAAGCAAACTGTGGATGATGGGTCGAAAGCTAGGGCTTTGATTAAGCATATTGAATCGCCTTACACAAGGTATACATCGCCAATTGAGTTTAGGTGGCTTGGGCAGTTAAAAGCTACCTTGCTAAGGCACTGGCCTCTTGGGTCGTCATGATGTCCGCGCCAAATGCTTTAGCACGCTCAAAGAAATCCTTAGCTGCTTGTTCAAACCCACTGACGGGGCTCATGCAATCGCTCAGAATAACCAGCTTAGGGCCGGCACCGTTTTGCTTCTTCTTTAGGTAGCTGGCCAATTGGTCAAAACTTGATGCCACACAGTGGCTTGAAGCCTGGCCTGAAAAAAACAAGACTTCCACGCCATAGGTAAGGTCTTGGGCAAGCCGCGTATTGAACTGCGTAGAAGCTACACCTTGCACTGGTGCATCGGCCTCAAACACACCAAAATGCTCTGTTAATGGATACTCGCCCTTTAGCGCCTTGATCACCGCGCGCTGGCGTGAAAACTCCCAAGCCTGAAGCTGTGTTGCCAATGCACTGTAAATATTGTGCCCCCAAGTTCCGGTCACGCAATGCACCGGCCAAACCACCAAGCCCGGCCTGCCGCTTGCCGCCAGTTGTTCTAGCATGGCTGCCACGGCTGCAGTTTTACCGACATCACGGGGCACATACTTGCCAGACTTCAGGTCTGCGCCAGTGATGAATGTAAATGGGCTCACGGCTTCGGCACGGTCGGTTTGCCAAAAGGTGGTTCTCTCTACCGCCACACTGGCATGGGAGTCCAAGGTCACTGTAATACCGTCTAGATTTGCGGCATGCAGCTCAACCCAGACAGCCAAGCGCTGCAAATCGGCTTGGGCTCCAACAACTGGCAGTGCTGCGTTGGGAATATCGCAAAAATCATTCTGTGGATCGATGATGAGTAGTTTTTTCATGGTCATATCCTTATCTGGTTTGGTTAATGATCGCAGTTTATCATATATAAATCTAATGTGCAATTTAATTGCTTATTTACAAATAAGCTATTTAAATACATAATTGTTTTTATTATTTTAATTTTGATGAACTCACAAACAATCCTAACTGTAGACGCTGTTTTGCTGACTATTGTCAACAGTGAGCTTCATATTGCCTTGCACAAACGCGAGAATGCTCCGTTTCAAGGGCATTGGGCATTGCCAGGTGGGTACATTCACAATGAGACAGACGACACCGCCAAAGCAGCTGTGGCACGCGTGTTACGCGAGAAATTGAATGTACAAAGCCCGTATTTAGAAGAGTTCGGCACATTTTCTGGGCCCGTGCGTGATCCGCGTGGCTGGTCTTTAACGGTCGTGTATTACGCATTAGCACCTACGCTTAGCATCTCAGCGCAGGTGGTGCTGTTCCCAGTCAATCAATTGCCTAATTTACCTTTTGACCATACGTATATTGTGAACTCTGTGGTGGAGCGGGTACGCAGTAAAGCGGGGTACTCTTCACTACCCGTGCACTTATGTCCTGCTGAATTCACCATCCCCGAACTGCACGCAACCTACGAGGCCGTGTTGGGCGAAAAGCTCAATATTGCCAACTTTCGCCGCAAACTCGATGACCTGGATGTGCTCGAACCCATTGAAGGCGCAGTACGTGCAGCGGGACGAAGCCGGCCCAGCCAGCTCTACCGTGTGGCTAAGCGTTTTGCACACACCTTGTCT
Organism: Polaromonas sp.; assembly: GCA_043778205.1. Classification (GTDB taxonomy): domain Bacteria; phylum Pseudomonadota; class Gammaproteobacteria; order Burkholderiales; family Burkholderiaceae_C; genus JAAFIP01. The sequence continues at coordinate 3,017 of JAYWGO010000195.1, read as the reverse complement.
ACGCGTGACCGCGGTATGTAGAAGTCCTGGTGCACCGTACTGAAAAAATCCTATTAACTCAACAGAAATCATAACCATGAGTCCATTTGAAATAGCGGCTAACGCCATCACAACCCTGGCCATCTTTCTGGCTGCTCGAAACTCAGTTCACACCTGGTGGCTTGGCATCATCGGAAGCCTCATTTTCATAGTGGTTTTCTACCAAGCCAAACTCTATGCCGATGCCTCTCTGCAGTTTTTTTTCATTGTGACCAGTTTGATTGGTTGGCGTTTATGGTTAAGCCGTCACTCTGCGCCAGATGTAAAAATTCAACGTACCAATGTGAGAACCCTGCTTTGGATGTCACTGGCTGCTGTGCTCGTTACTGCGGTCTACGGCAGTTTGCTGCACTACTTTACCGATGCTTATGCGCCCTATGTTGATTCTGCCGTACTAGGGTTTAGTGTCATGGCGCAACTTTTACTCATGCAAAGGCGCATTGAAAACTGGTGGGTTTGGATAGTAGTCAACACCTTGTCGGTCCCGTTGTTTGCTTCGCGCGAGCTGTACCTTACTGCTGGGCTGTATGCTATTTATTGGTTTAACGCATGGTATGGGATGTGGCATTGGTCTCGGCAAATGCGCGGCACGCCAGACAAAATAGTCTCAAATGCTTCAGCATAATTACCTATGGCAGACCGATCACGCTTTCAACTGGGCTTGGTTGTAGGAAAGTTTTCTCCGCTACACCAAGGCCATATGTTGGTCATAGATCACGCAGCCCAGCGCTGCGACCGGTTACTGATCTTGAGTTACGCCAATCCCGAGTTTCAGGGCTGCAAGGCAAATTTGCGCAGAAGATGGCTAACACAGCTGTACCCTCAACACGAATGTGTGGTGGTAGACGAGGATTGGCTTGCGTTAACTTGCAAAGCCAAGGGAGTTAGCTACCAAGCTTTGCCGCCTAACGATGCCAGCGATCTTGTACAACAGCACTATTTGGCCTACCTGCTGAAAGATGTCTTAGGGCGCTTTCCAAACGCGATGTTTGCTAGCGAAAGCTACCTGTACCCTTGCGCAGATGTAATCTCAAACGCGCTTACCACTTTAGTAAGCCCCATCATGGTAGACCTTGATCGCATCAAAGTACCTGTTAGCGGCACACTGCTGCGTGCTGACACTGCACAGAACTGGCCATTTTTGCCCCCTGTAGTACGCGCTGACTGGGTACAGCGTATTGTTTTACTAGGCGGAGAGTCCAGCGGCAAAACCACTTTAGCGCGCGCATTGGCCCAAGCGCTTGGCACACAGTGGGTGCCGGAATACGGGCGCGAACTCTGGGACCAACAAGACGGCCAACTAAGTCCAGACGATTTACTGCGCATTGCACAAGTGCAAGGCCAGCGAGAAGATGCCGCTGCCTTAATTAGCGGGCCCTGGCTTGTGTGCGACACCACGGTGCTAACTACATTAGGCTACAGCTTGTGGATGTTTGGCCAACTGGACCCGCGCATCGAAGCACTTGCACAGCGCCCTTACGCACTCACTGTGCTGTGTGCTGGCGATTTCCCGTTCGAACAAGACGGCACGCGGCGCGATGTTGATTTTCAGCAGCGCCAACACCAGTGGTATCTGGCGCAATTTAAGTTACGCGGCATTCCGTTTATTGAAGTTAACGGCCCATTTGAGGCACGGCTGGAGCACTTGCTCAGTTTTTGCAGGTAAGCATTTACCTGTGGATACGGAGTTTTTGTAGCCATAGACTTGAAAACGTCACCAATCACCCTTATCATTAGCACTCGCAGGACATGAGTGCTAACAACCAGCTTTTAGCCCAGTTCTCGTAAGTTTGTGAACGCTAACTCACCGTGCAAGCGACGGTTAGTGCTCTGAATTTCTTTAAACCACTTGCTTCATATCTTAGGAGATGCAATGAAACTACGTCCTTTAGCCGATCGCGTGATCGTCAAACGCGTTGACAGCGAAACCAAAACTGCCTCTGGCATCGTTATTCCGGACGCTGCAGCCGAGAAGCCTGACCAAGGCGAAGTGCTTGCTGTAGGCCCAGGCCGCCGTAACGACAAAGGCGAAATTGCGCCCATGAACGTGAAAGTGGGCGACCGCGTGCTGTTTGGCAAGTACAGCGGCCAAACCGTTAAAGTGGCTGGCGACGAGCTGCTGGTGATGAAAGAAGAAGACTTGTTTGCGGTTGTGGAAGGTAAATAAGTTGCGGGACAGACCAACCAACCTGCGTAATCAGCCGGTTGTTCTGTCCTCAGCTGATTAGTCTTCACTATTAATTTAATAGCTATCTGTGCAGCATTTCCTTGGGCCAGAAGCCGTTTTCATTCATATATTTGATATTTAGGAGCCTACCATGGCAGCAAAAGACGTAATTTTTGGCGGCGAAGCCCGCGCCCGTATGGTTGAGGGTGTCAACATCCTGGCCAACGCTGTAAAAGTAACCCTGGGCCCAAAGGGCCGTAACGTAGTGCTAGAGCGCTCATTCGGCGCGCCTACCGTCACCAAAGACGGTGTATCCGTAGCTAAAGAGATCGAACTCAAAGACAAGCTGCAAAACATGGGTGCGCAGATGGTCAAAGAAGTGGCCTCTAAAACTAGCGACATCGCTGGCGACGGCACCACCACCGCTACCGTGCTAGCCCAAGCCATCGTGCGCGAAGGCATGAAGTACGTGGCAGCGGGCATGAACCCGATGGATTTGAAGCGCGGTATCGACAAAGCAGTGACCGCTTTGGTTGCCGAGCTAAAGAAGGCCTCCAAGGCCACCACCACCAGCAAAGAAATCGCCCAAGTCGGCAGCATTTCTGCCAACTCTGACGAAACCATTGGCAAGATCATTGCTGATGCGATGGACAAAGTGGGCAAAGAAGGCGTGATTACCGTAGAAGATGGCAAATCACTCGAGTCCGAGCTGGACGTCGTCGAAGGCATGCAGTTTGACCGTGGCTACCTGTCACCGTACTTTATCAACAACCCAGAAAAGCAGTCCGCTTTGATGGACAACCCGTTTGTG
>JAYWGO010000194.1:0-34321 GCA_043778205.1 Polaromonas sp. | reverse complement strand
ACGCCAGGGTGCATGTGCGCACGACCTTGCAAAAACGGCGACAGCTCGGGGTCGTTGGGGCCACGGCGCAGCGGCAGCACCATCACCTGCGCTACGCGCGCCGCTATGGCCTCGCCACATACCTGGGCTATCAAATGCACCGCTAGGTCAATGCCGGTGGTAATGCCCGCACTGCTGTACACGCCGCGTTTGTCGTCTATCACAAACACGCGGTTGGCCTGCACGTCGCACAAAGGTTCAAGGCGTTTGAGTTCGTCCAGTTCTAAGTGGTGCGTAGCCACCCGCGCATGCGCAAGCAGCCCCGCCTGCGCCGCCAGCAGCGCGCCTGCACAGATGGTGACCAGGCGGTGGGGCGAGGGGGGGCTGCAGTTGCTTGGCTATGCTGCGCAACCAGTGGGTGAGCTGGCGCAGCGGCAGCGTGTGCAGGCCATTAGCCTCGTCGGGCCAGCCTAGCAGAACGACCCAGCTGGGCACGTCTAAGTGCTGGGGCAAAGGCTCCAACTGGTTGATGTTGGCACCTACCGAGCTGGCAGCATCCGCCTGCGGCCCTACAAAGCGCAGCTGAAAAGCTGGCGCTAAGCCTTGCCGCACCAGCGACTGATTGGCAATACGCAACGCCTCTGCAGGCCCGGCCCAGTCCAGCACCAAAGTGTCGGGCAGCACCACAAACAGCACTTGCACTGGGGCCGCTGCTGTAGTTGTTGAGGGGTTGTAAGTCGGCTTAGTCGCTGGCATTGCGTATCCACCGATAGTCCATCTGGCGCGCAGTGCGCTCAGCCAAGCCTTGCCCTGCCAACCGCGCCACTAAATGCAAGCTCATGTCCATGCCTGCGCTGATACCCGCTGAGGTGACCAAGTTGCCATGGTCGATCCAGCGCGGGCCATCTACCACCGTGAGGGCTGGAAACTGCTTGCGCAATTCTTCTACATCTTCCCAGTGCGTAGTTACTTCACCCGTACGCAGCACGCCGCTGGCTGCCAGCAAGAATGCACCCGTGCAGACAGAAGCCGTGATGTGCGCCGTAGCTGCAGTGCGCGCAATCCAAGCCAGCGTGGCGGGGCATTGCATAACAGCGTCCACCACACCGCCGGGCACCACCAGCAAGTCACACGGCGGCGCAGACGCAAATCCGTACTCGGGTAGCACACGCAGCCCCGCACGCGCTTGCACAGGTTGGCCATCGCGCGACACGCAGGCTACGTCAAACAAGGGCGCAACATCGGGCTGCACACCACTGTGGATGCGGCCATGTACGCGGCTGGCCGTGGTAAACACCTCATATGGCCCCGCAAAGTCAAGAACTTCAACCTGATCGAACACCAAAATGGAGATGCGGTGTGCCATGGCGCTTATCCCTTTAGGCGATCTAAAGCTTGGGCCGCACTACACACGTAGGCAAAGCGCTCTTGCAGCACCGTGGCCGTGCGCATTTTGATGTCGGCAGCGCTTAGCGTTTTGCCATCTGGCTGCTGCATGTCCCACGTCAGTGTTGCGTCCAGCGCGTAGTCCACCAAGTAGCCCATGTCTGACGCATGCCGCGTGGTTGTCTCGCAGCATTGCTCGGTGCGGATGCCGCTGACGATGATTTTGCCAATCTGGTTTTGGTGCAACCAAACCTCTAGCCCGGTGCCCACCAGCGCGCTGTGGCGGTTTTTGTGGAATGTGGCTGCGGCTTCAAAATCTGCCAGACCTTTAATCGCTTGGATGAGCCCAGACTCCTCTGCAAAGGCGTTGCCTACGGTTTTCGGGCCATCCACATGGAAGATGCGCACTACCGGCACGCCACTTGCCATGCAGCCTTCGATCAAGGCGTTTTGCGCGCTCAGGTAAGCAAGCACGTCATGCTCAGTGTAGTACGGACGATAGCGAAACGACTCTTGTGCATCAATCACAATCAGACAGGTTTTCATGGATAAAACTCCTTGGTAGTAGAGCCTATATCCTCACATTATTCTATCGATATGTCCGGACAATGGGTGACAAGTGTCGATCAATTTCAGACATTACTTTAAGTCGATTAAAAGAATACCTATTGAGTCTTTCATAATTCACGACACCCTGCATTTGAACCCGTGTGCGCCCCGTTGTTTGGTGTGATTGGCTACGCGACTGTCCCCCGCCCTTCGGGCTCCTCCATCATGTCGCTGCGCTGAGCACGCCACCGGCCTGATCCAGCGAAGCGAACCCAGTACCCAGATGTGTAAGGCAGCGCGACATCATTTGTGTAAACGTCAACAACTACGCAACAACCACCTGCTCACCCGCCCCTTGCACCGCAATCATCCCAATCTCAAACACCTGCTCGCCCGCAGCACGCAAGGTAGCGGTACAAGCAGCCGCATTGGCGGCATCAATGACGACGACCATACCGATGCCGTTGTTGAACGTGCGGTTCATCTCAATATCGTCAATCGCAGCGGTTTTTTGCAGCCAAGCAAACAGCTCGGTTTGTGGCCAGCTGCCTTTCTTTAAATGTGCTGCGGTGCCTTCGGGCAGTACGCGAGGGATGTTTTCTAGCAGGCCGCCGCCGGTGATGTGGGCTAGCGCCTTAATCGGGTGCGCAGCCAGCGCAGCCAGCACGTTTTTCACATACAGGCGGGTGGGCTCCATCAGTGCTTGTTTGTAGGGCTTGCCGTCCAGCGTGGCGGGCATGGCATCGCCTGCGCGCTCTACGCATTTGCGCACCAGCGAGAAGCCGTTGGAATGCACGCCGCTGCTAGCCAATCCCAGCACCACGTCGCCGGGTTTCACGTCTTTACCAGACAAGATTTTGGATTTTTCCACCGCGCCTACGCAAAAGCCTGCCAAGTCGTATTCACCTGCCGGGTACATGCCGGGCATCTCTGCCGTTTCGCCGCCTATCAGCGCGCAGCCGCTCAGCTCACAGCCCTTGGCAATGCCGCCCACCACGGCGACAGCGGTGTCTACATCCAGCTTGCCGCAGGCAAAATAGTCTAAAAAGAACATCGGCTCGGCGCCTTGCACCAGCACATCGTTCACGCTCATGGCCACCAGGTCGATGCCTACGGTGTCGTGCATGTTCCATTCAAAAGCCAGTTTCAGCTTGGTGCCCACGCCGTCGGTGCCGCTGACCAGCACGGGTTCTTTGTAACGCTTGGGCACTTCAAACATGGCACCAAAACCGCCGATACCTGCCAGCACACCTTCGCGCATGGTGCGTTTGGCCAGCGGTTTGATGCGTTCTACCAGTGCGTCGCCTGCCACGATGTCGACGCCTGCGTCTTTGTAGGATAACGGAGTGTTTGGGGTGGTAGGGGTGGTGTTACTCATGAAAAGCCGTGGTAATAAGGTAGAAAGGGGCGTTTCTTAGCGGTATTTACCGCCTTTTGCCCCGTAAAATTGCCTCAATTCTAGGCGCAAGCGCTCATTTCACTGTATGCAATTTACTCCTGCCCAAAAAACTGCCGCCGCATGGGCTGGCATTGCCTTAGGTGTTAGCCTGCTGGTATGGCTGCTAGGCCCTGTGCTCACCCCGTTTGTAGTGGCCGCTGTGCTGGCCTACGCGCTCACGCCGCTGGTCGATAAGCTGGACGGCTTGCTGCGCGGCAAAGTACCGCGAGTACTGGCAGTAGTGTTCGTAGAGATGGTGTTTATTTTGACCCTGCTGGCCGTGGCGCTGCTTATCGTGCCCATTTTGGCCAAAGAAATTCCGCTCCTGCGCGACCAGCTGCCCACTTTGGTAGAGAACCTCAATGCGTGGGCATCGCCTTTGTTGGCCAGCCTGGGCATTAAATTCACGCTCGATGTGGCCAGCGTGAAAGCCTTTGTTATCAAATACCTTAATGCCAACGCCGACGACACTTTGTCATCGCTGTTGTCGTCGCTTAAGCTGGGCGGCAGTGTGGCGCTGGTGCTGGTGGGTAATTTGGTGTTGATTCCGGTAGCGCTGTTTTATTTACTGATGGACTGGAAAAATCTCGTCGCTAAGGCCACTGCTTTGGTGCCGCGTCGTTTGAAAACTCGGTTTGACAGCTTTACCGGTGAGTCTGACCAAGTGCTGGGCCAGTACCTGCGCGGGCAGCTGCTGGTAATGGTAATTTTGGCTACGTATTACAGCATTGGCTTGGCGCTGTTTGGGCTAGATTTAGCGCTGCCCATTGGCGTGTTTACCGGCCTGGCCATGTTTGTGCCCTATGTGGGCTTTGGCATTGGGCTAATACTGGCCGTGCTGGCGGGTCTGCTTCAGTTTGCCTCTATCAAGGCGCTGGTGATGGTAGCCGTGGTGTTTGGCTCGGGCCAGATCATTGAAAGCTTGTTTCTTACCCCGCGCTTGGTGGGCGAGCGCATTGGCCTGCACCCACTGGCGGTCATATTTATGCTGCTGGCGTTCGGCCAGTTGTTTGGTTTTATCGGCGTGTTGATTGCGCTGCCCGCCAGCGCGGTGCTGCTGGTGGCGATTCGCCGTGTGCGAGCGGGTTATTTAGCGTCTAACCTGTACAAAGGCTAGACAAGTTCATGCAGCAAATTGCGCTCGACATTGGTCTTACGCCCAGCGCTAGCCTCGATAATTTTTTGGCAGGCCCTAACGAGGCCGCGCTCATGCACCTTAAGCTGTGGACCAGCAACGCCATGCGATCCCCCGTGCCCACCTACCTGTGGGGCGACACTGCCAGCGGCAAAAGCCACTTGCTCAAAGCCGTGCGCGAGGCGCTGCGAGCCCAAGGCGCGCAAGTGGGCTGGATAGACAGCGCTGTACACGAGCCAGCAGAATTTAACCCCGCCTGGAGCGCCGTGCTGCTAGATGATGTGCACCTGTACACCGCCGTGCAGCAGCACGCCGCTTTCAACTGGTTTATCAACGCCCAAACCGAGCAGCGCTGGGTGCTGGGCGCGGGTGCCTTGCCACCAGCAGACCTGCAACTGCGCGACGACCTGCGCACCCGTCTAGGCTGGGGCCACGTCTTTGCCCTGCATGTATTAAGCGAGGCTGAGCGCCGCGCCGTGCTGCGCCGCGAGGCCGACGCACGCGGCGTGTTTTTAGGCGACGACGTTATGGACTACATGCTCAGCCGCTTTAGCCGCGATTTAGGGTCGTTGATGCATTTGCTGCAGCAGCTGGACGGCTATGCGTTATCAACCAAGCGGGCCATTACCATCCCTTTGGTTAAGAGCATGTTGGAGCACGCCTAAGTCTTATCGACTTTGCTCTACAACACGTGTGCCTAAATATTGGGCGGCTTGTTTGGTGACTTGCTCAAGGTTGGCGCGTACCTTGTCGATCTGAACCAGCATGGTATCTTGGTCTGCAAAGGACAGTTCATCCTTGGCATCAAAATTGCCCGACCGCGACTCTTTGGCTCCACGGTTTAGGTAGGTGTCTGCTTGGAAGAGGTAAGTTTTGCCAGTTTTGTCGTAGGCGTGAACCGTGGTTGACGTGCGCGGCCAATAGGCACTTTGACCGCGAGGTGATTGGTAAGTCACTTCATTCAGGTACAGGTGCAAAATCACGTCTGAATTGTGAACAATCTTCGTGTAGTCAATATCGTCTGGCGATTTAGGCTTACGTACCAGAGTGTCCAGCACCTCAACCACAAGGCCGCTGTCTTGCAGCTGCTTGACTACGTCTTCAGTGAGCCTTTTCCCTGTGTCGTAACCTTGCGTCGCAAACGCATCGTTAATAACTTTTGCGTTGGCTTCGCCGATATTAGAGTTTGAGCGGTTCATGATGGCGCGTACCAATGGCGGCACAAACAAACTTGCAGAGTATTCAAAAACCAAGGGCGAGCTAAGCGCTGGAATGAGGGCTACTGATTTAATGGGTGCCCGAGGAATATCTTGGCCGGTACTTTTAGGTGCTTAGCCGCAGGCGGCTAAGGTGAGTGCTGCCAGCACAGATAAAGCTGTGCGGCGGTGCGAAAAACTAAGCATAGGTAAACCCCGTTGGTAATTTGGCTAAAAGTAACTGATTGTTTCTTGGGCTGTATTTTAAGGCTTGCAATGACCTCGTGCTTAGTAGCTGAAGTCTAAAGTACCTGGTTATGGCCCACGCCTTTCGAAAGATTAAGCTGCAGTTTAGACGCAGCACGCCTACCTTATAAACAGTCGATCACTGGTTCAGGCGTTTGTTTCAACATGGTTGTGTTCGCACTCAGGTCGGCCCTTCAGCTATGGCACATGTGCTGCAGCTAAAAACGCTAAGCCCATGGCCCATGGCAGGGGCGAGACACTGCGCATTTGGCAGTATTAAACACTAAAAGATTGCAATATGATGGCGTATATGCTGTCAAATTTTGTTAAAATTTAGGTGATGCAAGATTTAAAGATCATCGTGGACACCAATGTGCTGGTGTCCGCTTTCACCACTGCCCATGGTGCATCGCGCGAAGTGTTGCGCCAGTTGTTGTCCGGGCGTGTGCGGGCTCTGGTTTCGGTAGCGCTGTATAGCGAATATTGCGATGTGCTGAGCAGAGCAGATTTTTTTAACCGTTGCCCTTTAAACACAGCTGAGGTGCAAGATTTATTCGCGGCTTTTTTAACTGCAACAGATCCTGTGGAGCTGTATTTTTCGTGGCGACCCAATTTAAGGGATGAGGGTGATAACCATGTGTATGAACTTGCTGTAGCGGCATTAGATGCCCCCTTGTTGACCTACAACCAGCGCGATTTTATGCATGCGCAGCTAAAATTCCCTTCTTTGCAAATCATGAGCCCCAGCCAATGGCTGCAACTACCGAGGCCCTAAATATGTCAACACTCACCATCCGCTTGCCCGATGCAAAACATGACCGCCTGAAAGACTTGGCGCGCAGCAAAGGCATTAGCGTGAACAAGCTTTTTGAAGAATGGACCACGATTGCACTAGTGCAGCAAGAGGCATTAGCCAGCTACGAGCTAAGCAAGTCACGCGGTAACCGTGCACGCGGCCTAGAGCTATTAGATCAACTAGACGCACACTTCCAGAAGACTGCATGAACCTCGCCCTTTTTGACCTAGACCACACCCTGCTGCCCATCGACAGCGACCATAGCTGGGGTGAATACACGATTTCTATTGGCTGGCGCGATGCTGCAGAATTTAAGCAGGCTAATGACGCGTTTTATGACCAGTACAAGGCGGGCACGCTGGACCCGCATGATTATTTGCGCTTTGCCACGCAGGCTGTTCGCGCGCAAGGCGCTGCAAAGTCACTGGCCGCACGGGCTGTTTTTGTGAACTCTGTTATTGAAAATGCGGTTAGAAAACCAGCGCTAGACCTGCTGGCACAACACCGTGCAGCGGGCGACACCCTGCTGCTGGTGACCGCAACCAACGAGTTTGTCACCGCACCAATAGCCCAGCGCTTGGGCTTTGCCGCCGACCATTTGATCGCTGTGCAGCTAGAAACCGATGCCACCGGCTGGTACACCGGCGAGCGCGTGGGTGAGCTGAGCTTTCGCGAGGGCAAAGTTACCCGTGTTACGCAGTGGCTGGCCGCACGTGGCAAGACGTGGGATGATGTCACCCACAGCAGCTTTTACAGTGACAGCATGAACGACCTGCCCTTGCTAGAAAAAGTAAACACCCCCGTCGCCACCAACCCCGACGACACGCTGCGTGCCTTGGCCACTCAACGCGGCTGGCGCATACTAGATCTCTGGACACAATGATTAAAAAATTCATAGAAAAACTTATCTCCCCCAAGTCTGCCACCAAGGCAGCCAAACGGGTAGAGATACCGCAGTCGGTGCACCAAATCAACCGTGAACTGGTCGATCCACGCGCTTGGGAGGTGGTGACCGCTTTGAAAGATGCGGGTTTTGAGGCCTACATTGTGGGCGGCGCGGTGCGTGACCTGCTGCTGGGCCTGCGGCCCAAAGACTTTGACGTGGCCACCAATGCCACGCCTGAAGAAGTCAAAGCGCAGTTTCGCCGTGCCTTCATCATCGGACGGCGTTTTCGCATTGTGCACGTGGTGTTTGGCCGTGGGCGCGAGCATGAAGTGATCGAAGTGTCTACTTTTCGCGCCAATGTGCAAAGTGTGGACGCTGAGCAGGTAGGCGGCAACGAGCGCACCTCTAAAACCGAGCTGGCAGGCATGAAGCACGCGGTAGATGCATCTGGTCGCGTGCTGCGCGACAACGTGTGGGGCCCGCAAATTGACGACGCCGCCCGCCGCGACTTTACCGTGAACGCCATGTACTACGACCCTGAAACACAGGTGGTGGTGGACTACCACAACGGCATAGAAGACAGCAAAAAGCTCACCCTGCGCATGATTGGCGATGCCGCCACGCGCTACCGCGAAGACCCGGTGCGCATTATCCGCGCGGTGCGGTTTAGCGCCAAACTGTCCAAGCTGGGCTTTAAGATGGACGCGAAAACCTCCAAGCCCTTGGCCGAATGCAAAGTGCTGCTAAACGACGTGCCGCAAAGCCGCCTGTTTGACGAAATGCTCAAACTGCTGCAAACCGGCCACGCGCTGGCCAGTATCGAGCAGCTGAAAAAGCTGGGCTTGGCCAGAGGCATTTACCCACTGCTAGACCTGGTGGTAGAGCGTGCCGAGCAGCCTTTTATCACCGCCGCACTCAACGACACCGACCGCCGCGTGGGTGAAGGCAAGCCCGTAGCGCCCAGCTTCTTGCTGGCCTGTGTGCTGTGGACTGACGTGCGTGATGGCTGGGACAAGCTGCTTAAAAAAGGCTTGCACCCCTTTCCAGCGCTGACAGAGGCGATTGACGATGTGTTTAACCTGCGTATTGGCGATGTGAGTGGCCGTGGCAAGCTGGCCGCCGATATGCGCGAGATTTGGATGATGCAGCCGCGCTTTGACAAGCGTGTGGGCTCCACGCCGTTCAGCTTGGTAGAGCACCTGCGCTTTAGAGCGGGGTTTGATTTTTTAAGGCTGCGTGCCGATGTGGCTGAGGTAGACATTACGCTGGCCGACTGGTGGCAAGAGTTCAGCATGGCTGACTTTGGCACACGCGAAGACTTGGTAGCCCAACTGCGTGAGCAGCAACGCGCTCAGCCAAAGCCCAAAGCCGACAAGCCGCCCCGCCCCGCCCGCCCGCAGGCAGAGCATGGTCTTGCAGGGGCCGCCAGCGAGTCCGCCGCACACGCCGCACCCGAAGAAGAGGCAGAACCAGGCCATGGCGCACCCGCCAAACGCCGCCGCCGCCGTGGCCCCCGCACGGGTGCCGCGCAAGACAATGCCGCGCAGAACGGTGCCGGCCCCGCGCCTTGATATACCGAGGTGGAGCGCTGCTTGCACGCTAACAATTTACACGCAAACCCCGTTACGGCCTACGTCGCCCTAGGTGCCAACCTAGGCAACGCGCTGCAGACCGTGCAGCAGGCCATCAAAGACCTTGCGGGCTTGCCCCACACTGTGCTGGTCAAGCAGTCTAGCCTGTACCAAACCGCCCCCATTGACAGCAGCGGGCCCGACTACATTAACGCCGTGGTGGAGCTTGCCACCTGCCTGCCAGCGCCACTACTGCTGCAAACGCTGCAGCAGCTAGAGGCCGCCGCCGGTCGCCAGCGCCCGCATGCCAATGCCCCCCGCACACTAGACCTTGACCTGCTGCTCTACGGCAGCGCCCGTATCGACAGCCCATTGCTGACTGTGCCGCACCCGCGCATGGCGCAGCGCGCCTTTGTGTTGCTGCCGCTGGCTGAAATAGCCCCGCACCAGGTATGGGCAGCAGATGTGCAAGCTGTGCTTGTGCAGGCTGTTAAAAAACTAGTTTTTTAAGCGTTTTAGGGCTATCACCCAAGGAAATGCTGCACAAGTAGCTATTGAATTAATAGTAACTAGGTAGTGGCTTCATGCCACCCAAATACCTTCGTCTCGCTCATTTGGGTGGTAAACATGCCGCAACGGGCCAGAAGTTAAAAAATATGTACCTAGGGTCTGCAGCAAGGGTTTGTCCGGGTGCTGCGCTGCGCAGATCTGATTACGATACGCATCTACGAAAACGATTTCGCCTCCATGGTTTACGGAGCCAACTTGAAAGCAGCGTATGAGCCAATCGGATGTCCGCCTGCGCGGTATTAAAAAAAGCTACGGCAAGACCGATGTCATTCATGGCATCGACCTGGACATTGAGCCGGGCGAATTCGTGGTCTTTGTCGGCCCCTCAGGCTGCGGCAAAACCACCTTGCTGCGCATGATTGCGGGGCTAGAAGAGATATCTGGTGGTGAGTTGTCCATCGCGGGCTCGGTGGTGAACGACTTGGCACCTGCCCAGCGTGGTGTGGCCATGGTGTTCCAAAGCTACGCCTTGTACCCCCACAAAACCGTCTACAACAACATGGCATTTGGCCTGAAGATAGCCAAAGTAGACAAGGCCGAGATCGACCGCCGCGTGCGCGCCGCCGCCGAGGTATTGCAAATTACCCAGTACCTGGACCGATTGCCCAAAGCTTTGTCGGGCGGTCAGCGCCAGCGGGTGGCGATTGGCCGCACCATCGTGCGCGACCCTAAGGTGTTTTTGTTTGACGAGCCGCTGTCCAACCTGGATGCTGCCCTGCGCACCAAAATGCGCGTTGAACTGGCCACACTGCACCGCCGCCTGGGTGCCACCATGATTTACGTCACCCACGACCAGGTTGAAGCCATGACCTTGGCCGACAAAATTGTGGTGCTAAACCAAGGCCGCATTGAGCAGGTAGGTAAGCCACTGGACTTGTACAACCAGCCTGCCAGTCTGTTTGTGGCCGGTTTCATTGGCTCACCACAGATGAACTTGATCGCAGGTGATTTTGCCAAACAGTATGGTGCAGGCACCATAGGTCTGCGCCCAGAAAACCTCAAACTACAAGACGGCGGCCCAATCCAGGGCACGCTAAAACACACCGAGCGCTTGGGCAATGAAACTTTTGCCTATGTAAACGCGGGCGCACTGGGCGACATTACTGCGCGCATGGAAGGCACCTGCATGCTGGAGCCCGGCAACGCGATTGGGCTGGGTTTTGCCACCGAGCACTTGTACAAATTTGACGCTGCGGGTAAACGCATCTAGCACCACAGCATTTAAGTATTTACTTGGCGGATGGGCCGCTAGGTTTTTTATGGAGAAAGTAAGCATGTTAAAGAGACAAACCCTAGTAGCGGCTGCATCAGCCGTTGCACTGACATCACTGGCGGGCCAAGCCATGGCCGCAGACTACAAGGGCCCTAGCTTGAAGGGCCAAGTAGTCACTGTCACCTGCCCTTGGACTGGCGCTGAGGAAGGCATGTTCAAAAAAGTGATTGCCGCTTTTGAAGCCTCTACGGGTGCTGTCGTTAAGCCTTCTTGCTCACAAAGCTCAGAGCAGCAAATTGTGATCGACATCAAAGCAGGCTCGCCACCCAACATATCCGTGTTTCCGCAGCCTGGTTTGGCTGCCAACATGGCCGCAATTGGTGGCTTGGTACCGCTGGGCAATAAAACCAGCGATTGGGTCAAGAAGAACTACGCAGCAGGCAGCTCATGGGCTGACTTGGGCACCTACGCCAACAAAGCCGGTAAAAAAGAGTTCTACGGCCTGTTTTATAACGTTAACGTGAAGAGCCTGGTTTGGTACATCCCTGAGAACTTCAAGGAAAAAGGCTACAAAGTGCCCAAAACCATGGAAGAGCTGCAAGACCTGACCAAGAAAATCGCTGCTGATGGCTCCAAGCCATGGTGTATCGGTCTGGGCAGTGATGCCGCTACTGGCTGGCCTGCTACCGACTGGGTAGAAGACATTATGCTGCGCACACAAACGCCGGAAGTGTACGACGGCTGGGTCAACAACAGCATCAAGTTCAACGACCCCCGCGTGATCGAAGCCATTGAAACTTACGGTTGGTTCGCCAAGAACGATGCTTATGTAGATGGCGGTGCCAAAGCCGTCGCTACAGTGAGCTTTAAAGACAGCCCTAAAGGCATGTTTGGCTCGCCGCCCAAGTGCTACATGCACCGACAGGCCAGCTTTATCCCTGCGTTCTTCCCAGAAGGCAAGGCCGAAGAAGCTGACTTTTTCTACTTCCCATCGTTTAGCAGCAAAAAGCTGGGCAACCCTGTTTTGGGTGGCGGCACTATCATGACGATTACCAAAGACAGCCCCGCTACACGTGCTTTCATGGAGTATTTAGAGCACCCACAAGCCCACGAAATCTGGATGGCAGAAGGCGGCTTTTTAACGCCACATAAAGGTGCTAACTTGGACAAGTACAAGAACAAAGCACTCAAAAAGCAAGGCGAGATTTTGCTTAACGCCACCACCTTCCGCTTTGACGGCTCCGACCTGATGCCCGGTGCCATTGGTGCTGGCAGCTTCTGGAAAGGCATGGTCAACTACTCCGGTGGCCAGACAGCCAAAGCCGTGGCCGATGACATCCAAAAAAGCTGGGACGCTATCAAATAATTTGGAAGTTATTACAGCGTTTTAGTGTGAATTAAAACGCTTGCCATGCCGCAATTCGGCAGCCCTCACTCTGTAGTGATGGGCTGCTGAGTTACAGGCAGGTAGCGCTTGTATTTTTCTTTTCCTAACCCGCACTTCACCATGATCGAACAAGTCTTTCAAGCCATCGCGGCGGTTGTCGTGAGTGTGGCGTTTTGTTTGTTGTACTTTGCGGGCACCAACTGGGTGCTTGACAAATTCACGCAGCGGCCCAAAGGCGATCCTACGGCCAAGCGCCCGCGTGCTGATGCTATTGAGGCTGGCGTGCGCCCATGGCTGTTCTTAGCGCCTGCGCTGTTGCTATTGGGTGTGTTTTTGTTGTACCCGCTGCTTGAAACTTTCAGGTTGAGCTTCTACAACGCGACTGGCGAGACGTTTGTAGGCTGGCGTAATTACAGCTGGGTGTTCGGTGACCAAAACTTCCTCATCACCATCCGCAATAACTTTTTATGGCTGTTGGTGGTGCCTGCCGTAGCCACCGTGTTGGGCCTGGTAGTGGCCGTGCTGGCAGACCGTGTGTGGTGGGGCAATTTTGCCAAAACCATGGTCTTTATGCCAATGGCCATTAGCTTTGTGGGTGCCAGCGTGATCTGGAAATTTGTCTACGACTACCGTGGCCCGCAGTCAGAGCAAATTGGTATTTTGAACGCCATCGTAACCGGCATGGGCTTTGAGCCGCAGGCTTGGGTCACAGTGCCTTTTTGGAACAACTTTTTTCTGATGGTGATTTTGATCTGGATACAAACCGGTTTTGCCATGGTAATTTTGTCGGCTGCGCTGCGCGGTGTGCCTACCGAGACTATTGAGGCGGCGCACTTAGACGGTGCCAGTGAGTTGCAAATATTTTTTGAAATTATGGTGCCGCAGGTCATGTCCACCATTTTGGTAGTGTGGACCACCATCACCATCACTGTGCTCAAGGTGTTTGACATTGTGATGGCCATGACCGGCGGCCAGTGGGACACCAGCGTGCTGGGCAACCTGATGTACGACTGGATGTTCCGAGGCGGGGGCGACTACGGCCGCAGTTCTACGCTGGCCATGGTGCTCATGGTGGCCGTCATTCCAGTGATGGTGTTTAACATTCGCCGCTTTCAAGCCGAGGAGGCGCAGCGATGAAAAAATATTTCAGTCTGCAGTCTATCGTGGCCCAGTTGCTGCTGCTGGCCATAGTCATCATTTGGGTGTTTCCTACGCTCGGCTTGCTGGTGTCTAGCTTTCGGGTCAAAGAGCAACTGGTGTCTAGTGGCTGGTGGACAGCAGTCTCTACACAAACGCGCGCCGACATGCGCCGCACAGGCGGTGCACAAAGTGTGCAAAAAGTTGACGATAAATTCGTGATTTCTGGGCGCTTTTTTGCGGCAGAGTCGGGCACCCGTATTGGCAAGTTTTCACTGAAATCTGCCAAGCCTGACGAATTTGCAGTGGGCACTACGGCTCAAGTACCTGACGGTCAGATTTTTGACGAAGAAGATGGCAAGCCAGACGGTACGTTGACAGTCAACGCAGACAGCACCTACCGGCTAGAGCTAACCGCCGCCTACGAAAAGCCCAACGGGGTTCGCATTTTTTATGTGGCCGAGTCACCGCCAGTATTTTCTACCCAAAATTATGAAAAAGTGATTGCATCTGAGGGCGTAGGCCAAGCCTTTGTCAATACTTTCAAGGTCACCATTCCGGCAACGTTGATTCCAATTTTGATTGCAGCCTTTGCGGCCTATGCTTTTAGCTGGATGCAGTTTCCGGGACGCAAGTGGTTGTTTATCGTGGTGGTAGCTATGCTGGTAGTGCCACTGCAAATGTCTTTGATACCCTTGCTGCGTCTGTACAACGAGCTGGGCGCTGCGCTGGGCATTGCATCTAAATCGTACCCGGGTATATGGTTGGCGCACACGGCCTTTGGTTTGCCCTTGGCCATTTATTTGCTGCGCAACTATATTGCCGCACTGCCGCGCGACATCATCGAAAGTGCGCGCATGGACGGGGCCTCGCATTTCCAGATTTTTACCAGTATTGTGTTGCCATTGTCGATACCGGCGCTGGCCAGTTTTGCGATTTTCCAGTTCCTGTGGGTGTGGAATGATTTCTTGGTCGCCTTGGTATTTTTGGGTAAAGGCCCTGAGCAAGTGGTGCTCACCATCAAACTTAATGATTTGCTGGGCTCTCGCGGCGAGAGCTGGGAGATTTTGACTGCCAGTGCGTTCGTGTCCATTGCAGTGCCCGTGCTGGTGTTCTTCTCATTGCAGCGTTTCTTTGTGCGCGGCTTGCTGTCTGGCTCTGTCAAAGGCGGCTAATTCCCCAGCACACTGGTACTCTCGGGTGCTACGTGATGCGACTGAGCAGCTGATTTTAATTTTAATTTAATGTATTTTCATGTCTAAAGCTTTGAACGACAACTGGTGGCGCGGCGGTGTCATTTACCAAATTTACCCACGCAGTTTTGCCGACAGCAATGGCGATGGCATCGGCGACTTGCCTGGCATTACCGCCCAACTGGACTATGTAGCCCAGCTAGGCGCAGACGGTATTTGGTTGTCGCCTTTCTTTAAAAGCCCGATGAAAGACTTTGGCTACGACGTGAGTGACTATTGCGACGTAGACCCGATGTTTGGCAGCTTGGCAGACCTCAAAGCACTGGTTCAGCGGGCACATGCATTAGGTCTTAAGGTGATGATTGACCAAGTACTATCACACTGCTCTGACCAGCACCCTTGGTTTACAGAAAGCCGCGCTAGTTTAGACAACCCTAAGGCCGATTGGTATGTGTGGGCCGATGCCAAGGACGATGGCAACCCACCCAACAACTGGTTGTCCATATTTGGCGGCAGCGCTTGGCAGTGGGACACCCGTCGCCAGCAGTACTACCTGCACAACTTTTTGGCCAGCCAGCCCGATTTGAACTTCCACAACTTGGAAGTGCAGGCTGCATTGCTAGAAACAGTGAAGTTTTGGCTCGACTTGGGTGTAGATGGCTACCGCCTGGACACCGCGAATTTTTACTTTCACGACAAGCAATTGCGCAGCAACCCACCGCGCGGCAAGCCGACAGGGGAAGACCCAGCCGTCAGCGCTGTAAACCCCTATGCATGGCAGTGGCACAAGTTTGACAAAAGCCAACCAGAAAATTTAGAGTTTTTGCGCAAGTTGCGCGCCACGCTGGACCAGTACCCCAACACCACCATGGTGGGAGAGATTGGCGATGACGATGGGCTTGCAAGGGTAGCAGAGTACACCAATGGGGGTGACAAGCTGCACATGGCGTATTGTTTTGATCTGCTGGGCACTGCGCACAGTGCGCCGCATTTTTACCAAGTGCTAAAGCGGTTTGGTGACATCGTAGGCACAGGCTGGCCCTGCTGGGCTTTGTCCAACCACGATGTGCCTCGGGTGGCTACGCGTTGGGGCGGTGCCACGCCATCGGCAGCTTTGCTGCGCTTGGCAGCTGCTTTGCAAATGAGCCTGCGCGGTACCCCGTGCCTGTACCAAGGCGATGAGCTGGGCCTGCCTGAGGCAGAGGTGGCTTTTGAAGATGTGCAAGACCCGTATGGCATTACCATGTGGCCTGAGTTCAAAGGCAGAGACGGTTGCCGCACGCCCATGCCGTGGGTGGCCGATGCCCCCCACCTTGGCTTTGCATTGGAGCACACGGTGCAAGCCAAGCCTTGGTTGCCTGCTGCGGCCAGCCACCGCGCACTGGCGGTAGATGTTCAGCTAAAACAAGCGGGCTCGCTGCTTAACTTTTACCGCAAGCTCTTGGCTTGGCGTAAAACGCAAAGTGCGCTGGTGCATGGCGAAATGCAATTGCTGGCACCCCACGCCCAAGTGCTGGCCTTTGTGCGCAGCTACGGTGGGCAGAGCCTACTGTGTGTATTTAACTTTAGCGGCACTGCGCTGCAATGGGCGGTACCTAGCGACCTTAAGCTAGGTGCAGTATTGGGCGAGAGTGGCCTGGCTGGTGCCAGCCTGCAGGGCCAGCAGATCGACCTTGCCCCATGGGGCGGTCTGTTTGTGCAGGTGGTTTGATGCACAGTGCTGCGCCAGGCGATGGTCCATAGTGGCTTAAGCTAGGTAAGATTGGCCGGTACAAAAAATAGAAAGCGCCCAGTGACTGTAGACATTAAATTTTTAGCTGCAAGCTTGGGCGTATCACCTTCCACCGTAAGCCGCGCTTTGAACGGTTACACCGACATCAGCGCCAAAACACGTGAACGCATCGCGCAGCGTGCCAAGGAGCTTAATTACCAGCCCAATATGGGGGCCCAGCGCTTGGTACGTGGCCGCACAGACGCGGTGGGCTTGGTCTACCCGCTGGACACAGACCTGCTGGGCAACCCTAAATTTTTGACCATGCTGGAGTCGTTCTCTGACCGCTTGGAAAAAGCAGGGGTCGATTTGCTGCTGGCCGCTGCCCGCGAAACTACCGAACTGGTAACCTACGACCGCTTGGTACGTGGCCGACGGGTAGACGGTGTGCTGCTGGCCAACACGCGGGTGAATGATGCCCGTATTGACTATTTGAAAAAAGCCAACTTCCCATTTTTAGGTTATGGCCGCTGCGGTACGCGGGATGATTTTGCCTGGTACGACTTTGACAACGAAGCCGGTAGCCGCATGGCCGTGAACCGCCTGGCCCAGCTAGGCCACACGCACATTGCCTATGTGCACTCGCCCCTAGGGCTTAATTTTGCAATGCAGCGCCGTGCAGGGTTTATGCAAAGCATGCTGGCACTGGGCTTGCCTGTTGTGCCCGAGCTGGTAGTCAGCGGCCGTGCAGACCAGCGCGGCAGCATGGACCGCCGTGGGGGCTACGCTGCGGCTGAGTACCTGCTGGGTTTAGCGCGGCCACCAACCGCTATTTTGATTGACAACAACCTGGCCGGCGTAGGTGTGATTCGCTATCTGCTCAACGCGGGCTTGGTGCTTGGCCGCGATATCTCGGTCGTGGTGGATGGCGGCATTCCCGAGGATACACTGCTCACCGATGTAGACATAGCCTCTGTCATGCAGCCCACATCGTCCGACTCAGGCGTAGCCATGGCCGAAATGCTGCTCAAAATTATCGAAGGCGAAACCCTTGAGCAAGCTCATGTGCTGGTGCAGCCGCTGTTTATAGAAGGCGCGTCGATTGGGCCTGCGCCCCAGCGCAGCACTGCGCAACTGCAGCGCGCCTA
This sequence comes from Polaromonas sp., assembly GCA_043778205.1. Classification (GTDB taxonomy): domain Bacteria; phylum Pseudomonadota; class Gammaproteobacteria; order Burkholderiales; family Burkholderiaceae_C; genus JAAFIP01. The sequence goes on along the minus strand of JAYWGO010000194.1, from coordinate 16,780 downwards.
AAGTACGTGCACCGCTTCGCCAGGCGCACTGTGCTCAGCGGTACTTTGCTGTAGCGCCCACATACTGGCATAGCGCCCTTGCAAAGCCCGCAGTTGGGTATGTGTGCCGCGCTCCACAATGCGGCCTGCGTCCAGTACCAAAATTTCATGTGCGTCTACCACGGTAGACAAACGGTGCGCTATCACCAGGGTGGTTTTGCCGCTAGATACGCTTTGCAGTTCGGCTTGGATCGCGCGTTCGTTGGCGCTGTCCAGGGCCGAGGTGGCTTCGTCAAAAATCAAAATGGGCGGGTCTTTGAGCAAAGTGCGGGCAATGGCCACCCGCTGCTTTTCACCGCCCGAGAGTTTGAGACCGCGCTCACCCACCATGGTGGCATAGCCTTTGGGTGTGGCGTTGATAAAGTCATGGATGCGCGCTGTTTGCGCTGCCGCTTCTACCTGCGCGCGGGTGCTGCCCGGTTTGCCATAGGCAATGTTGTACTCTACCGTATCATTAAACAGTACCGTGTCTTGCGGCACGATACCTATCGCGCGGCGCACGCTGGTTTGCGTCACTTCTTTGATATTTTGTCCCGCAATGCGAATGGCACCTTGCTGCACATCGTAGAAGCGGTAGAGCAAGCGGGCCAGGGTGGATTTACCCGAGCCACTGGGCCCCACCACCGCCACGGTTTTACCAGCGGGAATGGCAAAGCTCACGTTGTGCAAAATAGGGCGGTCTGCCTCGTAGGCAAAGCTCACATTGTCAAACTCTACGCCCGGCCTTGTATCTATTTGAATAGCACTTGCGCCTGCTAAGTCAGCCACTTCCCGCTCTTTTTCCATCAGTACAAACATCTTGTCCAGGTCGGTCAGGCTTTGTTTGATTTCGCGGTAAATCACGCCTAAGAAGTTCAGCGGTATGTACAGCTGAATCATGAAAGCATTCACCATCACAAAGTCGCCAATCGTCAGGCGGCCATCGACCACGCCCTGCGTAGCACGCCACAGCATGGCCACCAAGCCCACCGCAATAATGACCTGCTGGCCGGTGTTAAGCAACATCAGGGTGGTTTGGCTTTTCAGCCGGGCGTGGCGCAGTTTTTCCAGGCTTTCGTCATAGCGCGTGGCTTCAAAATTTTCGTTGTTAAAGTATTTGACGGTTTCGTAGTTTAAAAGTGAATCCACGGCTTTGGTGTGTGCAGCCGAGTCAAATGCGTTGGCCTGTTTGCGAAACTGGGTACGCCATTCGGTCACCAGCACGGTAAAGGTGATGTACAGCACCAGTGCGGTGATGGTGATGATGGCAAACCACATATCAAACTTGACGGCCAAAATCGTCAGCACCAAGGCTACTTCAATCAACGTGGGAATGATGGAGTACAGCGAATACGAGATCAGCGACTCAATACCCCGCACGCCGCGCTCAATGTCGCGGGTCATGCCGCCGGTTTGCCGCTCTAGGTGAAAGCGCAGGCTCAGGGCGTGCAGGTGCTGGAAGGTTTCTAGCGCAATCGTGCGCGCTGTGCCGTGCGTGGCCTTGGCAAAGACCAGTTCACGCAGTTCGCCAAACAGCGAGGTAGACAAGCGCAGCGCGCCGTAGCCTAGCAGCAGCGCCACAGGCACCACCAGCAGGGTTTGTGGGCTGCCGGGCTGCAGGCTCAGGCTGTCCACCAGTTCTTTGAGCAGCAAGGGCACGCTGACGTTGGCCGCTTTAGCCCCCACCATAAAGCCTAGCGCGGCAATGACCCGCCATTTGTAACGCCACAGGTAGGGGAACAGGCGCTTGAGCGTAGCCCAGTCGTTGCTGCTGGCGGCGGCTTGTGCAGGCTGGTCGGGGGTGCCGGCGGGTGAAGCCGGAGGGGCGGTGGGGGGGGCAAGTGAGCGCATGAGAGAATATTATTTTTTAGTCTTCAACAGATTGTGCCTATGTCTCAAAACTCAAGTGAACCTACGGTTATGCCGACGGACAAAGAGCTGGTGCTCAAAGTCATTCCCATGCCTGCAGACAGCAATGCCAACGGCGATATTTTTGGCGGCTGGGTGATGGCCCAGGTGGACTTGGCAGGCTCGGTGATCCCGGCCCGTATTGCCAAGGGGCGCATTGCCACGGTGGCGGTGAACCAGTTTGTTTTCAAGCAGGCGGTCAAAATTGGCGATTTACTGAGTTTTTTTGCCGAGGTAGAGCGTATTGGTACCACGTCGGTCACGGTGAAGGTAGAGGTTTATGCCCAGCGCATGCGCCAGCCGGAGCCAGTGATCAAGGTGACCGAGGCCAATTTGACCTATGTGGCGATTGATTTAGAAGGTAAACCACGGGCTTTGCCCAAAGATTGATTGTTTGGTGGCTTGGCACTGGTACCAGGCTCAAGAATCGGTATTTTAAACAAAATAGCCCTGTCACCCAAGGAAATTCTGCACAAGCAGCTATTAAATTAATAGTAACCGGGTGACCGCTTTACAAGCACCTAAGACACAATGTAAGCTGCCGCCCCGGTAGACAGTAGAGTGCCATCCGCAGCAAAAAACTCCATCCGCGATCTGGCTAAGCGCGAGCCTAGGTGCAGCACCTGCGCGCGCATGGTGAACACTTCACCAATGGCGGGCCGCAGGTAATCAATGCGCAGGTCGATGGTGCCGAATTTGCTAAAGCGTTCTAGCCTTTGGGTTATTGGCTCGTCAATATAGCGTGCACCCATAGCGGCCATGATGGCGTGGGCACCTAGGGTGTCCAGGCAGGCGCTGATGACACCACCGTGCAAGCGGTTGTAGGCAAAGTGGCCTACCAACTCGGGGCGCATGTTGATTGTGGCGGTGACTTCAAGTGCACTGATGTGCTGCGCTTTGAGGCCCAGCAACTGGTTGAAAACTTGTTTATTTTCAAAAATATCGTTGATAGCGGCAATGAACTCAGGCTCTAGCTGCACCAAGCTGGTGTCGTTTTTTTTGGTCATGGGCAGATTGTGCAGGCTAGGCTGACACCAGGCTGAGCCTTGGGGTACAACGGGGGGAGGTTAAGTGCGTTGCAGCGTGGTTATACCTTAGAGAAGTCAGGTTTGCGTTTTTCCATGAACGCACCAAACGCCTCGCGCGCTGCGCTCTCGCGCAGCATGCGGCCAAAGCTGTCCCCCTCTTCTGCCATCACCTGCGCTACCAGTGGGCCTTGGTTTTTCTTCATCAGGCGTTTGGTTTCTATCAGACTGCTCAGGGGCTTAGCTGCCAGCCTGCGGGCTACAGATTGGGCGTAGGTATTGGTTTCTAGCGGCGGCACCACGCGGTTGACCAAGCCCACCTCTAGTGCGGCCTCGGCCATAAACGGCTCGCCCAGCAGCAGTGCCTCTGCTGCGCGGTGGTAGCCCATCAGCTGAGGCACCAGCAGGCTAGAGGCTGCCTCGGGGCAAAGGCCTAGGTTAACAAAAGGCATAGAGAAGGCTGCGTTGTCTCCTGCGTACACCAGGTCGCAGTGCAGCAGCAGGGTGGTGCCAATGCCTACAGCTGGGCCATTGACTGCGGCAATGATGGGCTTGGGAAAGCTGGCTATGCCATGCAAAAACCTAAATACCGGGCTGTCCAAGCCTGCGGGTGGGTTATTTAAAAAGTCGGCAATGTCATTACCAGCGCTGAAGATAGTTTCGTGCCCTTGAATCACCACCACGCGCACGCTGGCATCGCCTTGGGCTGCAGCCAAAGCATCGGCCATGGTTTGGTACATCACGGTGGTGATGGAGTTTTTCTTCTCAACGCGGTTCAGGGTGATGGTGCAGATGCCTGCGTCGTGGTGAATAAGGATGTCGCTCATGGCTGGTTCTACGTAAAGTGAATGGGGCTATAAAAAATGCTTAAGCGGGGAGCGCGTCTAAGGCTTCGCGCACAAAGTCTAAGCGGTCTTGGCCCCAAAACATGGCATTGCCTACAAAGAAAGTAGGTGCGCCAAATACACCGCGCGCTACAGCAGCCTCTGTGGCAGTTTTGAGTGCGTCTTTGGTGCCTTGTGCATTGGCCAGCGCCAGGATGCTGGCAGGGTCTATCCCCGCTGTAGTCAGCACTTGGCCTACCACGGCCGGGTCGTTCATGTTCAGCGCGTCCACCCAAATGGCTTTGTACATGGCGTTGCAGTACGGTACAAAGCGCGCATCATCGGTCATGTGCAAACCCATCGCTGCACGCATCAGCAGCAAGGTGTTGATGGGGAAGTGCGGGTTGGTAGCTAGCGGTACACCGTAGCGTGTAGCAAAGCGTGCAAAATCTGTGAAGGTGTAGGCCCCTTTGGCAGGAATGGTGGCGGGTGAATGGTTGCCCGTAGCTTGAAAAACACCGCCCAGCAGCATGGGTTTGCACTCTACCGAGGCACCGGTTTGCGCGCACAGCTTGGGCAGTTGTGTGTAGGCCAGGTACGATGCTGGGCTGCCAAAGTCAAAATAGTAGTCAATGATTTTTTCCATGTGAGTCTCCTAAATTATCAAAACTTTTCCATGTACGGGCGCAGGTCTAGCTCGTGCGTCCATGCATCACGCGGCTGCTGGTGCAGCATGAGGTAGGCGTTGGCTATGTGGTCGGGGTTGATGATGCCGTCCTGGTCTTTCAGCGCATAGCGCTGGGGGAACTGGGTGCGGATAAATTCAGTGTCTATGGCACCGTCGATGATGGGGTGCGCCACATGCACGCCCAGTGGCCCTAGTTCACGCGCCATGCTTTGCGCTAACGCGCGCAGCGCCATCTTGCCACCTGAAAACCCTGCAAAGTGCGCGCTGCCGCGCAGCGATGCGGTAGCCCCTGTGAAAATGATGGTGCCTTTGTGGGGAACGCCAGTAGCGGAGTCTGCCGCTGGCGATTCACGCGCCACCATGCGCTTGGCTACTTCCCTCCCGGTTAAAAACCCAGCCAAGCAGGCCATCTCCCACATCTTGGTGTAGCGGCGCGCGGTCTCGGTCAAAATGCTGTTGGGCGAATTGGCACCTATGTTAAATACCATCACGGCTATGGGGCCAATCTCGGTTTCAATTCTCTCTACCAGCGCGATAACTTCTTCTTCAACCCGTGCATCACTGCCAAAAGCATGGCACACACCGCCAGCCGCTTCAATCTGTTTTTGAAGGGCTTGGAGTTTGTCTAGGCTGCGCCGGGTTGCGCAAACCGTATAGCCTTCGCGTGCAAAGCGCCGCGCCACGGCACCGCCAGTAGCGTCGCCTGCGCCAATCACCAAACATACGCCTTGACTTAGGTTGTGGTGGCTGGCGCTAGCGGTCATGGCGGTTTATTCCTTGTAATACACCACCTGGTGGGTGGTGGCTAAGAGTGTGCCAGCCTCTGACCACAACTGCGCAGTTTGGTCAAAAAATCCGTTAAAAAAGCATTGCGCTTTGGCTTGGCCTAGTACAAAACCACACCCCAACGCGCTCAGCTCTGCGGCATCGGCATGAAAATACACCGTCATCGACACGGTGCCAATAGGTACAAAGCTTTTGCGGCGCAAATACACACGCGGGAAAAAACTGTCAGCCAAGGCGGTGAGCGACGCAAAATCTATGCTGCGCTCTTGCACATCACGTACCCACATTTGCGTCAGTGTGTCGCCCTCTGCGCCGTCCCACACGGTAGGCATGTGGCCGGTGATCGAACGCACGTCGTAGCGGTGCGCCCACGGCAGCTTGGGGGGTACGGCACGCTGCAGCGACTGCGCTGCGGCCACTGCAGGCATGGGCGACTCGTTGCGGCTAAAGGTGCTGCGCCGCGTGGCGGTAACGGCAGTGGCGGTAATAACGACCTCACCCGCTTGTAACAATTGAACCTGCCAATGCTGGGTAGACCGGTTGGTGCGCGCGGGTTGGGCGCTTACTTCAAATGCACCTTCAGCCACGCCAGCGCAAAAGTTCACCGTAAGCGACACGGGGTTGCCCAAACGGTCTGGGTGCTGCATGACAGCTTGCAGCATCACAGCCGCAGTCATACCGCCAAATGGCCCCACCATGTTAAGCCAAGCCGTGTGCGTAGCACCGCTGTAATGGCCAGCGCCTAAACTTTGCAACGCGATGGCTTGGTCAAAATCTAAACTAGGTTGCGACATAACAGGCCCTGCGTTTTGGGTGAGGTAAGCTTAAAACTGCAAAATCTATTACTATTAAAAATATAGCTGCTTGAGCAGCATTTCCTTGGGTCAAAGGGCTATTTGTCTTAAAAATAGGTTAAACGCGTTCAAAAATACCTGCTGCGCCTTGGCCCATGCCTACGCACATGGTCACCATGCCGTACTTGAGCTTGTTGCGTTGCAGTGCGTGCACCACGGTGGCTGCACGAATCGCACCCGTAGCGCCCAGTGGGTGGCCTAAGGCAATAGCGCCGCCCATGGGGTTAACCTTGGAAGGGTCTAGCCCGAGCGTGTTCATCACGGCCAGCGACTGCGCGGCAAAAGCTTCGTTCAGTTCAATCCAGTCAATGTCTGAATGCTTTAGGCCTGCGTATTTCAGCGCCGCCGGAATCGCTTCAATCGGGCCAATGCCCATAATGTGCGGCGGCACACCACGGGTGGCGTAGCTGGAGAACTTGGCCAAGGGCGTCAGGTTAAAGCGCTTAAGTGCTGCCTCGCTGACCAAGATGAGCGCGCCTGCGCCGTCTGAGGTTTGGCTGCTGTTGCCTGCGGTGACCGAGCCACGCGCTGAAAATACGGCGCGCAGTTTGCTCAGGCCTTCCACCGTAGTATCTGGGCGTGCACCTTCGTCTATGCTTACGCTGCGGGTGGTGGTGGTGACTTCAGCTGTTTCTAGGTTGACGTTGCGATCGGTCACTTCAACCGTGGTCATTTCGTTGGCAAAGTGGCCTGCCTTCATTGCGGCCAGCGCCTTCATGTGGCTGTGGTAGGCAAACTCGTCTTGCGCTTCGCGGCTGATCTTCCACTGGGTGGCCACTTTTTCAGCCGTCAGGCCCATGCCATAAGCAATGCCGTAGTTGTTAACATTGTCCGTATCGGCAAAAATAGCCGGGGACAGGCTGGGTGAGTTGCCCATCATCGGCACCATGCTCATGCTTTGGGTGCCGGCTGCAATCATCACGTCTGCTTCGCCTACGCGAATGCGGTCAGCCGCCATTTGCACGGCAGATAAGCCCGCTGCACAAAACCGGTCTACTGTGATGCCGCCCACGCTGTGGGGCAAGCCCGCCAGCACGGCACCAATGCGCGCTACGTTGAGGCCTTGCGAGCCTTCAGGGATGGCGCAGCCGCAGATCACATCTTCAATGCTGGCCGGGTCTAGGCCTGGCACCTGGGCTAGCGCGCTTTTCAAAACTGTGGCCAACAGGTCATCCGGTCGTGTGTTGCGAAAATAGCCTTTGTGCGAGCGGCCAATGGGTGTGCGCGTAGCTGCAACGATATAGGCTTCTTGGATTTGTTTGGCCATGGTGAAATTCCTTCTTAGTTAGGTGAGGACAGAGCAACGGTGCGCTAAGCGCTGGCCGTTGTACTGTCCTGCAAAGTTTCAGTTTTAATCAATTTATGCTGCGCTAGGTGCGGCGACTTTAGCGGGTCGTTTGGAGGGAATCCAAGCCCAGATAAATTCGCACACCAGTGGGTGGTTGCCCGACTCGTCGGTGACCACCACGGGCACAGTCACTTCGCCTTTGTCGGTGCTTTGAATCAGCGCACGCTGCTCACCAGTCAGCGTGGCCACAGCGCGCATGGCACCCATGCCGCGCTTGGTAAATTGCACGCGCATTTCTTTCACCACGGGCAGGCAATCGTCGCGCACATTCATACCCATCACCATACCCGTGGCCGTCTCTGCTGCCAGTGTGGTGGCTACAGCGTGCACGCCTTCAATGTGGTTTTGCACCTTACGGCGGTTGGCCACAAAGATCACTACTTTGTCGGGCGACATAACTTCGTAGCGCAGCTTGGCTGTGCCTGTGAAGGGTACAGCGCGGCCTAGTACGACAGACTGAAACCACGGACGGAAGTAGGCGGGTACTTCGTTTAGGCGGCTTAGCTGGCGTTGTAGGCGGTTGGGGGTGGTGGTTGTAGACGTCATTTGATTAGTTGAGGACAGAGCAACGCGCTGCTGCGCAGGTGCGTTGGTCTGTCCCGCAAGGTTGTTGGACTGGACAGAGCAACGCGTCGCTTTGTAAGTACATTGGGCTGTCCCGCAAGGTTTTTAGTTTCGTACCGGCTTACCCGTATTCAACATCCCCATAATCCGCTCTTGCGTTTTGGCCGTGGTTAGCAGGCTGGTAAAGGCTTTGCGCTCCAGTGTCATCAGATACTCTTCGGTCACCATCGTGCCAGCTTCTACATCGCCGCCGCAGACTACGTTGGCAATCAAGGTGGCAATATGAAAGTCGTGCTGGCTGATAAAACCGCCGTCACGCATATTAACCAGCGAGCCGGTGATAGTGGCTCTGCCGTTGCGGCCTGCTACGGGGAACATGCGCTTAGAGGGCGCACGGTAGCCCGAAGCGGCCATGGCTTTGGCTTCGTTAATGGCTACAAAAAGCAGTTCGTCCTTGTTGGCCACAATCGGGTCAGACCACAGCAGGTAGCCCAGCTTGCGCGACTCAATCGCGCTGGTGCCTACCTTGGCCATGGCAGCGTTGGTAAAGCCTTCGGTCAGGAAGGGTAGCAATTCTTTGCTGTTGCTGCTGGCCATGTTCTCGGCCGCGCGGCGCGCAATGTAGGTGAGGCCACCAGCACCGGGCACCAAGCCCACGCCCACTTCGACCAAACCAATATAGCTTTCCATCGCTACGGCGCGCTTAGCAGAATGCACTGCCAGCTCACACCCACCGCCTAATGCCAAGCCGCGCACAGCGCTGACCACGGGCACGTTGGCATAGCGCAGGCGCAGCATGACGCGCTGCACTTCGGCCATGGCCTCGTCTAGCAGGCTAACACCACCGCTCATGAATGCAGGCAACATGCCTTGCAAGTCAGCACCCGCACAAAACGGCTCGTCGCCTGACCAAATGACCACGCCTGCGTAATCCGCCTCGGCCATCTCCACAGCTTTTTCTAAGCCTGCCATCACATCCATGCTAATGACGTGCATTTTGGTTTTGATACTGGCAATCACCACGCCAGTGCCAGGCTGGCGGTTTGCACCGTCAAGTGTCCACAAGCGAATGGCTGCGTCTTCATGCAGTGTTGTGCCTGCGGTTTCAAACGCTGGTGCGCTGGAACCCAACACGTTTTCAGGAAAGTGCTGGCGCTGGTACACCGGCAAATCATGGCGCGGTACAAACTTTTGGGTAGCGGGGTTCCACGAGCCGTCTTTGGTGTGCACACCGCCTGCGCCATTGTTAGATTCAGCCACCGGGCCTTTAAACACCCAATCTGGCAGCGGCACTTTGCACAGCGCTTTGCCTGCGTCGATATCTTCTTTCACCATGGTGGCTACTTCCAACCAACCGGCTTCTTGCCACAGCTCAAACGGGCCTTGCTTAAGGCCAAAGCCCCAGCGCATGGCGAAGTCCACATCGCGTGCGGTCTCGGCAATGCTTTCTAAATGGATGGCGGCGTAATGGAAACCATCGCGCAAAATCGCCCATAAAAACTGGCCTTGCTTGCCTTCAGAGTTGCGCAGTAGCTTCAGGCGTTCTGCAGCAGGCTTTTTGAGCATGCGGGCATACACTTCGTCAGACTTCTCGCCACCGGGCACGTAGTCTTGTTTGTCTGCGTCGTAGCGCAAAATATCTCGGCCTACTTTTTTGAAGAAACCGGCCTTGGCTTTTTGGCCCAGTGCGCCAGCGTCCATTAAAGTTTTGAGCACCGCTGGGGTGCCAAAGTTGCCGTAAAAAGGGTCGCTCTTCTCGTCCAAGTTGTCTTGCAGGGTTTTGATAACGTGGAACATCACGTCCAGGCCCACCACGTCTGCCGTGCGGAAGGTGCCGCTGCTGGCGCGGCCCAGTTTTTTACCTGTCAGGTCGTCCACTACGTCGTAGCTTAGGCCAAAGTTTTCAGCCTGCTTCATCACGCCCAACATGCCGGCAATGCCCACGCGGTTGGCAATAAAGTTAGGCGTATCTTTAGCGCGTACCACGCCTTTACCTACAGCGCTGGTCACAAAAGCCTCTAGCTGGTCTAGCACGATAGGCTGTGTGGTGGGCGTGTTGATCAACTCCACCAAGTACATGTAGCGCGGCGGGTTAAAAAAGTGAATGCCGCAAAAACGTGGCTTGATGTTCTCAGGCAATGCCTCAGACAGCTTGGTAATCGACAGCCCCGATGTGTTGGACGCAACGATGGCATTCTCAGCCACATAAGGCGCTATTTTTTTATACAGGTCCAGTTTCCAGTCCATGCGCTCGGCAATGGCCTCAATGATGAGGTCGCAGCCGCGCAGCAGCTCCAGGTGCTCATCGTAATTAGCCTGTTCAATCAAGGCTGCATCCTCGGTGACGCCCAGCGGTGAAGGTTTGAGTTTCTTCAGACCTTCTATGGCTTTGGTAACAATGCCGTTCTTGGGGCCTTCTTTGGCCGCCAAATCAAACAACACCACCGGCACTTTAACGTTAACCAAATGCGCGGCAATTTGCGCACCCATCACGCCTGCACCGAGCACGGCGACTTTTTTTACTTGGAAACCAGACATTCTTTTACCTTATTCTTTATTCAACGCGTACCCAAGTTTGGGTACGACCAAACGGGCCAATACTGCCGCGCACGGCCAGCTTTTTACCGCCGTCTTCGGGGGTCATCTTCAGGGTGTACTCTTTGCCGTTTTCAGGGTCGAGAATCTTGCCGCCAGCCCACACATCGGCGCTGGCATCTTTCTTGGCACCGCGAATAATCTCCAGGCCCAGCATGGGCTTGCCTTTGCGCTCGTCTTTGCATTCTTCACACACAGCATCAGGCTTGGCATCTTTGCGCAGCACTTTGCTGACTTTGCCGCTAAGTGCGCCGCCGGCTTCGGTGATGGTGATTTCCGACTTAATCTCTTTGGTTTTATCGTCAATCGTGTGCCATTTGCCCACGGGCGTGTTTTGCGCCAGTGCCAATGTAGACAGCAAAGTAGCAGTGGTCAAAACGAGAAGAGTACGCATTTTTTTCATAAAGGCTCCAGGGATTAAGGGGTTAATACAAGTTGCGCATTTTTAGCGCAACCCACTTTTACGCGAAGACTGCGTCGGTGTCCATCAGCACCTTGCTGCCTGCACGTGCGGTGCGCATGAGGCTGGCGGTCTCGGGGAACAGCTTGGCAAAGTAAAAGCGCGCGGTTTGCACTTTGGCCAGGTAGAACGGGTCATTGTTGCCCGCTGCGATTTCGCGCAGTGCCACTTGTGCCATACGGGCCCAAAAGTAACCAAACACCAAATGGCCCGCTACGCGCAGGTAGTCCACTGCGGCTGCGCCTACTTCGTCTGGGTTTTGGAAGCCTTTAAAGCCCAGCTCGGTCGTGAACTTGGTCATCTGCTCGCCCAAAATAGCTATCGGGGTAATGAACTCGGCCATCTTCTCGTTCACGCCTTCTTCGGCTACCAACTGGCCAATCAGTTTGCCAAACTTTTGCAGCGTAGCACCGTTGTTGCCCAGCACCTTGCGGCCTAGCAGGTCTAGCGACTGGATGGTGTTGGTGCCTTCGTAGATCATGTTGATGCGGTTGTCGCGCACAAACTGCTCCATACCCCACTCTTTGATAAAGCCGTGGCCGCCAAACACTTGCATGCACATGTTGGTAGAAATGTGGCCATTGTCAGTGATAAAAGCTTTAACTATGGGGGTTAGCAGTGACAGCATTTCACCGCTGTCTTTGCGCACTTTTTCGTCCGGGTGTGCGTGCTCTTTGTCTAGCAGCACTGCGCAGTAGGTTGCCAGTGCACGGCCACCTTCGGCGTAGGCTTTAGCGGTCAGCAGCATCTTGCGTACATCGGGGTGTACAATGATCGGGTCGGCGGCTTTGTCAGTGGCTTTAGGGCCTGAGAGTGAGCGCATTTGAATGCGGTCTTTGGCGTATGCCAATGCGTTTTGGTAAGCCACCTCGGTCAAGCCCAAAGATTGGTTACCCACACCCAGGCGGGCGGCGTTCATCATCACAAACATGCCTTGCATGCCCTTGTTAGGCAGGCCCACCATGGTGCCGATGGCACCGTCCAGCACCATTTGTGCGGTGGAGTTGCCATGAATGCCCATTTTGTGCTCTAGGCCGCCGCAGTAAATACCGTTGCGTGCGCCCAGTGTGCCGTCTTGGTTCACCATGAACTTAGGCACGATGAACAGGCTAACGCCTTTGATGCCGGGAGGCGCATCTGCCAAGCGCGCCAGCACCAAGTGAATGATGTTGCCCGCCATGTCGTGTTCACCCGCGCTGATGAAGATTTTGTTGCCGGTAATTTTGTAGCTGCCGTCCGGCAGGGCTTCTGCCTTGGTGCGCATCAGGCCCAGGTCGGTGCCGCAGTGTGGCTCTGTCAGGCACATGGTGCCGGTCCATTCGCCGCTGGTCATTTTGTGCAGGTACATCTGCTTTTGTGCGTCGGTGCCGTGGCTGTGCAGGGCAGCGTGCGCGCCATGGGTAAGGCCTGGGTACATGGTCCAAGCTTGGTTGGCGCTGTTGAGCATTTCATAAAAGCACTGGTTAACTACCAATGGCAGGCCTTGGCCGCCAAATTCTGGGTCGCCAGACAGGGCAGGCCAGCCGCCTTCTACGTATTTTGCATAGGCTTCTTTAAAACCCTTGGGCGTAGTGACAGCGTGGGTCACTTTGTCTAGCGTGCAGCCCTCTTCGTCGCCGCTGATGTTGAGCGGAAAGGCCACTTCGGAGGCAAACTTGCCAGCCTCTTCCAGCACTGCATTCATGGTTTCCAAGTCAGCGTCGGCATACTTGGGAATGGCTTTAAATTCAGCGCTTACATTGAGCACTTCGTGCATTACAAATTGCATGTCGCGCAGGGGTGGGTTGTAGACTGGCATGGTGCTCTCTCTTTAAAACAAAAATAAATTCTGTGGGGTATTACGGCGTTCTATTTGCTATATTATCTATAGCTACTTATTCAGCATTTCCTTGGGCGATAGCCCCATAACGCTGCAAAATGTTCTCAAAACCTTGTAGTGCACGGTCAATTGAGCCTGGGGTTTTTAAAAACCGCGCCTCGTAGTGCAGGGCTAAAATCAAGCCGTGAATTTCAAACAAAATTTGGTGTGCATCGGCCTGCGTATTGAGATGTCCGGCCTCTTGTGCATTGGCTACTGCGCGGTGCATGGCAGCCAGCCAGATCTTTACTGACGAGGCAATCGCGTCGCGTACCGGGCCTGGCCGGTCATCAAACTCTACTGCGCCGCTGATGTAAATGCAGCCCGAGTCAATCTCCACCGAGGTGCGCTTCATCCAGTTGTCAAACAGGGCGCGTACACGGGGCAGGCCACGCGCGGCTTGCAGGGCAGGATAGAACACTTCGTCTTCAAAGCGTGCATGGTATTCAAGCACAACCGATATTTGCAGCTCTTCGCGGGAGCCAAAATGGGCAAATACGCCGGATTTGCTCATTTGCGTAACCTCGGCCAAGGCACCTATACTCAAACCCTCTAAGCCGATCTGTGTAGCCAAACTCAGGGCTGCGTCCACAATAGCAGCCTTGGTTTGCTGGCCCTTTTGCTGGCTTTTGAGCGCAACTTTGCCCGCGCCTACAGCCGCGCTCTTGGGCAAGGTAGCAATGTCAGTGGGTAAATTTAGCAAGGCCATACAGCAATAACTAGCAACAGGGCTTTATAAAAAAGAACGATCGTGCTATTTTGCAGTAGTTTTATGCCCTTTGTGCGAAACCGGGTATTTTTAGAGGTGCTGAACTATTGCGAGGGCGGGCAAACCCTAAATGTAGGTTTTTGCTGTCAATTGGTACGTTAGGCTCACCTTAAGCCCCACCACCGATAATAGGCAATGACCCTTACTGCCCAACCACCGTCCCCAGCCCTTTCTAAGGCCGCCCGCTTCGACACGCTTGCATTGTCCCCCGCAGCTCTGGCCAACCTTGCCCAGCTAGGCTACCTGGCCATGACCCCCATCCAAGCGGCCAGCCTGCCGCCAGCCCTGGCGGGCAAAGACATCATTGCACAGGCCAAAACCGGCAGTGGTAAAACAGCGGCGTTTGCTTTAACCCTGCTGGCCAATCTGAACGCCAGAAGGTTTGCCGTGCAGGCCCTGGTACTGTGCCCCACGCGCGAACTGGCCGACCAAGTAGCCACTGAAGTGCGCCGCTTGGCCCGCGCCGAGGACAATATCAAAGTCATCACCATGTGCGGCGGCGTGCCCCTGCGCGGCCAAAGCGCGAGCCTAGAGCACGGCGCGCACATCGTGGTGGGCACGCCCGGCCGCGTCATGGACCACTTGGAGCGCGGCAACCTTAAGCTAGATGCGCTCAACACCCTGGTGCTGGACGAAGCCGACCGCATGCTGGACATGGGCTTTGTAGACGACATTACTGTGGTGGCCAAGCAGTGCCCCAAAGAGCGCCAAACCTTGCTGTTTAGCGCCACCTACCCCGAAGGTATTGCCAAGCTAAGCCAACAGTTCATGCGCGACCCATTAACGGTGAAGGTAGAGCTGCAACATGCAGGCACCCAAATAGCCCAGCGCTGGTACGAAGTAAAAAGCAGCGAGCGCCTGCTGGCGGTGGGCCAACTGCTAGCCCACTTTAGGCCGACAAGTACGCTAGCCTTTTGCAATACCAAACAGCAGTGCAAGGACCTACTAGCCGCCCTGCAAGCCCAAGGCTACCAAGCCCTCGCGCTGTACGGCGAGCTAGAGCAACGCGAGCGCGACCAGGTGCTGGTGCAGTTTGCCAACCGCAGCATCAGCGTACTGGTGGCCACCGATGTCGCCGCGCGCGGCCTGGACATCGCCAACCTGCAAGCCGTTATCAACGTAGACGTTACGCCCGATGCCGAAGTGCACATCCACCGCATAGGCCGCACCGGCCGCGCAGGCGAAGAAGGCCTAGCGCTCAGCCTGGCCAGCCTGAACGAGATGGGAGCGGTAGGCAAGATAGAGCAGCTGCAAAACCGCGAATCAGAATGGCACCCCTTAACTGAACTTAAACCCACCAGCGACAAACCTCTGGTGCCCCCCATGGCCACCCTGCACATCCAAGGCGGTCGCAAAGAAAAAATCCGACCTGGGGATGTGCTGGGGGCGCTAACTGCCGACCTGGGCTACACCCGCGAGCAGGTTGGCAAGATTACGGTGAATGAGTTTTCCACCTACGTAGGGGTAGTGCGCAGCATTGGGCACGAGGCGGCTAGCCGGTTGAATACCACGCAGATTAAAGGGAAGGGTGTGAAGGTACGGTTGCTTTAAGCAAGGAATTTTGTTGAAATTTTCAACTTGATTCACATCTTCAGCGAAATCTTGGCCCACAACAGCAGCTCGCGACAAACCTTGCGCAGTTACAACTGTGCAAGGTTTGTGCCGAACAGTCAGCGCTGCATAGAAAATAGATCCAATGGAATACATGTCTGAAAGTGTACAAAGTCTTGGTCTAAACTGAAAATAGGCAACTTGCGTTGTGCAGCGACAGCGCAGATTAAAAAATCAGTGTTGGAGCCTTGAACGCCTCGGGCTCTGCAACGGTTAAAAAAATCAGCGGCACATTCATAGTCTTGCGTAGTTAAAGTTTCGTCTGGAAAGGCAGCCAGCGCGCTGCGCAGACGCTCACACTGCGCAGGGTCTTTAATGCCACACAGCAGCTCTTGGCGCACCGGGCCAATCAGCATAGCGCGGGCATCAGCGATGAGATCCTTCAGCGCGTCGACTGCCGCCTGCTGCGCCGCGTTGGCAGGCACAGCGCTGCGGCGCAGCACCAGCGACCAAACAGACGTATCCACAATGACTTGCATGATGAGGCTGCGGTGGGAAAGGCCTAAGCACCAGTCCCAGGGCTGGTGCGCGTGCGCCGCCGCTGGGTTTTGTAGTCGTAACTAGCATCATAGTCAATGCTGCCAAACAGGCCGACGATTTGCAACTGCTGGCGCTTTTGGATGTACTCCATCAAGGCTTGCGTTACTACAGCCTTCTTGGTTTTAAGCCCGCCAATGCTGCGCGCGGTTTCGATAAGCTGGTCGTCGATTGCGAGATTAGTAGCCATTTTTACACCTCATAGTGTGTAGGTAGATGTGTAGATTTTAGCACTTGCATATCCTGCTGGGCACAAGATTGAATAACGGCAACGCTGTGCACGTAACACCACAAGGTTGTAACTGCACCTGTATTGCAAGATCAGTGAGCGCCGGGCGGATTTGCCGGACAGCGTCTGGCAAAATGGAAAACTCCGGACTCCGTCTGGAGAATCCAGAATTCCGCAGGCAGTATCTGCGAAATTTTAACCAGGCTGGGGTTTTTCCGAGACAGTGTCTCGGAAAATGGCGCTGGCGCGCTATGCACTGGGTGGACTACCCAACAAGATCAAACTGTTTGATACTGAAGTGCTGTAAAAAGAGCTTGGAACGACAAGGTTGATGCCAGAGTCACACGAAACACAAAAAAATAAGAGAGGCACCGATAAGCAAGCATCAATTTTCACTAGAACGCGGCTCGCAATGGCGACAATGGAACCTTCACGTCCATACTCCGGCTTCGTTCCATTGAAGTGGAAAGAAGTTCAATCCAGATATTGGATCGAAAGCAAATGCAGACTTACTGGATGCGCTGATCACAGCACTCAACGCGGCGGAGCCAGGCGTGTACGCGTTGATGGACTATTGCTTTCGATCACAGACGTATAAAGTACCGTTGGGGAGTGTCAGCATTTCTGTGTGTGAGGCGGCTTAGGGTTTATCCACGCAGGTGTGCGCTTGTGGGTAACGCGCGGCCCTTCAAGGCCGCACGCGCGT
>JAYWGO010000193.1:0-9708 GCA_043778205.1 Polaromonas sp. | reverse complement strand
TGTGGGCCGCTGGTGCGGCTAGTTTCTTCTTGCTTGGCATACATGCTCTTTCGTTTACTCATGTTATGCCTCACACACAAAATTTCTGACAGGCTCCTGAACATCAGCGTATTCTTTATAGGTGCGATAAAACCCATTTTTGAAACCGAAAAAGAAGACGCTAGGTACGCTTTTATTTGCATATGCCAATCCTCAGCTCTCAACCTCAAAACTAACCCCCACCATGACCATCGAAACATCGCAAGAGCGCTTGAACCGCATATTTGCTTTACAAAAGGCAGCTTTTAACAAAGACCCCTATCCCAGTGCTGAGCAACGCATTGAGCGCATGAAACGCATCCCGGTCATGTTGCGAAAGCACCGGGAAGCTATTTTGGGCGCACTGGAGGTGGATTTTCACGGCCACTCGCGCGAGATGGGCGACCTGATTGAGATCTTGGGCATATTTGACCGCGCTGAGTTCAATATTCACAATGTCAAGCGTTGGATGAAGCCCAGCACTAGGGCTACTAACCCTGTGACCTTGGGCAAATCTAAGGCATGGGTGCTGAACCAGCCCAAGGGTGTGGTGGGCAATATGGTGTCTTGGAATTTCCCTTTCGATATTGGACTGGGGCCCACACTGGATGCACTGGGCGCAGGTAACCGGGTGATTATCAAGCCGTCTGACTTGTCGCCAGAATGCGGCCGGGTGTTGCAGGCTCTTATTGCCGAAACCTTCGATGAAGATATGGTCAGTGTCGTCAACGGCGACATCGAGTTGGCCAAGCACTTTCCCACACTGGCTTGGGATCATCTGGTCTACACCGGTAGTGCGGTGGTGGGCCGCGAAATCATGAAGGCTGCTGCGGTTAATTTGGTACCCGTGACGCTGGAACTGGGTGGCAAGTGCCCTACTATCATTGGTGCTGACATGGTGACAGACCCCATGACTATTGCCACGGTAGCGGGCATCAAGGCTATCAAGCGTGGCCAAATGTGCGTGACAGCTGACTACTGCTTGGTGCCCGAGGCGGGCCTGCGCGCATTCACCGATGCGCTCACCACCTACATGGGCAAGCACTTCAGCGCCGATAATGGTGCAGCAGTGTCCACCGGCATCATCAGCGAGCGCCACTTGGCACGGCTTAACCACCTGGTTGACGATGCCAAGGCCGCAGGGGCTGAGGTCATTCAAATTGGAAGTGCGCTGCAGTCTGGTCAACGCAACATGCCGTTCCAGTTGGTAGTCAACCCGCCACAAAACACGGCCGTCATGCGTGAAGAAATTTTCGGTCCCATCCTGCCGATCGTGACCTACCGCAGCATGCGCGACATTATTGACCTCATTCAAGCAGGTGATCGCCCGCTAGGGCTGTATGTTTTCTCGCAGGACCGTGCTTTTATCGATGACATCACCCGCAATACGCATTCGGGTGGTGTGGCGATTAACACCGTAGCGGTGCAGGCTGGTTTGCCTTCAATGGGGTTTGGTGGCATTGGCCCTAGCGGTATGGGACGGCACCACGGAGAAGAAGGCTTTAGAGAATTCTCCAACCCGCGTGGCTATTTCGAGCGTAAGCCCGGCGGTGTTCTGGACTGGATCATGCCGCCTTACGGTGCGAATACGCGCTTCCTGATTGACAAGGTGGCCTATGCGCCGATGGGTCAGCAACTCAAGTTTGCTTTGCCCAAGTTGATAAAGAACATGTTTGCTAGCAAGCTTTAAAAACGCATACTGCTGAGCTTGCTCAGGCAAAGGCCGCAGCGCATACAGCCTAAGCAGCGATGACAGTCACTTAGCGTCCATGAGTGCGCTAATGTCTAGCAAAGTCAGCTCGTTATCATCAGGCTTGCCAATCTCGCGGCCTGAGGAATAGGGGAAGTTGTTATCGTTAACCACCACGATATGTTTGCTGTCAACCACGGCGATGCCTTCAGGGCCAAGGTGTGGCAAAACAAAGTTAGCTTCGTTAGGGCCCCGTTTAGCCAAGCGCTTAGGGTTGCTGATTTTTGTAAGGTCGATGTAGGCGACCTTTTTAACAACACCATCAGCATTAGCCTGCGACAAGTCAATTTTATAGATGCGCTTGAGTTTGGCGGGGCGGGTAAAACAGTCAACACGTGGCTCGCCTGGGCAGGCGGGGGTGGCGCCTTCGGTGTTGTCGTCACGCTCTATCACCAGGCCGGTATTGGTGTCCAGCATTTGAAAGTCAGATACCACGTTGCCGGGCTCTTCCATCACATACTTCCATTCTTTGCCGGTGTATTTTTGGCTAGCAACGTCTAGCTCTAAGATGCGGGTCACGCTTTTGCCGTTGTAGGTTTCTTGTGCTTTGGTTTGCTGGTCCCACAGTGGCCATTCAAACATAGGGTACAACTTGCTGCCATCAATTGATTTGGCCATGGGTTCAAACCCACCAGATCGGCGCACATTAAAAGCGGTATCACCAGGGTAGTTAGGCAAGCGGGCGTTGAGGTAATGGTCTGGGCCTCTGTAGTCGCGCTCGCACACCTTGGTTTCAATCATGCCGAGCACTTTGCCTGAGGCATCGGTGCGCAGCACATAGGGGCCAAATTCATCACCAATCCACCATTCATCGTTCACAATTTGGATCGACTCTACATCAAAGTCAGTTCCAGTAAGGTATCGCTCTTTGGTGTTTTCGTTAACTATCATGAAGGGAACTTTACGATCGGGGTCGCGCAAAAAAGTTGTTTTGTTGCGTGCCACGCTGCCCTGCGCCCAGTCTACCTTCATGTTGTGCACCATCAGCAGTGCATCGTAAGAGTTAATTTTGCTACCAAAACCATTGTCGGTCAGCACTAAAAACTCAGCTTTTCCCAAAGATGTAATGGCCGAAAAACCCTGCACAGCTTGGCCGTTGACAGGCAAGCTACCGCCCGAGTTGCGCGGAAACTTAGGGTCGCCCACAAAAGTAACGCCAGGCACAGCACCCAGTATGTCGGTGCGCTGGCGGTTGGCAGCGGCAAACTTACCTGCAGTCGCAAACAAAGGCCCCGCGTCCGCTGGTGCAGGTACAGTGGTAGACGCCGGCACTGCAGCGTGGCCCACCAATACCGCTTGCACTTCAGTCTGCGCTAAGACCTGGGTTGAATACAGCGCGATGGATAAACCCACAACGTGGACTAAAACTGAACTAGACGATTGCATGGCAAAGCCTTGGGTAAAATGGTTAACCAATGCAGCTTACTTGGTGTGTGTGATGGCTGTGTGACAGTGCCGATATGTTTGCAAACGGCTAGCAGCTCATTTTCCAAAACTGCGCACGAGCTGGTTCAAGCTGCGTTTATCTTTGGCGTTTTGTGCGCGCCAGACTGTGCGAGCAAGATCGATAAACGCATCTTCAGCAGGCGATGGTTTTTGATCAGGGTGCTGCATATCTAGCCAACCCGTAGGGCGTTTACATAACGCTTCAACTTGAGCGGCGGTTTTATTGCCAATGGGTCGCCCCGCTTTCATTTGGCTTAGCATGCTGGGTGATACTTGGATTCGCTCTGCAAACGCTTGGTCAATACCTTTGGTAGTGGTGCCGCTGGCAACTAAATTTTCTGCAAACTCTTGCAACAGCGCTAGCAAATTAAGTCTGCGCGTCATTGAGATATTGGGTGTTGAATCAGATGCTGTAGCCATGGGTGCTGTGTAAATTTTGCAACGCTAGAAAAAATTTATTATCGCAGACTGTTGACATTAAAGTAAAGTTTCTTTACAGTACAGCACATCGCAATTTTAAAAACCTTCTTTTAATTTACTTACTGAGATCATCGTGATAACGCAAGCAAGCTCCACACACACCATGCCAATAAATGGCAATGGCGTAGCTGCGCTTGGAAAGCTTTCTGGCGCTAATTTTCCGGCGCATGAAGTGGCTATGCACCAAGTGACTAAGCAAAAGCAGCTGCAGTCACTGCGAGGCAGTTCGTTCATTGCTAATTTGCTCCGCACTACAGCTATGTTCTGGGCTTGTGAGCATGAAGATTACCGTTCTCCGGGGGGAATTAGCGCCTAGCGTAGTTCCCGTAAATCTCTTACCTAAGAGGCCCGGTATTCGCAAGAATCCGGGCCCTTTTTATTTTAACCTCTGGCAGTGATCGAACAGTGCTCGTGATCTTTAACAATTTGTACAGTAGAGCCGCGCCGGTACTGGATGCGCGCGCGCTCTAAAAATTTGCGGACATAGCTCAGTAGGCAGAGCGTGAGTCTTCCAAACTCAATGTCGTCGGTTCGAGGCCGACTGTCCGCTCCATTTCGGGTGTGCCTGTGCATTACTACGTTGCGCAGTCGCGGGAACGATGCGTAGGATGTGCGGGCGTTGGATACAGCACCCGTGCAGCGAGAGAACCCGGTTCAGCGTCATGCTGGCCGCTCGCGTGCAGGCACAGCCGAAATGGATTCTAGTTTTTTTGTCGTGTTCGTCTAGTGGCTTAGGACAGCAGGTTTTCATCCTGTTAAACAAGGGTTCGAATCCCTTACGCGACTCCAGAAAAGAAATGCAGTGTTTGTAAAACACTGCATGGAAACTGGTTGCAAAGATTGGGCAACTTTGGCCCTCGTAACCGGAATATTTCAGTCCAATAGCTCAGTGGTAGAGCGCCGCCCTCATAAGGCGGTGGTCGGTGGATCGTACCCACCTTGGACTACCAAGTTTTCGCCTCGTTAGCTCAATAGGATCAGAGCACCGGTTTACGAAACCGGGGGTTGCACGTTCGAATCGTGTGCGAGGTACCAGTTAGTTTTTTTGCCGTGATAGCTCAGTTGGTAGAGCGCAGCGTTGAAGGCGCTGGCGTCGTGGGTTCGATCCCCAGTGGTCACCCCCAAGTGTTTTTTCAAATGGTATAGCCTAACTGGTAGATCAGTCGGCCATACCCGTAACACGTCTAAATTTTAATCAGGAGCACATCATGCAATCCCAAGTCCTCCAGCTGGACATGCAAGGCACGCCGCAGGCTTGGATCTCTGTAGAACATGCTGCGTTACATTACGCTTGCGAGTCGGTAGTGTGGTTTGACGGCGAGAGCCCATTAGCTACTTTGCGCGGCGGTTTTAATGTGGCGCGTGGTGTGCAATCTATCTTGGACGTTCATCCCATTATTGCGTTGCGAGGTGTGCCTAAGCTCAATCTGTTTGACGTGACGCCTAGCTTTAGCAAGGCTAAGTTGCTCAAACGTGATCGACACACCTGCGCTTACTGCGGCCTGGTGTTTGCTGAACGTGACCTACAGTGTGAGCATATTTTGCCGTTGTCGCGTGGCGGTGTATGGTCGTGGACTAATCTGGTGGCTGCTTGCGGTGCATGCAATGGCCGTAAAGCTGCCAGAACGCCTGAAGAGGCCAAAATGTCCTTGCTGTATTTGCCTTACACACCCAGCAGGTTTGAGGATTTTTTGCTTGCTGCGCGGCATATCCGTGCCGACGTGCACGAGTGGCTCGCCGCAAGACTGCCCCGTGGCTCACGCCTGTGCTAACAAATAGGCTGCCCTAAGCCCCACCGTAGTAAAAAACGGTGGGGCTTTTTTGTGGGTGCTGATTTCTAAAGCAGCGTGTAGGCAGCCGCATCGAACTTTTTAGTGATTTTGCGGTATTCAAACGTGAACCCAGGCCACAGCGTGTTGTTTTTGCCACCAGCAGCCAAGTACCAGCTTTTACAACCAGAGTTCCACACCGTAGTAGACAGGCGTTTTTGGATGGTTGCGTTGAAGTTGCGCACAACATCTGGTTTAACTTCTACCGAGTGCAGTTGCTTCGCCTTAATAAGCAAGACGGCGGCCAGTACGTAAACCACGTTAGACTCGATCATATACACCATAGAGTTATGGCCCAGCCCCGTGTTGGGCCCGATGATCATAAAAAAGTTAGGAAACCCCGCCAAAGCGGTGCCTTTGTAAGCCTCTAGCCCGCCATGTGCCGACTGGCTTAGCAGGCAACCTGAGCGGCCCTTAATCTCCACTGTACCCATGCTGTGTTCTACGTCAAAGCCCGTGCCAAAGATGATGGCGTCTACCTCACGCTCTTTGCCGCTGTGCAGCACAATGCTGTGGGCCCGCACCTCGGCAATAGGGTCGTTAAACACCGCCACATGCGGCTGTGCTAGCGCTGGGTAGTAACTGTTCATGATCAAAATGCGTTTGCAGCCCATGGTATAGCTGGGCGTGACTTTGGCGCGCAGCGCTGCGTCATGCGGGATTTGTTTTTCGATATGCCGCTTGGCCTGCATTTCAAACAACTTCATGAGCGCAGGTATTTTCGCAAAGGCCAAAAAACGCATTTCGTAGTGCACGTAGTTCAGCCCACGGTAGAGCCACTGCAAGGGCTTAACGTGCTGCAGAAGCCATTTTTCAGGCGCGGTGATGGCGCGGTCTGGCCGGGGCAGCACCCAAGGCGGGGTACGTTGAAAAACGTCAAGCTGGGCCACTTTTTTGACAATTTCAGGGATGAACTGAATCGCGCTGGCACCCGTGCCCACCACGGCAACCCGCTTACCCGCAAGATCGTAGCCATGGTCCCAATGGGCTGAGTGGAACACTTTGCCAGTAAAGGTGTTGATGCCCCGTAACGCAGGCAAGGCGGGCCGTGACAAAGCGCCAGTGGCGGACACTAGGACCTTGGCAGTCAAATCACCACGCCCGGTGCGCACCCGCCACAGGCCGTGGGTTTCATCAAAATCAGCCCCTAGAAAAGCACAGCCCTGCTGGATATGCGCCAGCATACCGTGGTCTGTAGCTACACGTTCGGTATAAGCCAGCAGCTCAGGTTGGGTGGGGAAAGTACGGCTCCAGTGGGCATTCTGGGCAAACGAAAATGAATACAAATGGCTGGGTACGTCGCAGGCTGCACCAGGGTAGGTGTTGACACGCCAAGTGCCGCCAAAGTCTGTGTCTTTTTCTAAAATAACAAAGTCGGTAACCCCCGCTTTTTTAAGCGCAATTCCCATGCAAAGGCCAGAAAACCCACTGCCGATGATGACAACGGTGTAGTCTGCTGCAGATGGGCTGGCTGGCTGCTGATGAGGGACGGTTTGCATGCGGTATCTCCTATAAACTCATGTTAGCGCTAATAGTGGCGCAACGAGGGTAGTAGCACTGTGAATTTTCTTCAATGGCTTGTAGTTTGGGTGTTGGCTGTCGTCGCAGTAACCCTGTTGTTTGACCGCTTGCTACCCACCAAGGCAGCAAAGCTGGGCTTGGCGCTAGAACGCTGGCGCTCTGGGCTGCGCAGCGGTGTGGTGCAAATTCCTGGCTTTAGCATGCCTTACCTAGAAGGTGGCTCCAGCGGCGGTACCAAGCCCGTCCTGGTACTGGTGCACGGCTTTGGGGGAGATAAAGATAACTTTACCCGCATCGCGCGGTTTCTCACGCCCCACTACCGGGTAATTTGCCCAGACCTGCCCGGATTCGGTGAAACCAGCCGCGACCTGCAAAGCACCTACACCATGGCCGAACAAGTTGACCGGTTGCGCCATTTTTTAGACCAGCTCAATGTGCAGCAAGTGCATTTGGGTGGCAACTCGATGGGCGGTTTTATCGTAGCGCAGTTTGCCGCTACCTACCCCCAGCGGGTTGCAAGTGTCTGGCTTTTAGATGCTGCAGGCACTGCAGCGGCGCACAGCTCAGCGGTGCTGCAACACTACGAAGCCACTGGCCATGTCCCGCTTTTGCTGCGCAGCGAGGCTGACTTTGCTGTGCTGATGCAGGCTACCACCCATAAAGCCCCTTTCATACCTTACTCGCTGCGTACCGTACTGGCCCGCCGCGGTATGGCAGACTTTGCGCTGCACACGCACATCATGGCGCAGCTGACGCAGTCGCCTTTGTTGGAAGCGCAGTACAGTGCGTTGGCCACACCAGCCCTGATTGTGTGGGGCGCGCAAGACCAAATACTTCACCCATCGGGAGCGCACACCTTGCAGGCTTTGTTTACCCGCAGCCGCTGCATCAGCATGCCTGGCATAGGGCATTTGCCTATGTTAGAAGCGCCTAAGCGCACGGCGCTGGACTATTTGGATTACCAACAGTCACTAACTGCAGCAGCGTAGCACTGTTGTTAGCGCCAGCAGAAAAACCAAAGGAACATACTATGAGCATGGCCAAATTCGCAGGCAAAGTTGCCGTAGTTACGGGCGCGGGCAGTGGCATTGGCCGCCACTTGTGCATCCAGCTTGCACAGGCAGGTGCCAAGGTGGCACTGTCTGATATCAACGAGGCCAGTTTGCAAGACACCCTGGCCATGCTGCCTGCCGATTCGGGCTGCAAAACCTACCGGGTTGATGTGTCGAACCGAGGGCAAATGTTCAGCCATGCAGACGATGTACAGCGTGATTTTGGAACGGCGCATTTTGTGTTCAACAATGCCGGGGCCACACTGGCCAGCACCATTGAACACGCCACCATAGAGGAAATAGAGTGGCAACTGGGTGTGAATCTGTGGAGCGTGATCTATGGCACCAAAGCTTTTTTGCCCATGCTACTGGCCCAGCGCGAGGGCCATATTATTAACGTATCTAGCGTGTTTGGTATTGTGTCTTTTCCGGGGCAGGGGGCCTACAATGTGAGCAAGTTTGGCGTGCGCGGCTGGACGGAGTGCTTGTGGCAAGAGCTGGCGGGCACCGGTGTGCAGGCCACCTCGGTACACCCTGGCGGTATCAAAACCGAGATCGCCCACCAAGCGCGCTACTCAGTCAATGCCAATGCTGCTGAACAGCATATCGCGCAGCATGGTGATAAGCTCATGACAACCCCTCCATCCGACATGGCCCGGGCTATTTTGCAAGGTGTGGCGCGCGGCAAAAAGCGAGTGCTGTACGGCAATAAAGCGTGGACGCTTAATTTCTTGCAACGCCTGTTACCTACGGCCTACTGGCATGTGGTCAACCTGATTGCACCGCCGCACAAACAACCTTGATGAAGACCCACCCACCTATGACAGCAGACGACAACAATTACGCAACCCAAATAGCTGACCTGCCCAGTACACAAGAAGCCCGTCTGTGGCAAGGCGACGGATGGACCGCCAAGGTCATTAAAAACGAAGACGATGATGGCTGGGCAGTAGCCATGACCAAAGACGGCGAACCTGAGCCTGCACTGGTAGGCCCGTGGACCATGGGACGTGACAAAAAGAACCCCAAGCCGCTGGACAAGTTTGCCTTTAGTACGCTGGTTAAAACCGCTGCTGAGTTTGTGCGCAGGAACGAGCAGCATCTGCATGCCACACTGCACCAAAGTATTGAAGTAACGGCCAAGTTAACGCGGATGACGGTAATGCTGGACATCGTGCCCGATGACGACAACCCCTACGCGATATTGAGCGCGCAGGGCGAGGACGGCGGTACGCTGGCCAGTGTGCGCGTGGCCCCATCGTTCAAGCTCAGCCGCACCAGTGCTGTGGCTTGGGCCGAGAGTGATTTTGCCAAGCCTGTAGGCCGCTAATATGCTAAAACACCCTATTTCTATACCGAATAGGCTTATGACCCAATGAAATGCTGCACGAGTAGCTATTAAAAATATAGCATATTGCTGGCCATCACAGGCTCTGCAGGACAATCCAAGGCTGCGGCGTGCTGGCTACTGTGCCTAGGCTAGTATTGAACCATGGCAACTTCCGCCTCTTCTTTTGGTTCTTCGTTGAATTCACTGTGATTTTCATCTGCCTTGCATGCTCATATTTAACTTCCCACAATGAAACAGGATGCGAGCACGGTAGTTGGTGAA
>JAYWGO010000192.1:0-34950 GCA_043778205.1 Polaromonas sp. | reverse complement strand
AAAAGGCGCGTCGTACTACCAAACGGGCAAATACTTAGGTTACCTGCGCGTGATTTTGGAAGATTTTGCAGCAAGGCCACACTCAAGCGGCGCAAACGCACAAATGCAGGGAAAGCAATCTTCAAAGATCTTAGAAAACCAAACACACTAAGAAAACAAGAGTTTCCAGCAAAACAGCGCTATCGCCCAAGGAAATTCTAGGCGAATAGCTATCTAATATATAGCGATACTAAATGGCAATGCAGATACAACCAGCTCCCAAAATAGCGATCTGGAATTCAGGGCGTTTCAGTTGATTACAACTTCGTTTTTTAACCAGTGAATAGCAGACAGTTCTGTAACAACGCCGCCACACACATGCTTCTTAATGCGCAATAGAGCGAATTATCGAAAGTGAGGTGCTTTTATTTGACTGCATAAGGCACTATAAACCTGCACTGTGCTAGCTGAAAAGCCGCACCCCTTTTTTAACCTACCGGAGAAGACTATGAAAATTCACAACCTGTCGTTGGTTGCCAGCGCCGTACTGCTGGCTTTGTCGGCCAATGCCCAAACCATGGGCGGCCCTGCCCAGGCAGTAGCAGGCGAGTGCTATGCCAAGGTCGTCACCCCGGCTAAGTTTGAAGCCAAGAGCGAGCGCGTAGTGTCGGTGCCTGCATCTAAGCGTTTTGAAGTGGTGCCTGCCACCTACAAAACTATTGCAGAGCAAGTGCTGGTCAGCCCAGAATACAAACGCTTGATTCCTGTGGCCGCCACCTACAAAAACGTCAGCGAACAAGTCATTGTGGTGCCTGCTGGCACCCGCGAAGAACCCGTGCCCGGCACTTATAAAACCACCAGCGAACAAGTTGAAGTAGTGGCTGCCAGCAGCCGCCTAGAGGTTATTCCTGGCACCTACAAAACCGTGGAAGAACGCGTACTGGCCACACCCGAGCGCAAGCAACTTAAAGTGGTGCCTGCCACCTACAAAGTGGTGCAAGAAGAAGTGATTGACCGACCTGCCACCACCCGCGTAGAAACCACACCTGCAACGTTTAAAACCGTAACCGAACAGGTACTGGTTAAGCCAGAATCGGTGCGTTACGAACCTATCGCTATCCCACTAAAGCGCATCAGCGAAAAAGCCGTTTTGCGTGGTGCCTCTAGCCGCCTGGAAACCAGCGCCGCCACCTTTAAAACCGTGACCGAGCGCGTAGTGTCCAAAGAAGCCAGCAAGCGTTTGGTGGAGGTGCCCGCTATATACGAGACCGTGACCGAGCGCGTTAAAGTGGCCGATGCATCTACCGTGTGGAAGCGTGGCCGTGCCTACCTAGGCCAAGCCAAAGAAGTGCGCCCCGTCAAAGGTTTTGCGTTTGATGCGAAAGGCCAAGCCGCTGGCACCAGCACCCCCTATGTCACCAGCGACAACAGCTCATTGGACGATGACGTGATGTGCTTGGTAGAAGTGCCTGAGCGCTTTGAGACAATTACCCGCCGCGTGGTGAAAACACCGGCCAGCGTGCGCGAGGTAGAAGTACCTGCCGAATACACGACCGTAACCCGCCAGGTGGTAGACAAAGAAGCCTCCAGCCGCGAAGTACCGATTGCAGAAACCATGCAAACCGTAACCCGCCAGGTGATTGACATTGATGCCATGAAAGCCCGTGGCTACAAGCTCAACGCTGCTGGCGACCTGAGCGAAACCCCTGCAGGCGAGAAAATCTTGCGCGCCTCTGAAGTGGCCAAGATGACCGGCGGCAGTGCTGCAGGTAAAGTCGCAGGCGACAAATCAGACGGTGCAGAGTCAGGTGCTGAAGGCTATGTGCGCGAGATCAAAATTGCAGCCGTCATGAACACCGTAACCCGCCAAGTGCTAGACAAGCCTGCCAGCACCCGCGAAGTAGAAGTACCTGGCACCACCAAAATGGTTAGCAGCACAGTAGAGGACACGCCCGCTGTAACCACCGAAGAGGTGATTGCCGCCAGCTACAAAAATGTGTCACGCCAAGTGGTAGCCACGCCAGCGTCTACGCGCGAAGTGGCCATTCCTGCGCAGTACAAAACCGTGAGCCGCCAAGTGGTGGACACAGCCCCGTCTACCCGCGCAGTAGCTGTGCCCGCTAAGTACGACACCGTTACCGCCCGCGTGGTAGACAGGGAAGCCAGCGTGCGCGAAGAGCTGGTGCCTGCAGTGTACAAAACGGTATCGCGCCAAGTGGTGGACAAAGAAGCCAGCACCCGCGAAACCGAAGTGCCAGCACAGTACCAAACCTTGAACTCCAACGCCAAAGTCTCTGAGGCCAAAGAAGAGTGGCGCTCGATTTTGTGCGAGACCAATGCCACACCCAGCAAGATCAAAGAAATTCAACAAGCTTTGTCCACCGCTGGCTACAACCCTGGCCCCATGGACGGCGTGATTCGCTCTGCCACCATGCGTGCTGTTAACGGCTACCAAACCGCCAAGGGCCTGCCCGTGGACGCGTACCTTAACTTGGAGACAGTGAAGTCTTTGGGTGTGGCTGCCAAGTAATTGCCAAGTTACTAACCAAGCGCCAAGTTCAAGCCTAGTTGCTACGGACTGCGCAAAAAAAGGGGAGCCTAGGCTCCCCTTTTGCTAAGTGCTTGGGTTTATTTTTCTACAAGCTCTGGAAAGTGTTTCCAGGCTGGCATAGCGGGTGACATGGTGCTAGCGCTGCGTTTTTGCTTGCTGGTGACGGTACTGCCTTGGATGCCATTAACCGCTTTGGTGGTCATGGCAAATTGCAGGGTAGCGTAGGCAACTGCGTCAGCATTCACGTCCAGTGCAAACAAATTGGTATTTCCGTAGTTATCGCACGCCTTGTGGTAGCAAGGGTCATAAGCGGTGCCAGAAATGCCGCCCCATACCTCGGCCTCGGCTACAGTTTTGGTGCCCTCGGC
Organism: Polaromonas sp.; assembly: GCA_043778205.1. Lineage (GTDB taxonomy): Bacteria > Pseudomonadota > Gammaproteobacteria > Burkholderiales > Burkholderiaceae_C > JAAFIP01. The sequence continues at coordinate 32,052 of JAYWGO010000192.1, read as the reverse complement.
GCCAGTGAATAAACCGCCTGCTGGGATGCCTGCCTCAATGAACGGCCCGTAGTCGGAGCGGCCATCAAAGTCGGTGCCTTTGAACGACACGCCCCGTTTGTTGTAGAAGGTCTCAAAGGTTTTTTCAATCCCGGTGGAGCCTGCGGGGCCTGCGCCTGCACCTACGCCATCTGAGTTGTCGCCGTCGTAGACAAAGAACACATGGTTGGGCGAACCGATCATGTCAAAGTTCAGGTACAGCGCGATTTTTTGTTTCTCAGCCTCTGCTAAGCCTTCTACGTACTTGGTCGAACCTATCAAGCCAGACTCTTCAGCACTCCACAGCGCAAAGCGTACTTTGTTGCGTGGCTTGACCTTGCCCATTTGCTTGGCCACTTCTAATATGGCCGCACTGCCCGAGCCGTTGTCGTTAATACCGCCGCCTGCATCCACCGAGTCTAGGTGGGCACCCACCATCACTACGTTGTTAGGATCGCCCTCTTTAGATTCCGCAATGATGTTGGTAGTAGTGGCCGTACCGCGCACGGTGCTGACGTTAACCGACAGTTGCAGGTTGGGTATGGCTGACAACTGTTCGCCCACAGTTTGCAGCACCGAAGTAACTACCACAGTTGACGTAAATTCTGGACCCATATTGCCGTTAATGAGGCCTGGCTCACGGTTATAAATTACCACTGCCGATGCGCCTGCAGCTATCGCATTGTTAGCCTTCACTATGAAATTGCACGTACCGCGTTTAATCAGCGCAATATTGCCGGCCGGGAAGCCTGCAAAATCCGCCGCCTCGCAGCCCAGAATTTGGGAAGGGGTACTGACTGTGGCCGTTACCTGGCCGCTGCCAGAGTAGCCGATAGCTTTGGTCTCTATAGTGAGAGTGCTTGTGGGCGACACCTGCGTTACGCTGCTGCCTGGCAGCTCGATAAAGCTGAGAAACGCAAACTCTTGCTTGGTGACGTTGTAGCCCGCATCTTTGAACACCTTCTCAGCATAGTCGGCCGAGTCATTAAAGCCTTTGGTGCCCGCAACGCGTGTGCCGCCGTTGGCCAACGCTATGTCGCGCAGCTTGGCTTGGTGCGTGCGCACACCGTCTAGCGTAACGCAGGTTAGTAGCTTTTTAAAGCTGTTGTTATTGCGGTCTTTGCAGGCCTTGTTGCTTTCGTCTGCAGTCATTTCTTCTGTATTTTCTAGTTCTTTGGCAATCTGCGCTTCTTCTGCTGCGGCCACTGCGATAGCTACTTCGCTGGCCGTGGCTTCTGCGCCTGCTACGGGCTGGCTTGCGTTGTCGCCACCACCACCGCCGCAGGCCGCAAGGCCCATGCTGATGGCCAAAGCCAAGTACAAACTTGTCCAAAGTTTGGTAGGGCCTGTTATTTTCTGTCGTATTGAAAACATGTTTCTCACCTCTGCCTATGTGTGTAAAGGTACGTAAGGGCCAAGCACTTGTGGTGCAGGTCGCGCAACCCGTACCGTAATGTTGCGGGTTGTGCAGAGTAGCACCCAGCTGCTCAAACGCGTAGAAAATGCACCTAACTTTTACGCCTGTGACCTGTACATACATGCGTGTGAAATTGCAATACCTATTGCAGCACAGTCAGTAGCGTTATAGTCCATTGCTGCGTGCAACACCATGTAGAAATAGAGTCCGAAAATAGAATCAGAGTCCGAAAACCTAGCCCGCCAGCAGCGCCGCGTTGCCCCCCGCCGCTGTGGTGTTGACCGTGATGGTTTGCTCTGCACAAAAGCGCAGCAGGTAGTGGGGCCCGCCTGCTTTGGGCCCCGTGCCGCTTAAGCCTTCGCCGCCAAACGGCTGCACGCCCACCACCGCGCCGATGGTGTTTCTGTTGATGTACACGTTGCCAATATGGGCGGCGTGGGCCAGTAGCTGGGCGCGGCTGTCGATGCGGGTTTGGATGCCCATGGTCAGGCCGTAGCCTAGTGCGTTGATCTGTTCTATGACCAAGGCGGGGTCACCTGCATAGCGCACCACTTGCAGTACAGGGCCAAATATTTCGGCTTTCACATCAGCAATGGAGGCTACTTCAAACATGCAAGACGCTATTAAATAGCTAGCTGCTTGTGCAGCATTTCCTTGGGCCATAAGCACTTTTTGCTCTAAATTAAGGCGTTCGATGTGTTTTTGAATGCCGCCGTAGGCTTCTTGGTCAATGACGCGGGGCACGTCGGTCTGTAGCAGTGCGCTGTCGCCGCACACCAGCTCGGCTGCGGCCCCGGCAACCATCTCTACCACGCTGTCGGCAATGGCCTCGTGCACGCACAGCAGGCGCAGGGCCGAGCAGCGCTGGCCTGCGCTGCGAAAGGCACTTTGCACCACGGCATCGCACACCTGCTCGGGCAGGGCCGATGAATCGACCACCATGGCGTTGATGCCGCCTGTTTCGGCAATCAATGGGGTGATGGGCCCGTCTTTAGCGGCGAGGGCGCGGTTGATGATTTTGGCCACCTGGGTAGAGCCGGTAAACACCACGCCTGCTATGCCTTCCAAAGCAACCAAGTAAGCACCTACGGTTTCACCAGGCCCATGGCACAGCTGCAGCGCGTTCTGTGCAACTGCGGCTGGTACGCCGCCGCGCTCTAGGGCGGCGTGCAGCAGCTGCACGGCTGCGTGGGCCACGCCGGGGGTTTGCTCGGCAGGCTTGGCCAGCACGGTGTTGCCTGTGGACAAGGCTGCGGCCACCTGGCCCATAAAAATGGCCAACGGAAAGTTCCACGGGCTGATGCAGACCCACACGCCGCGTGCTTTAAGCTGCAGTGTGTTGGTTTCGCCGGTAGGCCCGGGCATGGCTACGGGCTGCATAATGCGCTCGGCCTCGCCTGCGTAGTAGCGCAAAAAGTCTACCGCTTCGCGCACTTCAGACACCGCATCGCCCCAGGTTTTAAAGGCTTCTTTGACCAGCAGTGCGCAAAAGTGGGGCAGCTGTTGCTCTAGCGCGTTGGCAGCGTCGCGCAGTATGCCTGCACGCTGCGTGACGGGTACTTTGCTCCAAATTGCATAGCTGCTTGTGCAGGTTTTTATGGGGCTGGGGGCCGCTTTTATATCAAAAATAGGCACCACTGGCAGTTGCGCGGTGTGCAGCGCTGCTAGCAGCGGCGCGCGCATGGTGGCGTCTGCCAAGTCGATGCCTTGGCTATTTTTACGCGCAGCGCCAAACAGGTCTATGGGCAGTGGCAGTGAGGGGGTGTTGTCCAGCCGCAGTGGCGACACCAGCAAGGTCTCTAGGCCTACGCCCTCGTCGGTAAGCTGGTTTACAAACGAAGAGTTGGCACCGTTTTCTAGCAGGCGGCGCACCAGGTAGGCCAGCAGGTCGCGGTGCGCGCCCACCGGGGCGTACACCCGGCAACGTACCAGCGGGTTTTTCAGCACTTCGCGGTAAATGCCTTCGCCCATGCCGTGCAGGCGTTGCAGCTCAAACGCTGCGCCTGTTTTAGCCGCCATTTGCAAGATGGCTGCAATCGTAGCGGCGTTGTGGGTTGCAAACTGTGCGTACACCACGTCGCTGTGCGCCAGCAGTGCGCGGGCGCAGGCCAGGTAGCTGATGTCGGTGTGGTGCTTATGGGTAAACACCGGGTAGTGGGGCAGGCCCATCTCTTGGGTGCGTTTAATCTCCGCGTCCCAGTACGCGCCTTTGACCAAGCGGCACATCAGCTTAACCTGGTGTTTGCGCGCCAACGCCGCAATGTGCTCTACCAAGTCGAGCGCGCGGGTTTGGTAGGCCTGCATGGCCAGGCCAAAGCCCTGCCACTGCGGGGTGTGCGCGGCAATTTTTTCTACCAGCGCTTCAAACACGTCCAGCGACAGTTCTAGCCGGTCTACCTCTTCTGCGTCGATGGTTAAATTGATATTGGCCTTGGCCGCCAGCTCGCACAAACCCCACACGCGTGGCACCAGCTCGGCCATCACACGCGCATGCTGGGTGTATTCGTAGCGCGGGTGCAGCGCGCTAAGCTTGATCGAGATGCCGTCGCTGCGCTGGGGTGTAGGCCCTTGCGCGGCCTTGTTATTGGTGTCTTTTGGTGCTCTGTCCCAAGCAATTGCTGCACGAGCAGCTATTGAATTAATAGCTTTTGTGTAGCTGTCTAAATACTTCTTTGCATCTTGCGCAGTGCGCGCACCTTCGCCCAGCATGTCGTAGCTAAAGGTCAGCCCCGGCGACTGGTGGGCTATGGTTTGGGCTGCCTCGATGGTTTGGCCCAGCACAAACTGTTTGCCCAGCAGGGCCACGGCGCGCAGCGTAGCGGCCACCACGGTGCGCGCGCCCAGCTTGGCGATCAGGCCTGGCTGGGTGTGCGCGTCGGCGGGTAAAAAATGCTTGCTCAGGCCTATGGCCGCGCTGGACAGGCGCGCCAGCACAGCGTCGCCGGAGCCGCTAAAGTCAGCCCGCCCTAGCTGGTCGGTGGTCAGCGCTATGGCGGTTTCCACATCGGGTACCCGCAGCAGCGCCTCGGCCAAGCGCATCAGCGCCAAGCCCTCGGCACTGGAAATGGGGTACTCTTTAAGCAAGCTTTCCATGGCCCAAAAGGGCGGTGGGTTGCTGCGCACAGCCTGCACCCAGGGCGCGGCCTGCTGCGCCGCGCTGGCCCAGTCTAGGGCACCCTCTAGGCGGCTTAGGCAGCGGGCTACGCTGGCGGTTTCGGGTTGGTAGGCGGTAGGTAAGCGCATGGCGAGTCCGTTTTTAGGGTGATGCGCTAGTTTGAGGGTTAATTTAATGTGTTATTCACTAAATAAATTAACTTAAATAGTTATTTATGCAGCTTCACCTTGCATTGGCTTGCAGTTCGCTGTGCTCACCCTCATTGCGGCCTGGCGCACTCTGGTAGTGGCTTTTTTGAGCCCTACTTTTTCAGGTGCTGCTTTCTGTGGCCTAATCTAGGGTTGATTCATTTTTAAACAGGAGCCTCTCATGGCAGACAAGATCAGAACCGAAGCCGACCGTAAACGCAGCCCTAAGCCAGTGTTGCCAAATGGCGTGAGCATGCCGGTAAGCCGTGGCCAAAAGCGCAGCCTAGAGCGCGGCAGTGCCACCCGCAGCAAAAAGAACCCCGGTAAGCGCCCAAGCAAAGGCGGCTAAGCTAAGTGGTCTGTGCCAAGCCGGTTTGGTACAGGCTGGCTGAAACTAGCCGGTTGAAACACTCTGGCAGTGCCAAGCCCGTTTGGCAGTATGTACGGCGCTTAGGTAAAAGTTTGGCAACGCCGCACTGCTACAGCCGAGATACCGCGTAGGCCACCAGCTCGGTGCCGCTGCGCAAGTTAAGTTTCTTTTTAATGTTTGCCCGGTGCACGTCCACTGTGCGGGGGCTCAGGCTTAAGCTAAAGGCAATTTCCTTGGTGGTTTTGCCCGTCCCAATTTTTTCTAGCACCTGCACCTCGCGCATAGACATCGAGGCCTGCAGCTTAGGTGTTTCAAGGCTACCGTCACTGCGGTTTCGCCGTGCTAGCAGGCGGTTAAGCAACTGTTCGCTCACCTTGGGGCTGACCCAGCGCTCCCCTGCCAGCACCGCTTGCGCCACTTGCATCAGCAGTGCGTGGGCATGCTCTTTCATCAAGTAGCCTTGGGCACCTAAGTTAAGCACCTGCTCGGCATAAATTAACTCGTCGTGCATGGACAGCACCACTAACGGACGCGGCGACTGTGCCTGCACCAGCGCACGCACAGTGCCCAGCCCTTGGGAGTCAGGCAGTGACATATCCGTAACCAACAAATCGGGTTTGAGCTTAGCCACAGCCTCTAGGGCACTTGCCAATGTGCTGGCTGTGCCGCAGAGTTTGAACTGCAGGTTGTGCTTGATCAGTGTCTCAAGACCAAACCGAACAATATCGTGGTCGTCCACGATGAAAAGTGACTTTACTACCAAGGGGTGTACCTGTTGTTATCATTTTTTCGACTTTGCAAATTTGGGACTATGCACCTTAACGACAAGTTCCTTCCATATTGCACTACAGGCTATTTTGCGCCAAGTAAATCAGTATTACAGGGCGCTAAATTAACTTAGTTAGGTCTAATAAGCATATGTACTTATAACGAATTAGTAGCTCGGCCCAATTTGCTACTTACGCACAAGCAACTAGCTAGGGTTTACGGCGTTGTTGTCTTGGGGTTTACGTAGTTTGCTATCGCAATAACTGCGCTGCATTTTTGCCGCATGCAAAAACACACTTACAACCCACAAACACTAATTCATGGCTTCCCCTCAGCTTCAACCACGCCGCCAGTCTTTGTCTGCATCTTTGATGGTGGAGCGGCGTTTGCTAGAAGCGCTGCAAACGCAGCAGGCGCACATAGCCCGCGAGTTGCATGACGGTGTGGGCTCCACCCTTGCGGCCATCGCCATCACGCTGGGCCATCTGCAAAGCCAGTTTGCGGCACCACTGTCCAGTGCAGCGGCTGCCAGCCCACACAGCCGCGCCCAAGCCGCCCTAGTGCTTACCCAGCTTAGCGCACAGGTGGCACAGGCCGTACAGGCCACGCGCGACCTGGCAGGCGGCATCATGCCCATTAGCAGCGCTCCCGGCGCGTTGTGCCAAGCGCTACAGCGGCTGTGCAGCGACGTAGCTGCCATGCCCGGTATCCGCTGCCAATACACGGTAACGGGTGATTGGGCACAGCTACCCCAAGATATGGCCAACCACCTCTACCGCATTGTGCAAGAGGGCATCAGCAACGCACTGCGCAGTGGCCAAGCCAGCGCGCTAGAGCTGTCACTGTGGCAGCACGGCGCACAGCGCGAGCTGCTTTTGCGCGACAACGGCACGGGCATGCCACCCGAGAGCCGCGCTGTACCCCTAGAGGCTATGGGCCAGCCGGTTGCAGTGATTCTGCGCCAGGGTTTAGGGCTTGACTCCATGCGGGTGCGCAGCAAATTGATTGGAGCCCAGCTGCGCTTTAGCCGACCCAAACAAGGCGGTACATTGCTGGCTATGCGGTGGAAAAATGCCCAAGTGCAACCGCATAAGCTTCATAATTAGCAATACTACTTATATAAAATAGCTAAATTGGCTAAGTGCTGTTGAGTCTGAATTAGCGTACGATTAACGGTATGTAACATTTTGCACGTATTTTGCTTGTTGAGTTGAGTTGATTTGATTTGAGTTAATTTATGCTGTCCACTGCCCCCACTTACACCCGCACCATCGAAGGCCGCTATATCGCCTTTGGCCCCTCCAATACACTGGACGGCACGCTAAAAAAACTGCTACGGGCTGTGGACAGTAAAACTACCACTTCCACGTTGGAGATTCAGCATGCCAAGCTGGGTAATGTTGCACAGCTACTAAAGCAGCTAGAAGCCGAAGGCTTGATTCAAGACAAAAAGCATGCTGCAAGCAACAGCAGTTTCATCGATAACAGCGGCTTTGCGGCTTCAAGCCAGTTTGCCGACTCCAGCGCGATCAACTACGAAGGCGCAAACTATGCCGATCCAGGCCAAGCGAGCACCAGAGACGGTGTGTTGGCCAAGCAACTGCCCCAAGGTGTGCAGGCCCAAGCTTATGGCAAGGCCGAAAACTGGGTCACCACAGTACCCGGTGACTTGGGTGAAGCGCCCTCCGAGTCCTCAGAAAACTTGGCAGCCCAGCGCGTGCAGGCCATCACCGACACCATGGCCACCTTTGTGCTCACCTACCTGCCCGGGCAGGCCTTCAGCATGCTCAAAGAGCTAGAGTCGCTGCGCACCCAAGCGCAGTTGCAAACCTACTTGCCCAGCTATACCCAGCTAGTGCAGACCGCAGGCACTGCAGGCCGGCAGCATTTGGCTGAGCTAGACCAGTCAATACAACGGGATTTTTAGCCCCACACCGCATAAAATGCGGTGATGACTGCATCTAACGGTATTTACGGTGATTTAGACAAGATTGACCTGAAAATCTTGAATGCCCTGCAAACTGACGGGCGCATCAGCAACCTTAAGCTGGCCGAGCTGGTGGCTTTAAGCCCCACCGCTGTGCTGGCCCGCACCCAGCGCCTGCAGCGGGACGGCTATATTTTGGGCTATGAGGCGCGGCTTAACCCGGCCAAGCTGGGCCGGGGCCTGACCGTGTTTGTAGAAGTGCTGCTAGAGCGCACTACGCCCCAGGTGTTTGACCAATTCAAAGCCGCCGCCCAAGCCCGCCCTGAAATACTGGAATGCCATATGGTGGCGGGCGGTTTTGACTATTTGCTCAAAACCCGCGTGCGCGACATGGCCGCCTACCGCGACTTTGCCGCCATTGCCCTGTGGCAGCTACCCGGCGTGCGCGAGACCCGCACCTACGCGGTGATGGAAGAGGTGAAAGAGACCACTCGGCTGGTACTTTGAGGCTACAAAAGACCGTCGGGTTGGGCTAGGGCTGTAGCGTGCGCAGCACATGCCTGCGGCGTAGGCACGTTATCGTGCAATTTTTGTGCCGCCGCGCTTGGTAAACGGGTAAAGCTGGGTACCATATTGCTTGCGCGCGCAGGGTGGGGCTACCGGGTGTGCGTCACACTGGGCATACAAAATAGTTGGGTAAATAGGTTTGGTAGATTCTGGATTTCAAGGTGGTTTGGCACCTTTGGTGTTTGTGCGTCCGGTGGGCTTTTCGGCGGCTGATGCTTTGCGCCTGATGCAAGCGGCCCAGCGCCTAAGTGAGGTGGTGCGCTGGCGTTTGGCCCCGCAAGGCGTGCAGTCTGACATTTACCTGGCCCATGCCCACAGCGTGCGCTATGCGCGTGCATCTGCGCCAACGCCCATTGTTAGTTCCCAGTCTGGCAACCACAGCAGCGGGCACAGCAGCTTTTATGAGCATTCCCAGCTGGCGGTTGACGCGCAAGGTTGGCATAACAACCACCCCGTGTGCGTGCTGGGCCGTGCCAGCCCTGATCTGGACGAAGTAAACGACACCGGCTACACCGCGCTAGTGTCTTTGGTTTTCCCTGACGCGCTGCAAGAGCTTAGCGCAGGCTTGGCCCGCATACAAAACGAGCTGATCAGCCTGCGCATGCTCTACGCGCTGGGCCGCAGTGCTTGGGAGCAGCGCAGCCGCTGGAAAACCCACCGCCTGCAGCTAAGCAACGGGGCCCGCTTGCTGGCGGTGATAGAGCCGCAAGAGTGGCGCATTCACCTGCTGGGCGAATGCACCGTAGGCGAGCTAGAAGCCGCCTACCTGCAGGCTGTGCCCATGTCCAGCGGTTTTGCTGCACCTACGTTTGATATTTTGCCGCTGGAAAGTGCGCTGTGGGAGTTTGCCAAACGCTGCCCAGAAGGGCTGCTTGCCCAGATGGTGCCCAGTGTGTACTTAAGCCAGCCGCTGACCCACCGCCGCCACCCGCAGCTCAGCGACCGCGCGCTGGGCGACCACTGCGTAGCCCTGCTTAAAGCACTAGACACCAGCTCCTACACCGCCGATGTGCTGCAAAAACACCTGCGCCTTACCCGCCCGGCGCTACTGCGTACAGTGGCCAGCTTGGCGCTGATTCGCGCCATCCATCCCGAGTCTAAGTCGCGCGGCCTATGGCGCTGGCTGCCGCGCTGGTGGCGCAAAAAAGTGTTTGGCCCTTCAGGTTTGTTTTAGCTGCTTTTGGCCCCGCGCTGGCCAAAAATAGCGCTGCCCACCCGCACCATCGTGCTGCCGCACTGCACTGCAGCGGCCATATCGGCGCTCATACCCATCGACAGGGTGTCACAGGCCGTATGCACCTGTTTTATCTGCTCAAACAAGGTTCTGGCCCAAGCAAATGCTGCACGGGCAGCTATTAAATCAGTAGTAGGCTCAGGAATCACCATGATACCGCGCAGCACCATGTGGGGCAGTGCAGCTACCTCGCTGGCCAGCGCCGCCGCAGCACCGGGCGCTACGCCCGACTTATTGGCCCCGTTGTCGATATTGACCTGAATACACACCTGCAGCGGGGCCATGCCGGGCGGGCGCTGTTGGCTTAAGCGCTGGGCGGTTTTAAGCCGGTCTATGCTGTGCACCCAGGCAAAATGCGCCGCTACGTCGCGGGTTTTATTACTTTGCACCGGGCCTATCATGTGCCATACCGCCTCTGCCAGCTCCCCCGTGCTGGCCAGTTGGGCTATTTTGTCCACGCCTTCTTGCACGTAGTTTTCGCCAAACTGGCGCTGCCCTGCGCTGTAGGCTTCGCGCACCGCGTCCAGGCCCCAGGTTTTGCTCACGGCCAGAAGGCACACTTCGGTGGGGTTTCGCCCACAGTCTGTGCAGGCCGCGTCAATCTGTGCGCGCACGGTTTGTAGATTCTGGTAAATCATGCCCATAATGTGTTTCTTTTCTGTTGCGATAGGGTTGTTGCTTATCGTGATGTAACTATTATGGACACACCCCATGGACATTACCCAGCTGCTGGCCTTCAGCGTTAAGAATAAAGCCTCAGACCTGCACTTATCCGCCGGCCTGCCCCCAATGATCCGCGTGCACGGCGATGTACGGCGCATTAACGTAGAGCCGCTAGACCACAAACAGGTGCACGCGATGGTGTACGACATCATGAACGACGGGCAGCGCAAGCAGTACGAAGAGTTTTTAGAAGTTGACTTTTCCTTTGAAATTGACGGTTTGGCGCGTTTTCGGGTCAACGCATTCAACCAAAACCGGGGCGCTGCGGCTGTGCTGCGTACCATTCCGTCCAAAATTATGACACTGGAGCAGCTTAACTGCCCTAAGATTTTTGCCGACCTGGCCATGAAGCCGCGCGGCATGGTGCTGGTCACTGGCCCCACGGGTTCAGGCAAGTCCACCACGCTGGCCGCCATGGTGAACCACCTCAACGAGACCGAATATGGCCATATTTTGACCGTAGAAGACCCGATCGAGTTTGTGCACGAGTCTAAAAAATGCCTGATAAACCAGCGCGAGGTTGGCCCCATGACCTTGTCGTTCGCCGCTGCTCTAAAGTCAGCCCTGCGCGAAGACCCTGACGCTATTTTGGTGGGCGAGATGCGCGACCTGGAAACCATACGCCTGGCCATGACAGCGGCTGAAACCGGCCACTTGGTGTTTGGTACGCTGCACACGTCCAGTGCGGCCAAAACCATCGACCGCATTATTGACGTGTTCCCAGCGGAAGAAAAAGAAATGATCCGCTCGATGCTGTCCGAATCGTTGCAGGCCGTGATCTCGCAAACCCTGTGCAAAACCAAAGACGGCAGTGGCCGCGTGGCGGCGCACGAGATTATGCTGGGCACCAGCGCGATACGTAACCTGATACGCGAGGCCAAAGTGGCGCAAATGTACTCGTCCATCCAAACTGGTAACAGCGTGGGTATGCAAACCTTGGACCAAAACCTCACCGACCTGGTCAAACGCAACATGATCTCGCCTGCCGAGGCCCGCAGCAAAGCCAAAATCCCTGACAACTTTATAGGCTAATTTTTTAAAGGAGTTGCCTCATGGAGCGCGACCAAGCTAGTAAATTCATCAACGACCTTTTAAAGTTGATGGTCAGCCGCAATGGCAGTGATTTGTTCATCACCGGCGACTTTCCGCCCGCCATCAAGGTGGACGGAAAGGTCACCAAAGTCTCGCCGCAGCCGCTGACTGCAGGCCACACCCTGGCGCTGGCCCGTTCGATCATGAACGACAAGCAAGCCGCTGAGTTTGAGCGCACCAAGGAGTGCAACTTTGCCGTTGCGCCCCCTGGCGTTGGGCGCTTTCGGGTGAACGCTTTTATCCAGCAAGGCAAGGTGGGCATGGTGATGCGAACCATCCCTGCCACCCTGCCCACCATCGACGTGCTGGGCCTGCCGCAAGTGCTCAAAGACGTGACCATGACCAAGCGGGGTTTGGTGATCCTGGTGGGTGCCACCGGCTCTGGTAAATCTACCTCGCTGGCAGCTATGGTAGACCACCGTAACGAAAATTCGTTTGGCCACATCATCACCATCGAAGACCCGGTAGAGTTTGTGCACCCGCACAAAAACTGCGTTGTAACCCAGCGCGAAGTGGGGCTGGACACCGACAGCTGGGAAGCAGCGCTGAAAAACACGCTGCGCCAAGCACCCGATGTGATTTTGATGGGCGAGGTGCGCGACCGCGAAACCATGGAGCACGCCGTAGCCTTTGCCGAAACTGGCCACCTGTGCATGTGCACCCTGCACGCCAACAGCGCCAACCAAGCGCTGGACCGCATTATTAACTTCTTCCCCGAAGAGCGCCGCACCCAGCTGCTGATGGACTTGTCACTTAATTTGCGCGCCATGGTCTCGCAGCGCTTGGTGCCCAAGCAAGACGGCAAAGGCCGTTTTGCGGCGGTAGAAATTATGCTCAACACCCCGTTGATTTCGGATTTGATTTTCAAAGGCGATGTCTCTGAGATCAAAGAAATCATGAAGAAAAGCCGCAACCTGGGCATGCAAACCTTTGACCAAGCGCTGTTTGACGGTTTTGAAAACAATTCCATCACCTTTGAAGACGCACTGCGCAACGCCGACTCGGTTAACGACCTGCGCCTGCAAATTAAGCTGAACTCGCAACGCGCCAAAACGGTAGACTTGGCCGCAGGCACCGAGCATTTGCAAATTATGTAAGCCTCTGATTGCCGACTGCCTTATTGCCTTATTGCCTTATTGCCTTATTGTTTTATTACCTAATGAAAACTTACGAACCAACTCCTGCTAAAAAAGTCGCTTTTCTGGGCCTGGGCGTGATGGGTTACCCCATGGCCGGGCACTTGCACAGTGCGGGCCACCAAGTGGCTGTGTACAACCGCACCGCGGCTAAATCGGCAGCATTTTGCGCTGCATTCGCTGGGGCCACACACGGGCTATCGCCTAAAGATGCGGTTAAAGACGCAGACATGGTGTTTTGCTGCGTAGGCAACGACGACGACTTGCGCAGCGTGGTACTGGGCGCTAGCCTGGGCGGCGGTAAGCGGGACGCTAGCGGCGCGCTGGCTGGCATGAAGCCCGGTGCCATTTTGGTAGACCACACCACGGCCTCTGCCGACGTGGCGCGCGAGCTGTACGCCGCTGCCAAAGCCGCAGGCCTGCACTTTGTAGACGCTCCCGTATCAGGCGGCGAAGCGGGTGCCAAAAACGGTCTGCTCACAGTGATGTGCGGTGGAGACCAAGCCGCCTTTGGCGCAGCCCAGCCGGTAGCGATGGCTTTTGCAAAAGCTTTCACCCACATGGGCGAAGCCGGTGCCGGGCAGCTGACCAAAATGGTCAACCAAATTTGCATTGCAGGCTTGGTGCAAGGCCTGAGCGAGGCAGTGGCGTTTGGCCAAAAAGCCGGTTTGGACGTGAACTTGGTGCTGGACGTGATTGGCAAAGGCGCAGCGCAAAGCTGGCAGCTAGACAACCGAGGCAAAACCATGGTGGCCGACCAGTTTGACTTTGGTTTTGCGGTGGACTGGATGCGCAAAGATCTGGGGCTGGTGCTGGGCGAAGCCAAGCGCAACGGCGCACGCTTGCCAGTTACCGCCCTGGTAGACCAGTTCTATGCCGATGTGCAGCAGATGGGTGGACGGCGTTGGGATACGTCCAGTTTGGTCAAACGGCTGCGCTAGGAGTTGGCAGTTAGACTCCTAAATTAGTAGCTACCTGTGCAGTATTTCCTTGGGCCATAGGGCTAAAACGTCTTAAAACTTTTGTTGCTATGTTTGCCACGGTGTTATTTGAGTCTTGCGTGGTTTCGCGTGTACGACCAAAGTAGCGCACTACCGGCAGTCTCCGGCAAAGACGACGTGTTCAATACGGGTAGCGCGCCGCTATCTCACCCGGCACTAACCAAGCCAGCGCTCTGCGGTAACCGCTACTTCAACCACCCCCGCTTGCGAAAATACAGCATAGGCAACACCGCAGAGCAGGCCATCAGGGCCAAGGCTGCCGGGTAACCCCAGGTCTGCGCCAGCTCCGGCATGTGCACAAAGTTCATGCCGTAAATGCTGGCAATCAACGTGGGCGGCAGCAGGGCCACGCTAGCGACTGAGAAAATCTTGATGATTTTGTTTTGGTTGATGTTGATAAAACCCACCGTAGCGTCCATCAAAAAGTTGATTTTGTCGAACAAAAATACCGTGTGGCTGTCCAGCGAATCAATGTCGCGCAAAATCTGCCGGGCCTCGTCGTTTTGCTCACCCGACAGCATGCGGCTGCGCATCATAAAACTTAAGGCGCGGCGCGTGTCCATCATGTTGCGGCGAATGCGGCCGTTCAAATCTTCTTCTTTGGCAATGGTGGCCAGCACCTCGGCGGCCACTTCGTCGGTGACTGCGCCGCTGAGCACTTTGCCGCTGATGTGCTCTAGCGCGTCGTGCACACCTTCTAGCGCATCGGCAGAGTATTCGGCATCGGCATCGTAGAGTTTGAGCAGCACATCGCGGGAGTCTTCGATCAGCCCTGGCAAGCGGCGCGCGCGCATGCGCAGCAGGCGAAACACGGGCACGTCTTCATCGTGGATAGAAAACAGCACGCCCTTGCTTTTAAGCTCTGCGTTGTGCAGATTTAAAATAAATGCCACCCGCTCGGTGCGCGAGTCGGCGTTGTCTTCAATTAAAAAGTCAGACCGAATGTGCAGGTCACCGTTGTCGGATTCGTAGAACCTGGCGGACTCTTCAATGTCTTCGTCCATCGCATCGTCGGGAATGCTCAGGCCGTAGTGTTGTTTAATCCAGGCCTTTTCTTCGGGCGTGGGGGCTTCCAGGTCGACCCAAATGGGCTGGAACTTGGTGAGCTCTTCCAAAGATTCGATTTCTTCTTGGAACAAGCGGCCGTTGGCCAGGGTAAAGATGTTGAGCATGGCGCACTCCGAACGAAGGGATGGGGGGTGGGCGCGGGGTTGCTGTAAACAACAGTGTGCGCACCGGACTAAAAAGCAGGGCTTGCTTCCATACGGCCGGTGCGGGGCAAGGCAGCCAACCGTTGGCTAAAGGGGCCAAAGAGGCCAGGGCCAAGCCTTGCAGTACAGGTCGCAGGAAGCTACCAACTAGGGGTGGTTTCCAAAACAAACTCCAAAAATGAAGATGCCGCGATTATCCTTGAAAGATGCGTGTGTGCAGTGCTTAAGCGCTGAAAAACTCCATCAGCTGTGTCTTTTGCGCATAGGCATCACGCTGGCCCATGGCGATCAAGGCAGTGACAAAGCCCGGCTCGAACAGCAAATAGCTGGCCAGGGCCGCAGCGCCCGCGCTGCCTGCACTACTGCCCGCGCTGCCTGCACTACTGCCCGCGCTGCTTCCATTCCTCCCAGCTGGCCCGAATGCGCCCAAGCCCGCCAGCGCGTTGCGCGCCGAGTCGGGCAGCTCTCCCACATGGCGCAGGGCCAAGTCGTCCAGCGATTCGCTGGGCTGCAGGCTCATCACATTGATGCTGCGGTAGGGCATTACCGCAGCCACCTCGCGGGGCAGTTGCCCCAGAGTGTGGTTCATGCGCTGGGCTTGCTCTACGTCGCTGTGCAGCGTGTCGTGGAACACGCTGGCCATAGCGTGGCCCAAAATACCGCCCAGGCTGGGGGCTTGCGCTTTGCTGTGGTTGCCTGCGCCAGAGCTGGTACCGGTGCTGGAACCAGCGCCAGAACCACCAAAACTGCTGCGCTGGGGCTGGCCCACGCCAATGCACAGCACCTTGTGCGCACCCAAGTGCATGGCGGGCGACAGCGGTGAGGTTTGCCGCATCGAGCCGTCACCAAAGAACTCCTGCCCGCCATCTACCCACAGCGGGGTTGACGGGAAAATCAGCGGGATGGCACTCGATGCCATCAAATGCTCGATCGTGACGGGGCCAAACTCAGCGCGCCTGCCGGGCCGCATCCAGGCATCGTGGCGGGCATCGCGCCGTGTGTGGCAAAAAGTCCAGTGCACGCCACTGCTGTAGCTGGACGCTGTGACTGCCAGCGCATGCAGTGCCTGGCTGTCCAGTGCGGCATCAATGCCGCCCAGCGAGATGCTTTTGTGCAGTGTGTCTACCAAGGGCATGTTGTTGAGCATGGCACCGTGACCGCGAATCTGCTTGGACAGGCTCCACGCAGCGGCTATTTTGCTCAGGCGCACCCAGGGTGATACGTCCAGCTGGTAGACGTGGTGTGAGCGCAGCGCACGCCAAAATTGTGCCAGCGCATCTAGCGCGGCCAGGCCGTCAGTAGCGCGCGAGGCTAAAAAGCTCGCGTTCAAAGCCCCGGCTGAGGTGCCAACCAAGATCTGAAACGGAAAAGCCTGCCCTGCGCCAGAGGCGCTGGCAGGTGGGCTTGGCATGGCCTGTGTGCCCAATGCAATGGCGCTAGGCCCTTGCAAGCGCAGCATGTCAGCCAGCGCACTGAGCACGCCAGCTTGGTAGGCCGTGCGCGCGCCGCCGCCCATCAGCACCAGCGCCGTGCGCGGCTTGTCTGGGCGGGTTAATCCGGCATTGATCAGCGTAGACAAGGTCATTGGGTTAAAGTAGTTAGTTAATTTGCAGCACAACACATGACAACAGCGCTTACCCCTCGGCGCGAGCTGTGGCTTTTGGCCACCCTCGCAGGCATTCAGTTCACCCACATTGTTGACTTTATGGTGATGATGCCACTGGGCCCCCAGTTTACGCAACTCTTTCGCATCAGCGATGCACAGTTTGGCCTGCTGGTGTCGGCCTACACCTTTGCAGCGGGCGCCTCTGGCTTGCTGGCATCTTTGTACATTGACCGTTTTGGCCGTAAAAAACTACTTTTGTCTTTGTACGTGCTGTTTGGCCTGGCTACCTTGGCCTGCGGCTTGGCACCTACGTATGACAGCCTGATGGCCGCACGCATTGCCGCAGGTGCCTTTGGTGGCGTGCTGTCGGCCCTGTCGCAAACCATTGTGGCCGATGTGATTCCATTTGAAAGACGCGGCCGCGCCATGGCGCTGGTGATGTCATCTTTTTCTGCGGCTACCGTGGCCGGCGTGCCGCTGAGTTTATTTTTAGCCGCGCAGTGGGGCTGGCATGCGCCGTTTATTGCCATTGCAGCCGTCAGCGGCGTGCTGGCAGCAGGGGCCGCCTTCACCATGCCACCTTTGAAAGAACACCTTGCCCGTGCACCCAGCTCGGCGTTGGCCAACATTGGCCTTGTGCTGCAAGACCGTAACCACCAAAAGGCATTTGTGTTTACCGCGCTGCTGATGGGCGCTGGTTTTGCTGTCATTCCCTATATCACCATCTACACCACGGTTAATGGCGGCTTAACGGCGCAGCAAATTCCCTACATCTACCTGTGCGGCGGTACGGCAACTTTGCTGACTGCGCGCTGGGTAGGCCGCATGACTGACCAGCTAGGCAAGCAAACCACGTTTCGCCGCTTGGTGCTGGTGGGCATGCTGCCGATGTTTCTGATGACTGTGAGTGCGCCGTTGGGGGTGTGGGGCATGTTGGCGGTATCTACGACTTTTTTTATTTGCATGGGTGGCCGCATGATTCCTGGTATGGCCATCATCGGCGCGGCAGGCAACCCCCAATTGCGAGGCACCTTTATGGCAATCAATTCATCGGTTCAGTCGGCTGCTATGGGCGTAGCGGCCTTTGTTGGCGGCCTGGTTATCAGCCGTGATGCCAACGGCCTGTTGCAGCACTATTGGGGCAATGCGCTGCTGGGCATGGCGGCTACCGTACTTAGCATTTGGTTGGTGGGCAAATTGTCCCTTTACGGAGCACCTGGTGCGCCAGCTTCAGTGCCCGTTGCAAAATAATTTAAAAAATTTAACTTAACTAAATCAAAGGCTTAGCAAGCAAAGCATGTACTTTTCTTGCATATTGTTGCAACGCAAGATTGCGCAACGAAAGCTTCTAGTGCATAGTGACCTCAAGCATAGATCGGGTGGTTTTTTAGGTGTTTGGGACTGCGCGTCAACGCAGCACCAGACTTTTGTGCAACGAGAGTAAATAGGAGTCTCCTTATGAACTTGACGATCAGTGGTCACCATCTTGAAGTTACACCCGCCCTGCGAAACTATGTGACCAACAAACTCGATCGAATATCACGCCACTTTGACCAGGTTGTCGACGTAAAAGTCCTGCTCACGGTTGAAAAACAAAAGGAAAAAGAGCGCCGCCAGCGCGCAGAGTGCAACATCCATGTCAAAGGCAATGACCTGTTTGCCGAAAGCAGCCACGCTGACCTGTACGCTGCGGTGGACGACTTGGTAGACAAGCTAGACCGCCAGGTTAACCGCCACAAAACCAAGATTCAAAATCACCATTACGAATCGACCAAACGCACCCTACAGTAAGCACCACCAAGGCCGCTTTTGCGGCCTTTATTGCGCCAGTACTTTCCCCATTTTTACCATGCCAAGCTTATAAAAGTAATTCCATATACTATTAAAATAGGAGCTACTCGTGCAGCATTTCCTTGGGTAATGGGCCTTTTTTTATAAAATGTTACATGCGTGCATGCCAGGTACATTTGCGCTAACTTGCTCACACACAGCGCGCCCCAAGCAGGCAATATTGTGTAGCGTTGCTCTCAGGGTGTGACAAACGCTTGCGCTATGCGGCCAGTCCACAGTATGGTGTTGGCTTGTTTAACTTTAACTGTGCGTTCACCCGCACCACACCCTATGGCACATTCTGTTTACCACACCCAACCCACCGTTAAGCATTTGCCCACCTTCACCACTGGCCCGCGCTACCACGCAGCTTCGTCAGCCTGGCTGGTCAGGGCAGCAGCGTTGGTATTTTTTAGCGCCGCCTTGCTGGCCATCACAGGCTGTAAAGACGCAGGGAAGACGGGCGGCGGTGCCAGCAGCACGCCCCCTCTGGTAGTGCCGCCAGGCGCGGCCACACCGGCTGCAGAGCCCGCGCCCAGCGCTTCTGCGCCGATGGACGGTGCCAGCGCAGCCAAATAGCGTTGGGTGTGCTGCGCCCGCGTGCATTGGCCTTTAGCCAGGCCAATGCACGCGGGTAAGCCCGCACTAGACAGGCTGGCAGCGTTGCGTCTGCCTAAGGGCCATTGGCATTAGTCTCAGTGCCAAGTGCTAGCCGCACTGGTTTTTGCTGCTAATGTACGGTAAGCTGTAGACTCACTGCAGCACCTTAGGAGCCCCCATGAGCGACGCAAATAGTTTCGGTAAATTTGTTCCCGGTTTTGATTTTTTGCAAAACCTTGCCAAAGGCGCGGCGCAAAATATCCCGCAACTGCCCAACCCGGCCAACTGGGTTGCCCCCACGCTTAACGTGGAAGAGCTGGACAAACGTATCAGTGAGCTCAAAGCAGTGCAGTTTTGGCTAGACCAAAACGCCAGTGCCTTGGCCGCTACCATCACGGCCCTGGAAGTGCAAAAAATGACACTGGCCACCCTGAAAGGCATGAACTTTAATATGGGCGATGTCGCTAACGCGTTCAAGCTCAAAGCAGCAGACACCGTAGCCCAAGTGGTGGGCACCGCCAAAGACAAAGCCGTTGAAACTGTGACAGGCAAAAAGCCTGCACCGCGCAAAAAATCTGCCAGTGCTGCCAGCATGCCAGTAGCTGGCATCATTGACCCGATGCAGCTGTGGGGTGCGCTAACCCAACAGTTTGGTGCCATTGCCAGCAGCGCCATGAAAGATGCAGCCCAAAAAACTGCCATGGACACCACCAAGAATATGGCCAAGGCCATGACCCAAACGGCGTTTAACACCGCAAAATCTACCGCTGGCCAAATGGCCAAAACCGCAGGCGCTGCAGCCAACCAAACGCTGCAAAGAATGTCGGCTGCTGGGCCCAAATCGGCACCCAAGCCATTGCCCAGCCAAGTGCGCAAAGCAGCACCCGCGCCTAAAAAAGCAAGCCCACGCACAGCCGCTGGCCAAACTAAGGGAAAAAAATAGTGAAACTGTTCCCTTTTGGCCATGCCACACACCCCCAGTGGCAAATGGCATGCGGCTTGGTGCTAGCCCAGCTGCGCGCGCAAATTGCGCTGCACAACTACGCAGGGCAGCCCACACTGGCCATTGTGTACATCACCGACCATTACGCTGCCGATGCCGAGGCGATTTTGACGCACCTGAGCGACCAGCTGCCTACGGTGCCCGACTGGACCGGCACGGTAGGGGTAGGCATTGCCTCTAATAACGTGGAGTACTTTGACGAGCCCGCCTTGGCTGTGATGCTGTGCGAACTGCCAGGTGACCAGTACCGCGTGTTCAGCGGCGTGGCGCCCTTGGGCTCCCAGCATGGGTTTTTTGATGCCCATAGTGCTCTGGTGCACGCTGACGGCAATACGTCTGACCTGGCCGAACTGTTGCTAGAGCTAGCCGACCGCACCGAGTCGGGCTATTTGTTTGGCGGCTTGGCCGCCAGCCGCACGCAAGCAGTGCAATTTGCCGTCAGCGGCAATGGCAATGTGCGCGGCCAAGGCAGGGCAACAGGGGTCTTCCACGGGGGCTTGAGCGGCGTAGCTTTTGGCAGTGGCGTGGCCATGCTGTCGCGTGTTACGCAGGGTTGTGCGCCCATCACCACTGCTGCGGGTAAAAAATCAAGCGCCCGCACCGTCACAGGCTGCGACGGTAACGTAGTCACCCACCTGGACGGGCAACCCGCGCTAGACCTGCTGCTGCAAGACCTGGGTGTGAGCCTGAACCAGCCGCGTGAAGCACTGGAGAAACTGCGCGCCACCTTGGTAGGCATGACCGACGCAGGTGCCAGCGCCGTTACCCCGGTGGGCAACTTTGGCAGCGACACCCGGGTGCGCCATATCATGGGCCTAGACCCTGCGCGCAAAGGCGTGGCCGTGTCAGACAAAGTGCAAGAGGGCAGCAGCATGGTGTTTTGCGAGCGCAACGTAGCCGCTGCACGCCGCGACCTTGTGCGCATTTGCGCTGAAATACGCGAAGAGCTAGAGCCTGCAGAGCTGTCGCTGGAAGGTGCCCTGCGTTTGGGTGATGACCAAGCCGATGCCGCACCCAGCGCCGCACGCCGCATCGCAGGGGCGGTCTATATTAGCTGCGCTGGCCGGGGCGGCCCGCACTTTGGCGCGCCCAGCGCCGAGCTGCAAATCATTCGCCACGCCCTAGGCGATGTGCCCTTGGTAGGCTTTTTTGCAGGCGGCGAAATTGCCCACCAGCATCTGTATGGCTACACCGGTGTGCTGACGGTTTTTACAGCCTAAACCTATCGTCCTGCTCGCGCACGGGTAGCGCGCTGTAGTACCCGCAGTAGTTTGGTGCGCTGCTACACCGCTACTTGCCGCGCACCGCTGCTGCGGTTGCACACTGGCATGGTGTTCAACAACCTGTGTCACCTTTACTATGGCCTCTTATGCATCTTTGTCAGCGCAGCGGCAATACCCGCACGCATTGCCCACCCCTTGGTCGCTTGCTGAGCGCCGCCTGCTTACTTGGGGCCTGCTACTGGCCAGCTTGGCGGTAGGGGGCGCACTCTGGGGTAGCCAGCTAGCCCAGCTGATGCATTTACAGCTTAATGCCCACGGCCATACCCATATGTACGCGCACGGACATCCGTTTGTAGACGCACGCGTGCTGTGGGGCATACCCAATGCCATGGACGTGCTGACCAACTTACCTTTCCTGCTGGTTAGCATGGCAGGCCTGCGGGCGCTGCACCGCGCCCCTGGGGTGCAGCCTGCCACCCGCCAAGCGGCCACGGTATTTTTTGTTGGCTTGGGCTTGACGTTTTTCAGCTCCAGCTTCTACCACTGGGCTCCAGAGGCTTGGGGCTTGGCGCTAGACCGCGCAGGCATGGCCGTAGCCTTTGCCGGTGTGCTGGGCTTGGTAGCGGCCCAGCGGGTCAGCTTGCGTGCTGCGCGCTGGACCTGGCCTACTGTATTAGTTGCGGGGTTATTTGCAATTTTGCTGCAGCGTTTGGCGGGGGTCATTGCACCCTGGGCGGTGGTGCAGTTTGGCGGCATGGCCGTGGTACTGTGGGCCTGCACCCAGCGCGCACAATCTGCTGCCCTGGGTATCCGCTGGGGCGTGCTAATTGGCATTTATGCTGCGGCCAAGCTGTTAGAGCTGGGCGATGCATGGGTGTTCGATGCCGCGCAGGGCTGGGTTTCGGGCCATAGCTTAAAGCATGTGGTGGCCAGCTTGGCTGCCTTGCCAGTCATCAGTGCCTTGCGACATAATGCACTGCAAATGGATGCAGTAGCACCACAGCGCAACCAGGTCATGGGCGAAACAAGTTCAAAATAAGGAGCCAACATGGCAGCTATTCCTCACCGTTCAGCAGAACCCAGCGCTTTGCATGCAGATGCGCAGGCGCATGCAGATGCGCAAGCGCAAGAGCATCCTAACCAATTCGCTTTGTTAACCCAGCGCCGCTTCGCACCTTTTTTCTGGACCCAGTTTGCCGGTGCGGCCAACGACAATTTGTTTAAGTTCGCCTTCACCGTCATGGTGACCTACCAGCTTAGCATCAGCTGGATGCAGCCTGCCATGGCGGGGCTGGTGATTGGGGCCTTGTTTATCTTGCCGTTTCTACTGTTCAGTGCCACCAGCGGGCAGTTGACCGACAAGTACGACAAAACCAAAGTCATTCGCTTTGTTAAAAACCTGGAAATTGGCATCATGTTGCTGGCTGCATTTGGCTTTCCCACGGCCAATGTGCCCGTGCTGCTGGCCTGCACATTTTTAATGGGTGTGCACTCTACTTTGTTTGGCCCGGTTAAGTTTGCCTACATGCCCCAGGTGCTGAGCGAGCGCGAGCTTACCGGCGGCAACGGCATGGTGGAGATGGGCACGTTCGTGGCTATTTTGGCGGGCAATGTGGTGGGTGGCCTGTTGGTGGCTGTTCCGCAGGTGGGGCCTACTTACGTGGCCATTGCTTGCGTAGTGGCGGCTTTGGTGGGTCGCGTGGTGGCCCAGTACATCCCCTCTGCACCGGCAACCGACCCTGGCTTGCACATTAACTGGAACCCCGTGACAGAAACGCTGGCAAATTTAAAACTAGCCCACCAAAATACCGTCGTGTTCCGCTCACTGTTAGGCATCAGCTGGATGTGGTTTTTTGGTGCTACATTTTTGTCGCAGTTCCCCAGCTTTGCCAAAGAAGTACTGCACGGCAGCAGCCAAGTGGCCTCTTTGCTGCTGGTGGTTTTTTCTATTGGCATTGCCATCGGCTCGCTGCTGTGCGAAACCTTAAGCCGTCGCCATGTAGAGATTGGCCTGGTACCGCTGGGCGCGATAGGCATGAGCATTTTTTCAATCGACCTGTACTTTGCCTCGCGCGGCCTGCCAGCCAGCAGCGCGCTAAGCATTGGCCAGTTCATCAGCATGAGCGCGCATTGGCGGGTGATGGCCGACCTGGCCTTGCTCAGCCTGTTTGCGGGCCTGTACAGCGTGCCCATGTACGCGCTGATTCAGCTGCGCAGCCAGCCCACGCACCGCGCGCGCATTATTGCGGCCAACAATATCCTCAATGCGCTGTTCATGATTGCCAGCTCGGTGATTGCAGGGCTGCTGTTGGCGGCGCATTTCACCATTCCGCAGATATTTTTGTTCACCGGCTTGGCCAACGCTGTGGTGGCGTTTTATATTTTCATGCTGGTGCCGGAGTACTTTTTGCGCTTTATTGCCTGGGTGGCTTCGCGCTGTGTTTACCGTTTTAAAGTCACGGGCGACCACCATATTCCCGTACAAGGTGCGGCTATTTTGACCTGCAACCACGTGAGCTTTGTCGATGCCGTGCTGCTGATGGCGGCCAGCCCACGGCCGATTCGTTTTGTCATGGACCACCGTATTTTTAAAGTCCCGGTGCTGGGCTGGATGTTCAGACTAGCCAAAGCCATTCCTATTGCGCCGCGCTCTGAAGACCCGGTTGCTTACGCGCAAGCCTTTGTGGCAGTGCAAGCGGTGCTCAAAGAGGGCGATTTACTGGCCATTTTTCCAGAAGGCGGCATTACCAAAGATGGAGAGGTGCAAGAATTCAAAGGCGGCATCATGCGAATTTTGCAAGATGCTAAGGCCCAAGGCATCACGCCGCCGGTGATTCCGATGGCGCTGACCAATTTGTGGGGCAGTTACTTCAGCCGGATTGAGAAAAACGGTGCCATGGTGCGCCCCTTTCGGCGCGGGGTGTTCAGCCGCGTAGGTTTGAATGTGGGCCCACCCTTGCCAGCCGACCAAGTGCAGCCCGAACTGCTGCAAGCGCGTGTCAAGGCGCTTTTAATCAGTTAAAGTAGCATTTTTTAACACCCTGAGCAGTGCCAACAGCGACCGTGTATTTATTTTGCGTACCTCACAGAGTTGCGCGACACTTCCTATGCAGAGCTTCACAAATTCAAATCCAAGGAGAATGTTATGTCAGAAGTTACCAGCCCCGCAGTTACCCCGTTTACGCTGTCGCCGCCTGAGGTGATCACGCCCTTGTCTAACTTGGCCGCCCAGTCAGCCGTGCCATTGGCACGCGAGACACAAACCGCAGTGGACGACCAGGTAGACCGTTTTATGGAAGGCTTGCTCAAGGAGGACGTGCAAAGCGAAGCTTTCAAGTCCAAGCTAGACAGTGCCTTTGCCTTGGGACGCGAGGAAGTGTCTATAGCCTCAGGCCTGATGCAGGGGCGCTTGCTACAGCGCAACTTTGCAGGCATCGAAGACAGCAGTGCTTTCAAAGCGATTCAAGACATGCGCGGCCATTTGGACGAGCTTAACCCCGGCAAAGAAGGCGACCTGTTCCAGCCGCAAAAATTGCTGGGCTTTATTCCGTATGGCAACAAGCTGCAGTCGTATTTCCGCAGGTACCAAAGTGCTGGCTCGCAGCTGCAAAAAAGCATGCAGCAAATCTACACCGCGCGTGATGACATGCAGCGCGACGTAGTAGACATTGAAGCCACCCGTACCAAGCTGTGGGACGCTATGCAAAAGCTGTCTGGCGCGATTTATTTTGCCGAAACCCTGGATGCCAAGCTGGCCTCTAAAGTAGACGCCTTGCAAGCCACCGACCCCACCAAAGCCAAGGCTTTGCAGCAGGAGGTGTTGTTTTATGCACGGCAAAACTTGCTGGACATGCAAACCCAGCAGGCCATATGCACCAATGGCTACTTGGCGCTGGACGTGCTGAAGAAAACTGGCCGCGAAATGATGAACGGCTGCACCCGCGTGGCCACCACCGGCATGAGCGCGCTGGCCGTAGCGCAAACCGTTGCGCGCGCTACAGGCAACCAAATTCAGGTGATGGAAATGCTTACTGGCGTGAACAGTGCGATTGAAAATTTGGTAGCCGAGTCGGGCCGTCAGCTGAACACCCATGTGGAGAAAACCACCCAGTTTGCGCAAAACCCCATGCTGGGCATTGAAAAAATGAAAGAAATGTTTGACCAAACCTTC
The DNA here is from genome assembly GCA_043778205.1 of Polaromonas sp. GTDB lineage: Bacteria > Pseudomonadota > Gammaproteobacteria > Burkholderiales > Burkholderiaceae_C > JAAFIP01. The sequence goes on along the minus strand of JAYWGO010000192.1, from coordinate 6,852 downwards.
AAGGCGATGGACGCGATGGACACCTTCCGCGCCAAATCAATTGAAGTTATGGGGCAAAACAACACCATCATGAAAGAGCAATTGGCACGTGCCGACCAGTACATCGACCGTACCCGCCAACGCCAGGCGCGTGAGGCAACGCGCGAGAGCTTGGCAGGGCCTGTGGCGCTTTAAATTTTCAATTTCAATTTCAGTTTAATTTCAGTCTCTCTTTAATTTAAAAAGGATATCTCATGGCTTCTCAGTATGTAATGCAGCGCGACACTTCTGGTTGGCGCAGCCAGGTTTGGATTTCATTCGGCATTGCGATCAGCGCCTGTGCGGTAGGCGTGATTCGCCTGCCCGGCCAAGAGCTAGACCGTGCCTTCTTGGCGATTGGTTTGTTCTTTTGCCTGTTCGCGTCGTTTGCGGTGGCCAAGACCATTCGGGACAATCGCGACGGCCAGGTGGACACGGCCTCATGGACGATGACGGTGTGGGTGGCTTTTGCGGCTGCGTTTTGTTTAACCGCTTGGGGCCTGTGGCGCATGAACATTGGTGAATGGCAAAAGGGTTTTATGGTGGTGAGCTGGTTGTTTTTGATCAGCACCACCTTTACGGTGGCCAAAACCGTGCGTGACAAACACGAAGCCGATTTGATGGACAAATCGGGTGGCCGCGGGGAGGCTTAGGCATAGGCTTTAAGTAGCCTAGTCAAGGCCCTTGCCGGTCTTGACTGCCAAAAACCGCTGTTGCTGCATTAAAGACTCGCCTGACAACTGCGTTAGGCGCTGCTCTTTAGACCGCAGCTGCGCCATCAGCATGTCAATTTGGCCATGCAGCAGTTGGGTTGCGGTCTTTCCCTCTTCGATCACCAAGCTGGCTCTGTCTTTGCTGGGCACCCGCAAATAGCTGCTGATAGAGTCTGGCGCATAGCGGCGAATACACTCCCTGATAAACAGCTGGTCGTCATTGGCCAAAGCCTGGGTGCTTTTGGTTTGGCTGATCAAAGCAACACACTGCACGATCAAGGTTTTCAGCTCCGAGAGCTTGTCTACGGTGTCTTGCGAGGCCTCTAGCGCCAGCTTTTCCATGGCGGTGTCTAGCAGGGCAATGTCGTTGTGGTCGACAAAATCTACAGGGCTGCTGCTAACCGCCACACCCAGCTCACGCCTTTTTTGCAGCGCAACGTAAGAGCGCCAGCCAAACCCGCACACCAGCACTGCGCTGACTGCGGCAATAGGTACCGAGCTTTGAATCACGCCCAGTACCAAGCCCACTACGCTGGCGGCTGCGCCCATGGCGACCATAATGTCGGCAGGGCTTAAGGCTTGCTTGCCGGTAGGCTGGCGCTGGCCCGACAAACGCTGCGCCAAGCTGCGGCCCAGGCGCTGGCGGGCTTGCGCTGCTTGCAGGCGGGCCAGCGCCAGCGGGGAGGCTTTGTCGCTGCCTGCGGTGTCGGCTGCTACCAAGCGCCGGTTCACCGGGCCTTTAGCCACAGCAAATTTTTTGTTAATTTTGGGGTCGTTCATGGCAAGTTTTTTTAAGCCGGGTGTGCAAAGCTGTTAAACCCCGCGTGCACGGTCGGCGTGAAATTGTTTCACGTAGGCACCAAAGCTGCCAGCGTCCAGCGCCGCGCGCACCTCGCGCATGAGGTTTAAAAAATAGTGCAAATTGTGAATGCTGCCCAGCATGGGCCCCAGCATTTCGCCGCAGCGCTCTAGGTGGTGCAGGTAGGCCCGGCTAAAGCCGCCCGTAGTGTGGCCCTGCGCGTCGGTGTAGCCGGCGCATGCGTAGCAGGTGCAGGTGCTGTCTGCCGGGCCCATGTCGCTTTTGTGGCGGGCGTTGCGCACTTTCAGGTCGCCAAAGCGGGTGAACAAATGGCCGTTGCGGGCGTTGCGGGTGGGCATCACGCAGTCAAACATGTCGATGCCGTTTTGCACGCCGGTAATCAAGTCTTCTGGCGTGCCCACGCCCATCAGGTAGTGCGGCTTGTCGGCGGGCAGCTTGGGGCCAATGTGGCTGAGCACGCGCACCATGTCTTCTTTGGGTTCGCCCACGCTCAAACCGCCTACGGCAATGCCGGGGAAGTTCAAATCTTCCAGCCCCGCCAAAGACTCGTCGCGCAGGCCCTCGTGCATGCCGCCTTGTACTATGCCAAACAGCGCATTGGGGTTGGCCAGCCGGGCAAACTCGGCTTGGCAGCGCTGGGCCCAGCGCAGGGAGAGCTCCATCGACACCCTGGCCTCGGGTTCGGTGGTGATCACGCCTTGGGTTTCATAGGGCGTGCATTCGTCAAACTGCATGGCAATGTCGCTGTTAAGCAGCGACTGAATTTGCATGCTGATCTCGGGCGTGAGAAACAGTTTGTCGCCGTTCACAGGCGAGGCAAAGCGCACACCTTCTTCGCTGATTTTGCGCATCTCTCCCAGCGACCAGACCTGAAAACCGCCGCTGTCGGTCAAGATGGGTTTGTGCCAGTTTTCAAACTGGTGCAGGCCGCCAAACTGGCGCATCACGTCTTCGCCAGGGCGCATCCACAAATGGAAGGTGTTGCCCAAAATAATTTGCGCACCCATGCCGTGCAGGCTGCTGGGCATCACGCCCTTGACCGTACCGTAGGTGCCTACTGGCATGAAAATGGGCGTTTCTACCACGCCGTGGTTCAGGGTCAGGCGGCCACGGCGCGCGTGGCTGCCTGCGTAGTTGCCTAAATGGCTGCCACTGGGCGCGCTGGTAGCGGGGTCGGTTTTTAAAAGTTCAAATTTCAGCATAAAAAACTCAATGGGCCGCTGTTTTGGCGAAAAATTTCACCCCTGGGCGGCCTTCAAAATGGGCATCTTGCGACCACACAGTGGCAAGGCGTTCTTGGGCAGTGGCGTAAATCAGGCTGTCGGCCATGGCCATGTCAATATGTGCGGCAGCCAGCGAAATGGCCAGATCAGCTTCTACCAACTGGCCTTGGCGCATCAGGCCTACTGCTTCGCGGGCAACGCCATCGCTTAGCTCACGGCGTAATTTTTTATACACTTCGTAGACCGTGATCATCGGCACGATCAGTTGCGCGGGCTGTGCTATGGCGCTGGCATACCAGTCTGCACGCTCGGTGTCCATAAAGTACTCAAGCCAACAAGAACTGTCCAGCGTAATGAGGGCACTGTGCAAGGCTTGGGCTGTGGGGACAGACGCAGCTTTTTTCATGCAAAGCGTTCTGCATCGTCTGCAATATGGCTGTCTTTCAGGCCACGCGCTATGCCCCGGTAGGCCGCAGGCGGTTTGACCTCAAGCAGGCGCAGCCCGTCGCCAAAATCGACCCAGGCCATTTTTTGCCCCGCCACAATATGCCTGCGCTCGCGCAGCGACAGCGGGATAACGACTTGGAATTTAGAGGAGACGGTGATTTCTTCAGTTTTCATATCGATAATTATAGTGTTTAACGATTAGGCTGTCGATGTGTTGTCCAGCAGTGGGCTCTTTTGCAGCAGCATGCTGTCCCCATAGCTAAAAAACCGGTATTTCTGCGCAATTGCGTGCTGGTACAGGGCCATGGTGTGGTCATAGCCTGCAAAAGCGCTGACCAGCATCATCAAGGTGCTTTGGGGCAAGTGGAAGTTGGTGATCAAGGCATCGACCACTTTGAATGCAAAGCCAGGGGTGATGAAAATGTTGGTGTCGCCGCTGGTTTGGCCTGTTTGGGCCCAGGTCTCTAGCGTGCGCACGGTGGTGGTGCCTACTGCCACCACGCGCCCGCTGCGCGCTTTGCAGTCGGCCACCGCTTGCAGGGTGGCGCTGGGCAGGGCGTAGCGTTCAAAATGCATCACGTGGTCGGCAATCTGCACGGCTTTGACGGGCTGAAACGTACCTGCGCCTACGTGCAATGTGACGCTGGCGCGGTGCACGCCCTGGGCTGCCAGCTGGTCTAGCAAGGCTTGGTCAAAATGCAGTGCAGCGGTGGGTGCGGCCACGGCGCCGGGGTGCTTGGCAAACACGGTTTGGTAGCGCTGTGCGTCCACCGCCTCGGCCTGCGTGTCGGAGGGGCTGGGCGTGCCGCTTTGCTGGCGCGTGATGTACGGCGGCAGAGGGATGTGGCCGTGCTGGGCCATCATGGCGTAGGGCTCGGCAGACAGCGTAAAGCGGTACAGCGGGCCCTCGGCAACGGGCCACCGGCCTTCCAGCGTGGCGGTAAAGCCGCCCACCATGTGCAGCACATCGCCCACACGCGGCTTTTTGCTGACCTTCATGTGGGCCACCACGTCGCAGCCGCTCAGCACGCGCTCAATCAGCAGCTCTAGTTTGCCGCCAGTGGCTTTTTCGCCAAACAGGCGGGCTTTGACCACTTGGGTATCGTTAAACACCAGCAGGTCGCGCGCGGTCAGCAGCGAGGGCAGGTCGCTGAAAATACGGTCTATGGGCTGCGCCGCAGTGCCGTCGAGCAGGCGGGAGGCGGTGCGCTGCGCTGCAGGCTGCTGGGCAATCAGTTGGGCCGGTAATTGGTAGTCAAAATCACTGGTGGCCCAAGAAAATGCTGCACGGGTAGCTATTGTATTCATAGTGCTTGAGGATGGGACACATCCGTACCAAGGTTAAAAAGAGAAGAAAAATGGGCAGGCGGTGAATCCGCAGGCACAATTATCCCATGCCCCGCATTGCAAAATCTACTGCTAAACCACCTGCTAAATCTGCCGCCGCTGACCCAGCAGCCCCGGTGGCAGCGGCAGCTAAAAGCCCGCCCAAGACGCTACCGCAAAAAGCGCTGGAAAAACTGGGTTTGCAGCGCCCTATTGACCTGGCGCTGCACATTCCCCTGCGCTACGAAGACGAAACCCGCATTGTGAAGCTGGCAGACGCGCGGGACGGCGACTTGGCGCAAATCGAGGGTGAGGTAACGGGCTGCGAGGTGGTTATCCGAGGCCGCCGCCAGCTGGTGGTAACGCTGGAAGACGGCACCGACGTGTGCAGCCTGCGGTTTCTCAACTTTTACCCGTCGCAGCAAAAGCAGCTTGCCGTGGGCCAGCGCATTCGGGCACGCGGCGAGCTACGCGGCGGCATGTTTGGCTGGAGCATGCTGCACCCGGCCTGCAAACAGGCCGGCAGCGCGCTGCCGGTGGCCCTTACACCGGTGTATTCCACCGTGGCAGGCTTGCCGCAGCCCTACCTGCGCCGCGCGGTGCAAAGCGGGCTAGAGCAGGCGGCCCGCAGCGGCGCGCTGGACGAGACCTTGCCTGCAGCATTTACCAGCCGCAAAGGCCTCAGTCCCAAGGAAAACCTACATAGTTCGCTATTATTTTTGCACTACCCGTCGCCCGACGTGTCGATCGCCCAGCTAGAAGACCGCAGCCACCCGGCTTGGCAGCGGCTCAAGCTAGAGGAGCTGCTAGCCCAGCAACTGTCCCAGCTAGAGTCCAAACGCGAGCGCGATGCCCTGCGCGCGCCCGTGCTGCCGCCCAAGCAAGGCGGCCTGCACGACCAGCTGCTGGCCCTCATTCCGTTCAAGCTTACCGCTGCCCAGCAGCGCGTGTGCACTGAGGTGGGCCGCGACATTGCCCAGCCCATCCCCATGCACCGCCTGCTGCAGGGCGACGTAGGCTCAGGCAAAACCGTGGTGGCTGCGCTGGCCGCCGCGGTGTGCATGGACGCAGGCACCCAGTGCGCGCTGATGGCCCCCACCGAGATTTTGGCCGAGCAGCACTTTCGCAAACTCATTGGCTGGCTCGAGCCACTGGGCGTTCAGGTAGCGTGGCTCACCGGCAGCCAAAAAACCAAAGAACGCCGCGAAATGTTGGCCCTGATTGCCAGTGGCGCAGCCGGCCTGGTGGTGGGCACTCACGCGGTGATCCAAGACAAAGTGCAGTTTCACAACCTGGCGCTGGCCATCATCGACGAGCAGCACCGCTTTGGCGTGAAGCAGCGGCTGGCCCTGCGCGAGAAGATGAACCCCACACCCGCCGCAGACCTTAAAAACCCCTCCAAAACGCCATTTTCACAGCCCAATACGCCGCAGGCCCAAGGAAATGCTGCACGGACAGCTATTAAAAACATAGTACATAAAAATGCCCAGTGCGAACCCCATCTGCTGATGATGACCGCCACACCCATCCCGCGCACGCTGGCCATGAGCTACTACGCCGACCTGGACGTCTCCACCATCGACGAGTTGCCCCCCGGCCGCACGCCCATCGTTACCAAAGTCATCAGCGATGCACGGCGGGGCGAAGTCATCCAGCGCATCCGTGCCCAGCTGGCCGCAGGCCGCCAAGTGTATTGGGTGTGCCCGCTGATCGAAGAGTCAGAAATGATCGACCTGACCAATGCCACCGAAACCCATGCCGAGCTGAGCGCCGCCCTGCACGGCACGGCGCTGCCGCAGCACGCCCCACTGGCCGTGGGCCTGCTGCATTCACGCATGCCCCCAGCCGACAAAAAAGCCGTCATGGCCCAGTTCACCAGCGGCCACATGCAGGTGCTGGTCAGCACCACTGTGATAGAAGTGGGGGTAGACGTGCCCAACGCCTCGCTCATGGTGATTGAACATGCTGAGCGTTTTGGCCTGTCGCAGCTGCACCAGCTGCGCGGCCGGGTAGGGCGCGGTGCGGCGGCCTCAGCCTGCGTGCTGATGTACGCCACCGGCGAGAGCGGCAAACTGGGCGAGACCGCCCGGGCCCGCCTCAAAGCCATGGCCCAAACCAACGACGGCTTCGAGATTGCCCGCCAAGACCTGGAAATTCGCGGCCCCGGCGAATTTCTAGGTGCCCGCCAGTCCGGCGCCGCCCTGCTGCGCTTTGCCGACCTCGCCCAAGACGCGCAACTGCTGCAAACCGCCCGAGACCTAGCCCCCCTCATGCTAGACCAACACAAAGACCTAGCCCAAAAGCA
>JAYWGO010000191.1:0-9834 GCA_043778205.1 Polaromonas sp. | reverse complement strand
TTTTCGTAAATATACCTTCTTACACCACAGTAAGAACGCCTTTATGACCAGCGCCGTGGTGTTCAAGACGCTGGTGTTTCGCAGCGTGCTGAAGATAATCGGTGTGCGCCAGCAGCTCACTGATTTGGGCAGCCCTTGGCAAAACGGGCGGATAGAGCGGTTCTGGCGAAGCTTGAAGTCTGAACTGCAAACCAAAGCCCTGCTGTCCATGCAACAAGGCATCCTAGTGCAAACCCGGATAAAGTTTGCCAGCGTGGGATGTTAGCGCCGATTGAATATTGAACCACCCTGCCGATCCAATATTGAGCCAGGGCGGGTTGCTTGATTTTGAATCAGCAACTGTGGATAAGTGTACTCAATAACTGGTACTTGCTTGTGCCTCCTTGTCTTTGATTGCGCGCAGGGGCAATGTAGCGAAGGGCGTAGCCCGTAGCGCAATTGCCCCTGCGCGCGCCCTCAGAACGGTGCCTCAGGCACCTGCGTGGTGGGCGTTGCCAAGTTGTCTTTGCGGGCGCTTTCTCTGGCCTTGATGCGCGTCTTGGCCGCTAGAGTGCTGTGCCTGAACCGATGGGATTCGTTGCCCGTCTCCACGATATGACAGTGGTGGGTGAGCCGATCCAAGAGCGCGGTGGTCATCTTGGCATCACCAAACACCGCCGACCATTCCGAGAAGCTCAGGTTGGTGGTAATCACCACACTGGTGTGCTCGTACAGCTTGGAGAGCAGGTGAAACAGCAAGGCACCGCCTGCCTGGCTAAACGGCAAATACCCTAACTCGTCCAGAATTACCAGATCCAGGCGCATCAGCGCCAGGGCGATGCGCCCGGCTTTGCCCTCGCGCTTTTCTTTCTCCAACTCATTGACCAAATCGACCGTGGAGTAAAAGCGCACCCGCTTGCCCTTGGCTGCAATACCCGCCACCCCGATGGCCGTGGCCAGGTGTGTTTTGCCTGTGCCCGGCCCACCAATGAGCACCGCGTTTTGCGCCATGTCGGTGAATTCCAGCGTGCTCAATTTCTTGACCAGCGTGTGATCCACCTTGGAAGCTTCAAAGTCAAAGCCTGCCAGATCACGGTGCAACGGGAACTTGGCCGCTTTCATCTGGTGACGCACCGACGCACAGGCGCGCTGTGCGTGCTCGGCTTGCAGCAAATGTTCGATCAACCAACGCGAGGACTGCACGCCCACATCGGTTGGCATGGCCTCTTGGCTGATCAACTCGCCCCAGGCCCCAGCCATGCCGTGCAGGCGCAGTTCTTTGAGTTCACTGGTGATATCACGCATGATGACCCTCCACCACGGCATCACCGCGCAGGCTGTCATAGCGAACGGTATTGGCCACAGGCATCTCCCTTAAGTGCAAATGGCTCTCCACCGATTCGGGGGTGGGTAGGGCATTGAGTCGCGCCAATACGTTGAGGACATGCTCGGTACTGAGTACGCCGGACTCAATGACCAACTCCACCGCCACCAATACCGCCTCCAGACCATGGCTGGCCACGCAGCCCAGCACCTGCGCCATGGTCTTGTCACCCCCCTCGTGGCGCATCAGCCCTTGACGCAAGCGCAAGAGCGGCGCTGGTAGGTCAGCAAAGGGCGCACCATTTCTCAGCGCCCCAGGTTTGCGCTGTACCAGCGCAATGTAGTGTTGCCAGTCGTAGCAGATATGGCCTTGGTTGGCCACGCGCGTGTGGCGTGCCACAATGGCCTCATCGCTGGCAATCTCTACCCGGTTGGGGTACAGCCGGGTGCTCACACGCTGGCCCGCCAGCTCGCAGGGCACCGAGTAGCGATTGCGCGACACCGCCACCAGGCAGGTGCTCGATACCTTGGCCGACCTCTCCACGTAACCATCAAAGGCCGTTGGCATGGGCATCAGCTCCGTGCGCTCTTGCTCTAGCATTTCCAGCACGCTGAACTGCTGGTATTCGGGGTGGCGTATCTCGCTCCACAATGCCCGGCAGCGCGTAGCGAGCCAGACGTTGAGCTCTTCAAAGCTGCTCCATTTGCGGGTCTGCGCATCGATCCAGATGCGCCGCCTGCTGTCTTGTACGTTCTTCTCGACCACACCCTTCTCCCAGCCGCTGGCCACATTGCAGAAATCGGCATCGAACAGGTAGTGCGCGCACATGACGGCAAAGCGGGCGTTGACGACCCGGCCCTTGCCTTTCTTAACCTTGTCTACGGCAGTCTTCATGTTGTCGTAGATGCCCCGGCGGGCAACGCCACCCAAGGCCGCAAATGAGCGGGTATGGGCATCAAACAGCATCTCGTGACCCTGGCTGGGGTAGGCCACCAGCCAGAAGGCGCGACTGGCACACAGTTTCATATGGGAGACCTGCATGCGGTGATAGATGCCGCCTACCACCATGCCCTCTTCGCTCCAGTCATACTGGAATGCCTCGCCCAACTCGAACTTCAAAGGCACAAAGGCCTTCACGCCCTTGCCTGCATCTGCCCTCCAGGCACGGATGAAATCTGTGACGCGGCTGTAGCTGCCCATGTAGCCGCTGGTTTTGATTTGGCTAAACAGGGCCCGACCACTGCGCCGATCCTGTTTGTTGCGGCTAGCATCGGCTTGGAGTGCTTGTTCCAGCTCCTGCGTAAACGCCCCCAGTTTACTAAAACCCTTGGCTCGCACGTACTTGGGGACTGCAACGTTTTCGGGGGCTTGGAGCCATTTGCGCACGGTGTTGCGCGACAGTCCCGTGCCCTTTGCAATGGCCCGCTCGGACATCTTGTCGCGCACATGCATGCGCCTTATCTTGCCTATCATTTCCATGGTGATCACCTTTTTTTGCTCCTGCCTAAAAATCAGGCAGAGCTAGTAAAACACCTGGCTCAGTTTTGCATCGGCACAACCTTCATTAGTGGCTCAGTTTTCGGTCGGCGGCAACAGGGGTACTCAAAAAGCTACTTATACGGCCTTGAATTGCACTATCTTTTATGTGCAATATGCCCCCAATTTTCTAAACAATGCCCCCAAATATGCCCCCACATGCCCCCGGATGCTGCTACACTGCAATGGACGTTAGCGCACTGTAAATCAGGTGTTCTCAGAGGGGAAATAAAAAAGCCCGGAAGGTAATGAACCTTCGCGGGCTTGTTCGTGGTGCCGGAGGCCGGAATCGAACCGGCACGATCTCTCAATCGGCAGATTTTGAGTCTGCTGCGTCTACCAATTTCGCCACTCCGGCTGATGTGAGTTTGCGACACCGACGCGATGTGCTAAGCCTTAGATTATGGCATATTACGGGCTATGAATTCAAAACCCTCTACCGCTTTTACCTACCCCACCATTGAAGATGCCGTTGGCAAAACCCCCATAGCACGGCTGCAGCGCTTGGGTGCAGCGGCCAATGCAGAACGAAATAACGTGGTTTTAGGCAAGTTAGAAGGCAACAACCCAGCGGGCAGCGTGAAAGACCGCCCTGCACTGTCAATGGTTCAGCGGGCCCAAGAGCGTGGCGACATCAAGCCGGGCGACACGCTGATTGAGGCCACCTCAGGCAACACGGGCATCGCGCTGGCCATGGCCGCTGCCATCAAGGGCTACCGCATGGTGCTGATCATGCCGGAGGACCTGAGTATTGAGCGGGCGCAGACCATGAAAGCCTTTGGCGCGGAGCTGGTGCTCACCCCTAAAAGCGGCGGTATGGAATATGCCCGCGACCTGGCTGACAAAATGCAGGCCGAAGGCAAGGGCCGCGTGCTAGACCAGTTTGCCAACCTGGACAACCCACGCGTCCATTACGAGACGACGGGGCCTGAAATTTGGGAGCAAACCGGGGGCCGGGTAACGCATTTTGTCAGCGCTATGGGTACAACGGGCACGATTACCGGGGTGTCCAGGTATTTGAAAGAGAAAAACCCCGCCATTCGGATGGTGGGCGCGCAGCCCTCAGAGGGCTCGCGCATTCCGGGCATTCGCAAGTGGCCGCAAGCATATTTGCCCAAAATTTACGACCCCCAGCATGTGGACGAGTTGGTCTATGTAAGCCAGGGTGATGCAGAAAACATGTGCCGTGAGCTGGCCAGCCTAGAGGGTATTTTTGCCGGTATCTCGGCAGCCGGTGCCTGCTGGGTGGCCCAGCAAGTGGCCGCACAAGCAAAGGATGCGGTGATTGTGTTTATCGTGTGCGACCGGGGTGACCGGTATTTGTCTACAGGCGTGTTTCCTGCTTGATTTCGGGCATTTTTATAACAAAATAGCCCTATGGCCCAAGGAAATGCTGCACAGGCAGCTATTTTAAATATAGCATTTGATTTGTATGGAAACCCCTAAATTTTGCGCCCAATGCGCCACAGGCCTGCAACTGATCACCGCGCAGGAAGACGCGGGGGCGGTGCAACGCCTGCGCTGCACCGCTTGCGGCTGGACCCACTGGAACAACCCCACGCCTGTGCTGGCAGCCATAGTGGAATACAACGGCCAGCTACTGCTGGCCCGCAACGCCGCCTGGCCGGGCAAAATGTTTGCGCTGATTACAGGCTTTATGGAAGCCGGCGACACCCCCCAAGGCGGCATTGCGCGCGAGGTAAAAGAAGAAACCAACCTGGACTGCAGCGAGGTCAATTTGGTGGGTGTGTATGAATTTAAGCGCATGAACCAGGTCATCATTGCCTACCATGTGGTGGCGCAGGGTGGTGTCCGGCTGTCGCCTGAACTGGCCGAATACCGCTTATTTGACTTTGCCAAAGCCAAGTGTTGGCCAGGCGGCACAGGCACGGCGCTGGCCGACTGGCTGCGCAGCAAAGGGATTACCCCGCAATTTATAGACCCCCCGTTCACACAGCCGCCTAAACTGCCTGAGCTGGTGGATGCCGAGTGAGGCGTGAAGTGACATGAAGGGGCTTTTACAGCCTTGGGCTTGAAAAACCTTAGAATGCAGTCATGGACATTAACAAAGAAATTGACACCCGGGGCCTGAGCTGCCCCTTGCCTATTCTCAAAGCCAAAAAAGCGTTGGGTGAGCTTATCAGCGGGCAACTGCTGAAAGTGATCGCCACGGACGCGGGTTCGGTGCGTGACTTTCAGGCTTTTGCCAAGCAAACGGGCAACGAGCTGGTGGAGCAGCAAAACCTAGGCGCTGAATTTATCCATATTTTGCGCCGCCGCTAACTTCGGCCTACCTATTGGTGCGCGCTTCGGCGCAAAAATCAGCGCAAACATCAGCGCTAAGGCAGGATGGCAGCGGGTCTGGCCGGGCACCTCACATTTGCAGCTGCTGCAGGTAAGCGCGAAACTGCGCACCCACCTCAGGGTGCTGCAAAGCCAATGCTACGGTGGCTTGTAAAAATCCCTCTTTGCTACCGCAATCGTAGCGCTCCCCCTTGTACTGGTAAGCATATACAGGCTGCGTATGCATTAGCGCGGCAATCCCATCGGTCAACTGAATCTCGCCGCCCACACCCCGTGGCTGCTGGGCAATGGCGTTAAATACCTGGGGTGTCAGTACATAACGCCCGGCCACGCCCCACGGTGAAGGGGCCAGCTCTGGCGCTGGTTTTTCTACAAAACTCTCTAGCCGCATCAAGCGCTCGGCCACCTGCTGACCGCCCACCATGCCGTAGCGGCGGGTATGCTCAGGCGGCACTTGCTGCACCGCGACAATGCTGCCGCGCTCGGCCGGGGGGGTGCTGGCAAACTGCTGCACCATTTGCTGCAGCACACCAGGGCCTTGGGTTTCACCAGTCTGCAGCGTCTCGCCCACCATCAAGTCATCTGCCAGCAGCACTGCAAAAGGGTTATCGCCCACCAAATGCTCTGCGCACAGCACCGCGTGGCCCAGGCCTAGCGAACGTGGCTGGCGTACATAGCTGCACACCATATCGTCGGGCTGCACAGTGCGCACCAACTTGAGCAACGCGTGTTTGCCTGCAGCTTCTAGCTCGGTTTCTAACTCGTAGGCGGTGTCAAAGTGGTCTTCAATAGCGCGTTTATTGCGGCCCGTCACAAAAATCATGTGCCGAATGCCCGCTGCATAGGCCTCTTCTACCGCATACTGGATCAGCGGTTTGTCTACCACGGGCAACATTTCTTTAGGCTGGGCCTTGGTAGCAGGCAAAAAACGGGTGCCCAACCCTGCTACGGGAAAAACGGCTTTGGTTATAACTGAAGTAGCTGAAACAGACAGGGTCATACGAGAGAATAGTGGGCTGTGGGCATAGACAAAAGTGAGTAATTTAATTAAAGTGTAACTTTGTTTATGCTGTGCCCTAGGGCACTATTTTTAAAGGCTATAAATGCCCATTATGACGGACTATCTTGGACATATTACTGCTTGAATCATTGGTACCCGAGGCCATGGCGTGGCTAGAAGCACGGCATAGCTTGGCTTTGCGCCCGCAATTGGCCCGGGACGAGCGTGCGCTGCGCCATTCCACGCAGCAAGTGCGCGCTATTGTGGTGCCTAACTACGTGGTCATCAACCAAGAATTTTTAGATTTTGCGCCGCAGCTAGAAGTTGTGGCCCGCATGCAAATCGGCACTGACAACATTGACTTGGAAAGCTGCCGTGACCGCGATATTAAAGTGCTGCAAGCCCGCAGTGCCAATGTGCGTGCCAATGCCGAGTTTTTAGTGGGCTCGCTGCTGCTGCTGTACCGCCAGGGCATTGTGAATGCCATTGCCAACCGCCAGCTAACGCAAGCTGGGGCTCAGGCTGGCCACAGGCCGCAGCCGCCGATGGGCCGCGAAATCAACGGCTCAACTATCGGCCTGCTAGGCATAGGCCCTGCGGCCACCGCGCTGGCAGGCCTGCTCAGCAGCATGGGCGCGCGCTTGATTGGCTATGACCCCGCGCTGCACCACACCTCGCCGATTTGGCAGCAAATGCGGGTGCAGCCCGTGACCTTGATGGACATGATGGCCACGGCCGATGCGGTGTCGGTGCAAATGCTGTATGCCTCGCGTTTTAAAGGTTTTATCAACGACCGGGTGCTGGCGGCCTGCAAGCGTGGCCAGCTGTGGGCCAGCATCTCGCGCAGCGCCTTGTTTGACTCTGCCGCCATGGTGGCGGCCCTGCAAGACGGCCGCATCAGTGCTTTGCTGTCCGACAGTGCTGACGACCAGCAAAGCCCTGCACTGCCACTACTGCGCACGTTGCCCAACTACTTTTCTACCCAGCGCATAGGTTCGCTCACCCGCGAGTCACACCAACGCGCCAGCTGGTACATGGCGCACCGCCTGCACGACCTGCTAGACCCCGACGACACCAGTGGCGGGAACACCGGCGCAATGGCACTGTCTGGCGAAGCAGGCAGTTCCAGTTGGGCCGACTCTGATCTGCTGGGCCCCCAGGTGCGCGGCGCAGGCTCTGCACCGCCCGCGTAACTGCTTACTGCAGTCGCACTAGCTGTGGTAATTAATCGCAGTAAATGCTCAGACCCATCGCACCAGTTGCTTACACCAATCGCACCAGTTGCTCACGCAGCTTGGCCAAGGCGGCTGAAAAATCAGCCACCCGTTGGCGCTCTTGCGCTAGCACGGCAGGGGGCGCTTTGGCCACGAAAGCTGCGTTGTCCAGCTTGCCGTTGGCCTTGGTAACTTCAGCCTCTATGCGGGCCACTTCTTTGCCAATGCGCAGTTTTTCTGCCGCAGCATCTACCTGCATAAACAGGCACAGGCTGGCATCACCCACCACGCTGGTGGGTGATGCGGCGGCGGCAGTTTGCCAAGCCGCCATGCCATCAAACAAAGTCACCTCGCTAAGTTTGGCCAGCGCCTGCAGCACGGGCGCGTTGCTGGTAACGAAGGCGTTGTCGCCCACCACATACAGCGGCAATTTAACGGCAGGCGAGACTTTCAATTCGCCGCGCAAATTGCGGCAAGCATCTACCAAGGCTTTAAGCTTGGCCACATTGGCCTCGGCTTGCAGGTCAATACGCTCGGGCTGGCTCACAGGGTAGGCCGCAATACTCACGCTGGTGCCCGCACGGCCCGCCACAGGCGCTACTTTTTGCCACAGCGCTTCGGTAATAAACGGAATGATCGGGTGGGCTAAGCGCAAAATAACTTCCAGTGTGCGAATCAGCGTGCGGCGCGTAGCCCGCTTTTGCGCCTCGTCACCGGTTTGAATTTGCACCTTGGCAATCTCAAGATACCAGTCGCAAAACTCGTTCCAGGCAAAGTCGTAAATGCTGTTGGCTACGTTGTCCAGGCGGTACTCTTCAAAGCCTTTGGCCACATCGGCTTCCACCCGCTGCAGGGCCGATGCAATCCAGCGGTCGGCTTGGCTGAACTGCAAATAGCCATGCGCGGGGCCGCCCACCACGCACTCGGCCTTGGTGTGCTCTTTCAGCCCACAGTCTGCACCTTCGCAGTTCATCAGCACGAAGCGGGTGGCGTTCCACAGCTTGTTGCAAAAGTTGCGGTAGCCTTCGCAGCGCTTGGTGTCAAAGTTAATGTTGCGGCCCAAGCTGGCGTAGCTGGCCATGGTAAAGCGCAGTGCATCGGCCCCGTAGCCGGGGATGCCCTCGGGAAATTCTTTCTCGGTCTCTTTGCGCACACGTGGCGCGGTCTCGGGCTTGCGCAGGCCGGTGGTGCGTTTGTCCAGCAAGGGGGCTAGCGCAATGCCGTCAATCAAGTCCACAGGGTCAAGCACATTGCCTTCCGATTTGCTCATCTTCTTGCCTTGCGCATCACGCACCAGGCCGTGGATGTACACGTGCTTGAACGGCACCTTGCCGGTAAAGTGCGTGGTCATCATGATCATGCGGGCAACCCAGAAGAAAATGATGTCGTAGCCGGTGACCAATACTGTACTGGGCAGGTAAATGTTGTAGTCGTCGGTGGTGGTTTCTCCCTGATTTGGCCAAGCCATCGTGGAGAAAGGCACCAGTGCGGACGAGTACCAGGTGTCCAGCACATCCTCGTCACACTTAAGCGTTTTACCCGGCGCTTGGCGCTTTGCGTCAGCCTCATCGCGCGCTACATACACCTTGCCATCTTCGTCGTACCAGGCTGGTATTTGGTGGCCCCACCACAGCTGGCGGCTGATGCACCAGTCTTGGATGTTGTTCATCCACTGGTTGTAGGTGTTGACCCATTGCTCAGGGATGAACTTGACAGCGCCGCTGTCCACCGCGTCGATTGCTTTTTGGGCGATGGACTTGCCGCTTGGGTCCTGCGCGCTGACCTTGTTCATGGCGACAAACCACTGGTCGGTCAGCATTGGCTCAATGACTTGACCGGTGCGAGCGCAGCGCGGCACCATCAGCTTGTGTTTTTTGACCTCGACCAAAAAGCCCTCGGCTTGCAGGTCGGCCACTATCGCCTTGCGGGCAACGAAGCGGTCCAAGCCCCGGTATTTTTCGGGCGCATGGTCATTGACGGTGGCGTCCAAGCTGAGCACGCCAATGGTGGGCAGGCCGTGGCGCTGGCCAACAGCGTAGTCGTTGCTGTCGTGCGCAGGGGTTACTTTGACCACACCCGTGCCAAAGGCCCTGTCCACATAGTCATCAGCAATTACCGGAATGCACCGGCCGCACAGCGGCAGCATCACCTGCTGGCCAACCAGGTGTGCGTAGCGCTCGTCCTCAGGGTGCACCATCACCGCCACGTCACCGAGCAGCGTTTCGGGGCGGGTGGTGGCCACAGTTAACGCGCTTGCATCAGCAAGCGGCTGCCCGTTTGCGTCGGCCAGCGGGTAGCGGACATGCCACATGAAGCCGTCTTCCTCTTCACTCTCGACTTCGAGGTCGCTGACAGCGGACTTGAGGACCGGGTCCCAGTTCACCAAGCGCTTGCCTCGGTAAATCAGACCCTGCTCGTATAGCTTGACAAAGGTGGTGGTGACCACCGCCGACATTTTTGGGTCCATGGTGAAGTAC
>JAYWGO010000190.1:0-9916 GCA_043778205.1 Polaromonas sp. | reverse complement strand
CGAAGGCGCGTCGTACTTCCAAACGGGCAAATACTCAGGTTACCTGCGCGTGATTCGCGGAAGTTTGCAAATAACATGTCCCGTCGCCCGACCAAGGTAAATAGACTCACAAAAGCATTGACACGGGCTGCTAAAAACCTAAAGCAGAAACAAACCAAGATACTACAAATTCAATAGCTACCCATGCAGCATTTACTTGGGCGACAGTGCTAAAAGACCTAAAAACCGCCGTTTAGCAACCCACACACCACAAACAACAGCCGCCGCAGCAAACCAAGCCCACAATTGGCCTTGGTACAGCGCAAACAACACAAAACGCACTTGGTGACCGCCATCGGTAAAGGCGGTAATTTGGCCTAAACCTTGCGCATTGAACGACGGTGTTTTCAGGGCTAAATCTGTGTACAACGGTGCCATGTGCGATGCCACCAGCAAGAAGGTAATGATCACCGGAATACCCGCCAGCACCGCGCGAAACACATTGCCCCGCAGCATCAGCACCGACAGCGACATGACCGACAGCAGGTTGGGCAGATCGCCCAGCGGCAGTACTTTGTTGCCCGGCAAAATCAGCGCAATCACAATCGCCAGCGCCATCAAAATCAGCCCGGTCATGATGACCGATTTATGGCCCATCAAAAACCCTGTGTCTAGCGCCACCACCAGGTTGGTGCGGTGCGGGAAGCGTTTGGCTATTTGGTCGCGCAGGGCTGTGGTAATGGGCATCATGGCCTCGCCAATCAGGCCGCCACATTTGGGCAAAATAAACATCACCGCAGCAATGTGCACGCCCAGCTCCAGCGTGGCCTTGGTGTCGTAGCCCGCAGCCAGCGCCAGCCCCAAGCCCATGCACAGGCCCATCACCATCGGTTCGCTGAGCAGGGCAATGGGGCTAAAGCGGTCGGCATTGCCGTCCTGTTGCGCGCTTTGCTGGGGGTTGTAGTAGATATTTTTAAGCAGCGGCGTGCGCTCTAGCAGCCAGTCAAAACAGGCAATATAGGGCACCGTACCGTTCACCGACACAGGCGAAGCGGTAATTCCCTTAAGGCCCATTTCTCGCTCAATGTCAGGTGCCGACCATTCGGCCATTTTGAAGCAGTAAATGGCCAGCAGCGCCGTGGCCGACAAACCCAGTGCCATGCTGCCGGAGGTGGTCATTACCAGCGCGCCCAGCAGGGCAAAGTGCCAGTAGTTCCAAATGTCAATGTAC
Organism: Polaromonas sp.; assembly: GCA_043778205.1. Taxonomy (GTDB): domain Bacteria; phylum Pseudomonadota; class Gammaproteobacteria; order Burkholderiales; family Burkholderiaceae_C; genus JAAFIP01. Next base: position 8,706 of record JAYWGO010000190.1, on the reverse strand, counting down.
ACCGTGCGCGTCAGCCCGGTGGCCAGCATGGCCAGGTTGAGCACCAGCACCAACGGTATAGAAATGACCGCCAATGGCGATGCCCAAGTGATGGCGGCCAGCGGTGGCCAGCCCACGTCTAGCACCGGAAAGCTCAGGTTGCGCAGGCTAGAGAGCTGCTGCACCGCCGGGCTGATATTGGCCACAAAGAAGTTAAACGCAATAAACACCCCCGCAAAGCCTGCCGCCAGCGACACCGTGCACAGCACGGCCCGCTGCAGCGGCAGGCGCACTGCCAGCGCAATCAGAAAAATAATGATCGGCAGCATAACGTAGGCCTTGAAGGCGAAAAAGCTGCTGAGCAAGCTGCCAAATGACTGGTTAAGCAAAGTTTGAAACGAATCCATGGGTTACAACGGGGAAGTAAAAGTAAAGGGGCCGAAGCAGCGGTAAGAAACCGGCACAGAACATGGATTGTCCAGCATTACACCCACTAGGCTGCACCGGGTGCCGAGACAGGGGCGGGCACAGCGCAACTGCGCTGCAACGATAATACACAGCCTGGCAAGCCTGTATTGTCCAAGCGCACCTTGTTAATTCACCCAATTTACCCCCAAAGAAAGCCACCCTATGACCACCAGCAACCCCATGATGTACAGTGCCAGCGTGCCCGTTTTGACGCAAATGCTAGGCGGCTTGGCTGCCGTACTGGCCAAGGCTGAGGCGCACGCTACGGCCAAGTCCATCGACCCCAATGCGCTGCTGCAAGCACGCTTGTTCCCGGACATGTTTGGCCTGCTGCGCCAGGTGCAGGTAGCCTGCGACTTTGCCAAAGGCACAGCCTGCCGCCTGGCCGGCGTAGAGGTGCCTGCCATGGCAGACACAGAGCAAACTTTTGCCGACCTGCAAGCACGCATTGCCGCAGTGCTGGCCCTGATGGCCAAGCTCACTCCAGCGCAGTTTGAGGCCGCCGCTGCGCGTGAGATTGTGACCCAAGCGGGTACCCCCAAAGAAAAACGCTTTGAAGGCCAAACCTACTTGTTTAACTACGCGCTACCGCATTTTTACTTTCATACCACCACGGCCTACAGCATCTTGCGCCACAACGGAGTGGAAGTGGGCAAGAAGGACTACGTAGGCACGTACTAAGCTGCGGCTTTAGCAGCCGCTGCCCAGCGCTGGGGGCGCTGTTGTTTGCACCGGCGCAGCATTCACGGCGCTAACTGCCGGGCTGCGTTGCAAGCTGGTAGTTGGCAGCAGCACCACCCCCGCCGGGGTTTCAATACGCAGCGTAAGCTTGTCGCTCGTGCGCGTGCCATCGGCAAACTGCAGGGTAGCGGTGGCGCTTTGGCGCGCTGCAGTTGCCGTATTTTCATAGGTGCCGTTCACTGTGCTGATGCCCTGCGCATTCACAGTCCATACTGCGGTCGATGTAAAACTAAAACAGGCAGAGCTTGCCACCACGCGGTTGGTTTGCAGCTGTAAGCTGATGGTTTGTGTGGCGCTGCTGCACGCCGTGGTGCTGGTGTTGCCGCAGGGCGGCGCTGCTGCAGTCCCAGTACCCGGGCTGCCTGCGGTAGTGCCTGCATACAAGGCAACGGTGCCTTCACCAAAGGGAACCGGGCTGGCAGCAGGCTGGCCCACCACGGCGGGGGTAGCGCCCGTGGGGATGGGTTCGGGCCCGGTTCCAGTGCCGCCAGTGCCGGGGCCACAGCCAGTGGCCAGCAGTGCCGCAGCCAGGCATAAGACGGCAACACACCAAGGCCTTGCATTCGCAACCAGGCTAGACAAAAGCATGACCAAAGGCTGGGCCCCAAAGGCGTAAACGCGGGGATGCTGTGGGCCAAGCGTATCGCGCATGGGCATTTGCACCGATTCTTGCACCGGCACTTGCACCCGAATTTGCAGGGGTGTTTTAGCGCTTGGTAGGTGCATGGACGTTCTCGGGTTTATCAGTGGGTTTATCAGCAGATTTGGCGGTGGTTGGGTCGGCCATCGGGTCGTTGGTTTGCTGGGCATCATACCCTGTGCTGTGGCTGTAAAAATAGCTGCCAAAGCGTGCCCGGTGGGTACGTTCTTCTGGAGCAGCGCTGCGCTGGTCTTCCTCAAAGCGTTTGGCCGCCTCTGCCATCACGGTTTTAAAGGCTTGGCGCCAAGCCTTGGCCGACACACTGTGCAGGCGCTGGGCTGACTGGGCTGTGATTTGGTCAACAAAAATAGCCTGCTCTAAGTTGTTGTGGCCATCTTCCAAATTGCCGGTAGCGGCGGCCAAATGGTCGTGCACGTTATCGCCTAGCAGGCCGGCCATTTCGGCAAAACCTTGGCGCGGGGCAAAGCCTGCGTCTAGCAAGCGCAGGCCATCTGCTGTGTCTTCTGCAATGCCTAAGCGCACTAGCTCGTCTAGCACGGCGCGGGGCCGTATGTCGCTGCTGAGGCGCGTTACCAGGGCATCAAAACCGCCGCTGGGCTGGGTGCGCGCCAGCACCAGCGGGTTGCCTTGGTCATCTTGGTACTGCGGCTGGGTTAGCCAGCAGGCTACCACTTGGGTGGCCATGTTCATGGGGCTGTTGGGTGGCGCTTGCACGGCAGTAGGGCGCGTCATGTTGCGCACATCACGGCGGTGCACGCCAGACAGCAGGCTGATGGCGCTGTCGGTAACCGGGCGGTTTTGCGTGCGCAGTTCATCTTGCGCAGCCTCTAAAAACACGGTTTTGGTGGCCTGCGCAAAGGCCGGGTAGGCCACGCCATGGCGCAGCAGCAGGCGTACCAGCGGCTTTACCAAGCGCAATGCGGTGGCCAAAACAATGCTGGAGCGGGTGGTCATGGGTTATTAAAACGGCAATAGCTGATTTTACAAAATAGGCTTGACAAGTGTGATTGGTGTGGAATATTATCCCACACATAGTAAGAGTTTACCAAATTAATGTTGTCACACCATTACAAGCACCCGAAGGACTAAACGATGTACTACCACTACCAAAGCGCTACATTGCAGGCATTCACTAAGCGCATCGTCCAACTGGGGGCAATGCTCTTGGTGGCTATTGTGGGCTCTAGTGCACTGATAGGCTGCGGCGGCGGCGGTGGGGGCAGTGCCACTGTTGTCCCTGTCAACCCGCCCGTCAGCGGCACTACCGATGCCAGTTTATCGGCGTCTCAATCGGGGGATTTACTCAGCTATGTTAAAAATAAAATTCTAAATAGCACAGCGCAAAACCCTAGCGGCGTGCTAGAAACTGTCAACCTGGTTGGTTCCCCAGTACCCACCGCAGCGCCAGCGGCTGGCGCAGGCGGTGACAGTGCTGCCCCCGTAGCGTTTGCTGGTACGCGCCTGCAAGAGCAGGGCGTAGACGAGGACGACTTGGTTAAAACCGATGGCACCATGCTGTACGCCTTAAGCCCACAGCAATTTATCTACACCAACGCAACTTCCACAGTGGTACCCGCGCAAGTGCAGGCGCAGCGCAGGCTGGCTGACGGTTCGCTGCAGGCGGCGGGTGTCCTCAAGCTAGATGCTAAAGCGCAGCCCAGTGGTATGTTCCTGGCCAGCGCAGTGCAGCGCATTGCTGTGATTGGCCAAACCCAACCAAGCTATGGCGGCGGGCCACTTCCGCTAGCTACCCTGCCACTGCCGCCGGCGGGTGTGGCTGCACCGGTCAGCACTTCTATTGCCCCTTATTACAGCAACCCGAAAATCAGCCTGGATGTGCTGTCTGCAGGCCCTACTGCCACCATGACCATAACGCACACGGTGCGCATCGACGGCAGCTTGGTGGGCAGCCGCATGATTGGCAACCAGCTGTACGTGGTGAGCACTTGGTCGCCCAATTTAGCACGCTATTTTGGTACCGCTACCTCCATCCTCACTACAGCTGACATTTTGCCCAGCGTACAAATAGGCACGCAAACTGCGCAGCCCTTGGTGCAAGACACCGACTGCTATTTGCAAGCCGCCAACGCGTCTAACTTTGTACAAATCACCACGATTACCGCCTTCGATTTAGCCTCCGCCAGCCTGCAGCGCAGCAGCCGTTGCTTTGTAGGTGCCAGCAACGGGCTGTACGTGTCGCCCAGCAATGTGTACATTGCCAGCTCGCGCTACCATACCTATGCCGACAATGTGGCCGCCACGGTGTTCAGGTCAAACACCAAAACCGATATCCACAAGTTTGCCTTGCAAGGTGCGCAAATTAGCTACAAAGGCTCGGGTGAAGTGCCTGGCCATTTGGGCTGGGACAAAGACAAGCTGTCTTACCGCATGAGCGAGTACCAAGGCGACCTGCGTGTGCTGAGTTTTACCGGCGAAACCGGCTGGAATTTTGCCGTAACCACCAACACGGCTGCTACCAGCAGCGTGAGCACCACCCCCGCTTCGCCCGCCACACTGAGCATATTGCGCGAAGATACCAGCCAAAAGCTGCAGATTATCGGCAGCTTGCCCAACAGCCAACGCCCCAGTGCGCTAGGCAAACCAGGCGAGCAAGTCTATGGCGTGCAGTTTGTCGGCCCACGGGCTTATGTGGTGACTTTTCGCCGGGTAGACCCGCTGTATGTGGTAGATGCCAGCAACCCTGCTGACCCCAAAATTACCGGTGAGCTAGAGATGCCCGGTTTTTCTGACTACCTTTACCCCATGGGCGAAAATTTGCTACTGGGTATTGGCAAAGATGCCACTGTAGCGGGCCGTTTAGGCGGAGTGAAGGTCGCTCTGATGAACGTGAGCAACCCAGCCAGCCCCACAATAGTCAACAGCATTGTCATAGGCAAAGCAGGCAGTGGCTCAGCGCTGGACAGCAGTGCCCACGGGGTGAATATTTTTGAGCAAAGCAGCGGTGTCTACCGTATCGCACTGCCAGTGCGGGTGCACGAAACCGCCTCAGGCACCGCCAGTTTTTACCAGCCCACTGCCCAGGCTTTGCACCGCTTTGAGGTGAACACCAGCGCGCAAACCTTGGTCAGCAAACCGGCCATCGTCAGCACCACATTCCCCGCCAACGACCCCTACGGCGCAGCCTACAGACAATTTGACGTAGGCCAAGAGCGCAGCGTACAGATTGACGCAAACGTGTATTACTTTACATGGGGTGGGTTTTTGTCAGCTGTATGGTAGCCATTATTGCGCTTTTTCATAAATCCATAGAACTAGGTAAGCCGTGCCACGGAGCATCAAATTTTGCAATGCTTCGTTCAGGTACTGGCAGGGTATCGCCCATGATGACACGGCAACCTGCACTTACGCTGTCAATAACAAGTATGTCTAAAGCGTTTTGAATTAAATATGCGAAACCAGCTAAACCTGCCCCACCTAAGATAATAGAATTTACCTTGTGCTTTGCTGCCCGCTGGCAAGCAAGCGTGAGTACTTTAACGGCGAGCTCTGGGTTAGCCAGCAGCTCGGCACCACTTTGTTCTACAGTCTCGATATGGCTTAACTGGGCGCCATAGCCTAACGACAAGGCTAAACGTTTCAGCATGGGTTGCCAGCGTTGCCCACCCGTAACGATGGCAAATGGGCCGAGGGCTGATGCTTCCATAAAAGAGGCCTCGGCCAAGCCAGTCACAGAGTAAGCGCAGCTCTCACGCAAGGCATGCAGGCCGGGGTCGCCAAAGCAGCCTATCAGTACGCGTTGCGGCTGTTCACCTGTAGGTGCCACAGCCATGGCGTGTGCCCAAGCGTCGAGCAAGGCATGGCCTGCTACCGCGTAGCTGGCCTCGCAGGCGATGTAAGGCGCACCAAAGCGCGCTGTCACGCAGCTGAGGACGGTTTGGGGCGGTAATGCTTGGGGCACATAGTGCAGCAGGCGTTGGGTGGTAGCTTGGCCTGTGTTGGGGTTAATGACTAACAGGCGTGGGCTAGAGTGGGAAGTCATTCGTATACGCTGGTGCTAGAGGGTGGTAAACCGTACTTAAATTGCTTGAGGGTTGTATCCGGGTGCTTGGCTGCGTTGTCGAATCAAATATTCGGCAATGTAGTTGACCACAGTATCTGCCATAGTACGGCCCTTCTTTGCAGTGGCTTTGGAGGGGGCACCCGTGGCGCCGTTAGGCGTTAGCTCGCTGAACAGCCAAATCTCTTTGATGATAGGGTCAACTGCTGGGACGGCACCACGCGCATGGGCCATGTCTACCCATTGCGGGAACAATTCCAGCCCCATCGACGTTTCGGCTTCACCACCATGGCCGTAGCCGTTCCATACCTCAAACAAGTCTGCTGGACACAGCTCACCGACGGGTACCCACCAATCCACGCCAGACAACTGTATTTGTGGATGCGCAATTTTGGTATCGCGTGCCGCAGTTTCCCAGCAAGGAATATTGCCATCGTGCCCGTTGAGCACGAAGATACGCTGTATGCCCGAGACCACCAGCGACTGAAAAATATCTTTGAACAACGCGATGGTGGTGGCGCTGGACAGGCTGATGGACATGGGCTGGTGGCGGTAATGGTGGCTCATGCCGAAGAAAGTAGGCGGTAGCACCATGCTGTGAGGCACTTGCGTGCCCACCCGCAGGGCCAAGGCATGGGCGGTGAGCGCATCCATGCCAAAAGGTAAATGGTCGCCATGGCTTTCGCAAGAGCCTATGGGAACGATGGCTGTATCGTAAGCGCCTTGGGCTAAAGCGCGGGTGTTGAGCAGCTCAAACTGTATTGCTTGGCTGCTAGGGCTGTTGGCGTGGTAAGCGGCGTGCATGGTCCAGTCCTTATTGAGTGTGCCAAGAGCTGTTAAGACGATTTTTGCCGCCCAAGCCAGGCGCTGGCCGCGATAGCGATCAAAATAACCATGAACGACACCAAGGTGGTGACAGTACCCAAGGCGTAGATGGATGGTGTAGTGACCGTGGTGGTTAAGCCTTGTAATTCTAGCGGTAAGGTATTGACATCGCCAATGGCTTGTGACGTGCGGGCGATCTCGTCCCAACTTAGGGTAAAGCCAAACATACCGATGCCCACTATAGATGGCGCAATTAAAGGCAACACGACATATTTGAAGGTTTGCCACGGCGATGCACCAAGGTCTTTGGCGGCCTCTTCGTAAGCGGGGTTAAAGCGGTTAAATACTGCAAACATGATGAGTAATCCAAAAGGTAACGTCCAGGTCAGGTGCGCACCCAACGCTGAGGTGTACAGGCCCAGTGAAGTACCAAAGCCCTCCAGCGTGCTGGTTGCGCCCCCCAACTCAAGTGCTTTTTTGATCACGGTATCGAGCAAACGAAACTGCAAGCCAATGCCCAGTGATACGATAATAGATGGCATGATTAAGCTGGCCACCGTGACATAGAACAATGCATTGCCACCGCGTAACCGTTTGCGAAAAGCCAGGCCTGCTAACACAGACAGCAGCACGGTCAGCAGCATCACCACTGTGCCTAATGCTAGCGATCTTTTGAGTGCCGCGCCAATATCTACTACTCCTAAGCCCTGCGCTAGTTTACGAAACCAATGCAGCGATACTCCTTGTAGAGGAAATGTAAGCCCACCATCTGGCCCTTGAAAGCTCAAGATAAAAATGGTCAGCATGGGACCATACAGAAAAGCCACGAAGAGTGCGAAAACGATCAGCAGCGGCACAAAGCCAGGTGCGCGTCGCGGCGCATAGCTTCGTGTAGCTGGTCGTTTGGCAAGGAGCGTTGCTGCGGGTGTAGGTAAATCGGCCGCCATGGTTTACAGTTCTTTGCGTATATTTACTAAACGGGTCAAGCCCCAAATGATCATCAAAGCCACCAGCAGCAGAATGACCGCATTGGCCGCCGCCAATGGCAGTTGTAGTGCTGAAGTCTGCACCTGAATGATTTTGCCCACGGAGGCAATCTGCTGGCCTCCCATCACGCCAATGGTGACAAAATCGCCCATCACAATGGTGATGACAAAAATGGAACCGATGATGATACCCGTGCGACTGAGCGGCACGATCACATTCCATAAGGTTTGCCAGCTTGAGGCTCCTGCGTCTTGCGCGGCCTCCAGCAAGGATCGGTCAATCCGCACCATGGAGTTAAAAATGGGCACCAACATAAACATGGTGTACAGGTGAATGAAAGCCAGCACCACGGAAAATTCAGAAAACAGCAGCCACTCCACAGGTTGGTTGACCAAACCTGCACCCATAAGTGTTTGATTGACCAAGCCATTGCGACCTAGCAAAGGCACCCAGGAGATCATACGTATCACGTTAGAAGTCCAAAAGGGAATCGTGCACAACACAAACAACAGGGTTTGCATGCGGCTCGAAAGCACATGAAACGCCAAAAAGTAAGCCACTGCAAAGCCTAGCAGCAGCGTAAAAAACCACACCATTACACTAATGCGCAGGGTAGACCAGTAGGTTTTGAAGGTGACACAAATTTCGCCATATTCATTGAGCGCACCACAACCTTCAAATATGCTGGCGTAATTACGCCACGTAAATGCGGGAATGATTTCGTATTCGTTAAAACTCCAAAAACTGACCATCACAATCAGTGCTAGTGGAATTAAAAAAAACAGCGCAAACACCAGCGCATAGGGGCTGGCCTGCCACATCGCTGAGGAACTGTGGGACAGAGCGGAGGCCACTGGGGCGCTGGTGTCAGGCTGCATAGCGGAGTAGGATTTGGCGCGCTTAAGCGGCTACAAACTCATTCCATTTCTTGGTTCTTCGTTGAATTCACTGTGATTTTCATCTGCCTTGCATGCTCATATTTAACTTCCCACAATGAAATCGACACAAAATATGGTGTTTAAATTTT
>JAYWGO010000189.1:0-9929 GCA_043778205.1 Polaromonas sp. | reverse complement strand
GTTGCTCCAGAGTTTGCTTTCTCGCATTTTCTTTTTCCATGGTGGTTGGATTAAAAAAGATAGCAAAGGTTCAAACTTTATTAGGCCTGATCAATAAGTTGAATAATAATTTGCAGTTCAAGCAATAACCGATGCATACAGCGTTTCGTTCAACAAACTGAAAGAGCTTGTGTCCACCAGTTGCAAAAGCATCACATTGCTTGCAACAAAAGCAGGCGTGGCCGTGATGTCGCAACTTTTTACCAACTTCGATAAGCTGCAGGTGTCCGCATCAGGAGTACCGTGCGAAGTCGCCAACGCGGTTACTGGATTGCGCTCAGATGTGACTGCAAAAAAACCACTTGTGTACTGAACTACCAGTGGTTTTTTAATTTATGGGCGCAACAACTGCAAGATTACTTACGGGTTCAAGCAAGACACTGATGCATATAGCGTGCCCGTCCATGACGCAAATGAGCTTGTCCCCACCAGCTGAAGTTGCATCACATCACCTACAACAAAAGGAGGCGTAGCCGTGGTACTGCAACTTTTTACCGCGTTCGATACGGTGCAAGTGGCCGCAGTCGAATTACCCGGTGATGTCGTCAGCGCAGGCACTGGATTACGCAGAACAGTCAACGTATAGCTTGACGGCGGCGTACCGATAAGCTGGACAGCCAACTTCGTCTGCGCACAGGCACTGGGTAGCAAGGTACCGGTTTGCGCTGAGGTAGGTAGACCTGTTACGTCAGGGCGCATGTAAAAAGTGCCGTTGCCGTTCAAATTATTTGATTGCACGGTGTAACTGTAAAACAATTGTGCTGAACCTGTAGCCCCTGTTGCGCCAGTGGCACCGGTCAACCCAGTGGTCCCTGTTGCGCCAGTGGCTCCTGTAGCGCCAGTGGCACCGGTCAAGCCGGTGGTCCCTGTAGCGCCGGTTGCACCTGTCAAGCCGGTGGAACCGGTTGCACCTGTAGCGCCGGTCAAGCCAGTGGTCCCTGTTGCGCCAGTGGCCCCAGTCAAGCCAGTGGCCCCTGTTGCGCCAGTGGCCCCAGTCAAGCCAGTGGCCCCTGTTGCGCCAGTGGCACCGGTCAAGCCAGTGGCCCCTGTTGCGCCAGTGGCACCGGTCAAGCCAGTGGCCCCCGTTGCGCCAGCGTCGCCAGTCAAGCCAGTGGCCCCTGTTGCGCCAGTGGCCCCTGTTGCGCCAGCGTCGCCAGTCAAGCCAGTGGCCCCTGTTGCGCCAGTGGCACCTACAGCACCAGTGGCCCCTGTAGCACCTGCAGCACCAGTGGTTCCTGTTGCACCCGTGGCTCCAGTTGCGCCTACAGCACCAGTAGCTCCGGTAGCGCCAGTGCTCCCCGTAAGGCCTTGCGGGCCGATGGAGCCGACCAGACCTTGAGGACCCATCGGGCCGGTAACACCGCCTAGGGCAATGGTAGCACTGGGCCATACACCAGCAGTTTTAGGTCCATACAGTACGCCCGTAGACATATTGAGGTAAAAATCACCGTTCACGCCGTCGGCGTTGCTAGGGGCGCTTAAACCGCTTTGCAGCCGACTGCCCACAGGGGCATCGGCTCCGGGCGCGCCTTGTGGCCCGGCGGCACCTGCTGGGCCGGTAGCGCCCATGAGGGTGAGCCCAGTGGCAGGCCAAGCACCGCCAGCTTTGGGGCCAAACAAGGTGCCTGTGGTGGTGTTCAGAAAGAAGTCACCACTGCTGCCCACGTCGCTGCCGGGGTTGGCGCTGCCGCCGAGCAAACTGCTGCCAGCCAAGCCCGGCGCGCCTACTGCGCCATTGGCTCCCACACTGCCTACTGTGCCCGCAACGCCTGGTGCACCTGGAACACCTTCACTGCCCCCGCCGCAGGCGCCCAGCGTGATCAGCACGCAGGCCGAGATGGCCGATAAAGGGTATTTTTTTAAGTTTTTCATGGAGGTTTCCTGGCTTTAGTTAATGGGGAAGGGCGGCTGGCTCAGCATGCATGGCATGGCTAGGCGTGGGGTGAGCAAGGCTCTGGATCGGGTTTTGGGCAGGGGCGGCCTGCGCGGTGCTGGGCACCACCCACTGCATGGCGTAATACATACCGTCGGTATCGCCCAGCGCAAACCCCAGGCGCTGGTACAGGGCCAGTGCGCGGTGGTTGGTGCAGGCTACGTTCAGGGCCAGGGGCAGGCTACTCTGTGCGGCCAAAGCTTGCAGGTGCCGCACTAAAAGGGTGGCCAAGCCGCGAGCGCGAAACTCGGGCAGCACGGTAATTTCTATCAGGCGCAGCTCGCTGGGCAAGCACTGCCAGTAGAGCCTGCCTGCCACTTGGCCGTCCAGCTCCAGTAGCTTGAACTCTGCGCCCGCATAGAGCTGGCTGTAGTGCTGGTGCTGGGCGTGGCACTGGCTTTGCAAAAACGCGGCCAGCTGGTCCTGCGGCCACAGCGTGAGCACGGGGTCGTCCCAGCGGCTGGCGGTGTAGATGCGCAGCACCTGCGGCATATCGTCTGCCGTGAGGTTGCGGAGCGTAAGTGGGCCTATGCGCATGGTGGGTGACAGTGTGACGGGTATGGGCTGAGCAGGGTAGGGCATCAGTTGCGCGACGGGAAAATACCGCTCGTCGCAATGATGTACTGCAGCCCCACATACGGGTTACGTAGGGGTAGCGGCGTGGTCCCACCGGTGTTGGAGCCTACGCTGGCAGCAGCCAACGCAGTGTTGGCGGCTGCGCTGGAATAGCCGGGCAGCGGCGTGCCGTCGTCCACCACGGTCTGGGCCAGTACCACGCCAGTGCCCGGCGCATTGGTCGTGCCCGCGCCGCTTTGCACATTCAGCGTGTGCCTGTGCGCTGGCAAGTTGGCTGCCAGCACAGTCACCGATTCACTCCCGCCTTGTTCACCTATCTGGACGCTACTAAGCCCAGGCCCTTGTCCATACCCCACTGGTACGCGGCTGCGCAGGTCTGGTAACGCAAAATTGGTCGTGCCGTTACCTCCATACTGCGTGCCCAGAAGGGAGAACATAGCGGTGTAGGAACTAATCGACAATAGCCGCCCATCGCAGGGCAGCCAGCCGCGCGGGAGGATGTTAAAACTTACCAATACCACGTTACCAATAAAGGGGTCTGACATATTGTGCTTTTGAAAGTAAATTGAAAATGCGATGAGGTGAACTTGCTTAACCGTGCATCAGTTGCGCGAGGGATAAACGCCTTGGGTGCAAATGCAGTAGTTCATCCCGAGATACGGGTTGCGGGTGGGCAGCGCCTGGCCACCACCGGTGGAGCCAATGCTGGTGCTGGCCAGTGTGGTGTTGGCGGCGGCGCTGGAGTAGCTGCGCAGGGGGGTGCCGTCGTCCACCACGGTTTGGGCCAGTGCCATACCGGTGCCTGGCGCACCAGTGGTGCCCAGGCCGCTTTGCGCGTTCAGCGCATGGGTATGGGAGGGTATTTGGGTGCTCTCCAGCGCCACGCTTTCAAACCCACTTTTTTCTCCTATTTGGACGTCACTCAGCCCGGGCCCTTGTCCGAACCCTGTTGCCGCGCGACCGCGCAGGTCGGGCAAGGCAAAGGTGGTCTGACCATTGCCACCGTACGTCGTGCCTATTAGAGAAAACAAAGCCGTATTTTGCGCAATGGGCAAAGTTTGCCCCTGGCAAAATGCGTAGCCTCGCGGAGGGAAGTTACACGCTAGTAAGGTAATGCTGCCGATAAAGTCTTGTGCCATAGGGTGCTCGTGATAGAAAATTTAAAGTGCGAGGTATGCCATGTGATTGGACGGGCATTAGGTCGAAGGATAAATCCCCTGTAGCGAAATGGCGTACTGCAATCCCAGATAAGGGTTGCGGATACTCATGGCTTGGCCTCCACCTGTATTGCCAATGCTGGCGCTGGACAAAGTGGTGTCCGCAGCCGCACTGGAGTAGCTGCGTGCGGGGGTGCCGTCGTCCTCCGCAACTTGGGCCAATGCCGCCGTGGTGCCAGGCACACTGGTGCTGCCTGCGCCGCTCTGGGCTGCCAGGCTGTGGCTGTGCGCGGGTAGGTTTGCGGTCACCATCGTTACCGATTCAGCGCCACCGGTTTGCCCTTGCGTCACGGCGCTCATGCCGGCCCCGGTACCGACACCCACGGCCACGCGGCCCCTGAGATCTGGTACTGCAAAGGTGGTCTGTCCGTCGCCTCCGTAGGTGGTACCTATCAGGGCAAATAAAGCATCGTAGTCGGCTATTAGGAGCAGTTGCCCATTGCAAAGAGCCCAGCCTGCCGTAACAGAGCTATAGCCAAAAAGCTCGATTTGTCCGATAAAGGGGGTGTAAGCGTTCATGACTGGATCCTGAAAAATGCGGGGGTGGAGTGGTACAAGTGGGCGGTACGCTGCGTTGTGGTGCAGGGCTTAAGCCAAATTCACAAAACCTGACAGCAGGGGCTGGGCGTTGCGCCCTTGGGCTATGTAGAGCGCAGCCACTGGCTTTCCATAGTGGGTTTGCGCACTGAGTTGGCTTTTGATTTGGCCTTGGCTGTTCAGGGTGCACACGGTGCCAGTGGTCAGCTCGGTGTACACCAGATCGCCTGTAGGGCCCAGGGCAATGCCGGTGACCTTCTGGCGCTGGCCTTGGGCGTTGCGCGACAGGTCCAGGGTGCTGGTGTGCTTGCCCGCTGCATCGTGCACCGTCACCCGGCTTTTGCCCGACTGCAGCACGTACATTTGGCCTTGTGGCCCCACCTCTACGTCGCGCGGAAAGTTAAAACTGCTGCCCAGGTTGCTGGCCGCACTGTCTAGCGCGCCAAATTGCAGCAGGGGCTGGCCGTCCAGTGCAAACACCTGCACCCGGTGGTTGCCCGAGTCGGCCACGTAGACCTTGCTGCCCACCACGGTGATGGCGGTGGGCTGGGCCAACTGGCCGGGGCCACTGCCGTAGCTGGCCCAGGTGGCTAGCAAAGCGCCCGCTGCGCTGTACACGCGCACTTCGCCCAGCGACACGTCAAGCACATAGGCCCGGCCAGCTGCATCAAAGCTGACATCCACCGGGCAGGAGTCCTGCGTGCTGCCCAGCCGCCAGCCGCCCAGGGCAAAGCCGCTGGTGGGGCTTAAACTTTGCTCGTCTTTGTTCAGCGTGTAGACAGTGCCAGTGCTGCTGACCACAATTCGCTCATTTGGCAGGGCGGGCACTGGGTTGGCTTGGCCGCTGGCTGCGGCTGCATCCAGGCCATTGCCGCTGCCGTCTGCACCGCCGCCACCGCAGGCCACTAAGCTGGCGGCTACAGGTAACAAAACGCTACTTGCACATAGCCGGGTAAATTGTCTTCGTTCCATTGGGTGCCTTTTGATGTAATTTATTTAACACCTATTTACATTTACTTGCGGATTATCTAGTCAAAAGTGATGAGTTGCACTAGTGCAAATGGACTAGTGCTCAAATAAACAACTGGCTGGACGTGGAGCGGGCAGTGTAGGTAAACTCGACGAGATTTAACGTAAGTTATTGATTTTATTGGGTTTATATATAGAAATTGAATAAGGCAGACGCTGACGCTGACCCAGACCAGGCTGACAAGGCACTGCCTTGCGGTGTTCGCAGCACCTTAAGGTGTTGGAGCCGTCAGCCCCACGCTTGCGCACGGGTGGTTGGCAATCAGCGCGGCCAGGGTGGACGTTAGAATCTTTCACGCAATGACCCACCCAACCCAAACAAACCCACCAACAATCCCCCAAGGCAGCGGGTATTTAAAGCTGCCTTTGCGTTTTGACGTGCAGCGCTTGCAAGACGATTTGCGCGCTGCGGATGAATTTGCCTGGGTGGCGCATTTCAACACCGCTGCCTATGACGAGGGCTGGAGTTGCCTGGCGCTGCGCTCGGTGCAGGGGCGGCTGGACCATGTGATGCCGATCGATGGTTTGGAATACCAAGACACGGCGATTTTGGCGCGCTGCCCCTATTTTCAGGAAGTGCTGGCGCAGCTGCCGTGCACGATTACCTCGGTGCGGCTGATGGCGCTGGAGCCAGGAGCGCAGATTTTGCCGCACCGCGACAAGCAGACCTCGCTGGAGGACGGCATTACGCGGCTGCATGTGCCGATTCAAACCACGCCTGAGGTGCTGTTTTGCATCGATGGGCAGGAGGTGCATTTCTCAGCCGGCGATCTGTGGTATTTGAATGCCAGTTGCACCCATGCGGTGACCAATGGCAGTGCGTTCAGGCGGGTGCACTTGATGCTGGACTGCATTACCAACCCTTGGCTGGAGCAGCTTTTTGTGCAGGCGGGCGGGCGCTTGCGGCCTGCGCCAGTGTATGGCGACGCGTCGATTGACGATGTCAATGTGCAGGCAGTGATCGCAGCTTTGCTGGCCGGGGGGCATCCGGCGGGTGTGGCGCATGCGCAGCGTCTGCAGGCCATAGCTGCGCAGCGCGTATGAACCCCGTAGCCCCCACGCAAGTGTTGAGCCCGCTACCGCATGAGCAGGCATTGCTGCGCGCTGAGGTGGTGCCTTATACAGAAGGTATGTCGCTGGCAGGCTGGTACCCGGTGGCGCTGGATGCTAGCGGCGCTGAGCCTGTGCTGGCTTGGCGCTATTTGGGCGAACGGCTGCTGGACGCGGCTTTCTTTCAAGACAATTTTTCTACGCTGGCTACAGAAGATCGAAGGGTGTGCTACACGCCCCTGGCGGCGCTGGCACAGTTTGACGCGGGGCAGGGCGCAGGGCTGCGCTGCTTGCAGCCTGGCGCGTTTGTGTTTCATGTCTCGCGCTGCGGCTCTACCTTGCTGACGCAAATGCTCTCGCAACTGCCTAGCTGCGTGGCGCTGCCGGAGCCGCCGGTGCTGGATGCATTTTTCAGGGTCCTGAATGCGCGGCCGCAGTGCATGGACGCACCAGTCATTTTTAGGCAACTGCTCGCGGCCTTGGGGCAGGCCCGCAGGGCTAGCGAGACGCATTTGATCATCAAGCTGGACTGCTGGCATGCGCCCTGGATGGCTTGGGTGCGCCAGGTGTACCCGGATGTGCCGCTGTTCTTCCTGTACCGCGAACCCCAGCAGGTGCTTGATTCGCATCGCCGCCAAAGGGGCCTACAGATGGTGCCGGGCCTGCTGCCCCTGGGGCCTTTGCAGTTGACCGGGCAGATGCAGCACGCGGGCGACTTGGACGGCTATGCGGTGCAGGTGTTGGGTGCGATTTACCGGCAGGCTTTGGATTTGGCTGCGGCGAACGGCGTGCACTGGCTTAACTACAGCCAGCTGCCAGCGGCGGTGTGGACCGAGCTGATGCCTGCCATGGGCATGGCGTGCAGCGCGGACGAATTGGCAGCGGTGCAAAAGCGCTCGCAGTTTCACGCCAAGCATGGCGGTGCGCAGTTTGTGGGTGACCCTAAAGCGACGCTGCCTGCTGTGAGCGGGCCCGGCAGTGACGCGCTGGCGGCGTGCTACGCCCAGCTAGAAGCCCTGCGGCTGAAGCCAGCACCCGGCTTGGGGCATTGAACGGTGTTGAACGATGCCGCCCCGCAAACGTCCGCTCGCTGCATTTGGCTTACCGGCCTGTCTGGTGCAGGAAAGTCCAGCCTGGCCCAGGTGCTGACCACGCAACTGGCCGCGCAGGGGCTGCGCTACTGCCTGCTGGACGGTGATGCCCTGCGCCGTGGCTTGAACAGCGACTTAGGCTTTAGCCCCGCAGACCGGGCCCAAAGCGTGCGCCGCACCGCGCATGTGGCGCGCCTGATGGTAGACGCTGGGGTGACGGCCGTGGTGGCGCTGATATCCCCCTACCGCGCAGACCGGGCGGCCGCGCGGGCACTGTTTGCGCCGGGTGAGTTTGTAGAAGTGTTTGTGGACACGCCCCTGGCCGTGTGCGAGCAGCGCGATACCAAGGGCTTATACGCCAAAGCGCGCCAGCAGCGCATTACCGACATGACGGGCATTGGCAGCGACTATGAAGCACCGCTGCAGCCAGAGCTGCGGCTGGCCTGCGGCGAGTACCCCTTGCATGTCTGCGCCGCGCAACTGGCGGCCTATTTAGGGCTGGCCATCTAACTGGCGCAGCCAGTGGTGCATGCATGGGTAGGCTGGCACGCCGGTGGCTGCGGCGCGCTGGGTGTCTGCGCACATGCCGTGGTACTGCAACATGGGTACGCCAAAGTAGCGGCCGGCTTGAAAATTATCCAAAATGCTAGCGGCTGCGCCTTTGTAGCCTTGGGGGTGGAACACGATGGTGGGGTCGATGCCCAGATGCACTACTGCGGCATAGGACCATGCAATGGCCATCATCTCTTCGGCAGGGTCATCCCCCAAGTGGTTATGCAGGGTAAAGCGGGTGGCGGGCGCGGCGACGGCCAAATGGCCCGCCTCGTGCAGCAGGTCGCCCGGGTAGAGCAGGGTGGCCTCGTCTATTTGCAAACCTTGGGGCGTGACGGCGATGCCGGGCAAGAACGACTTTTCAGTCACCACGCCTGGTCGTGTAGGTATACCGATTGCATTTAAAAAATCCGCAATCTGAGTGGTGACATAATTTTTGAAGATGCTCATATGTAGCTATAAAACGCTATTTTTTCATAACTGTTTGAGCAGTAAATACATGGGCTACCAAGCTATTTTATGGATAAATGGGCGCTGCAAAAGCTGATAGAGGCTGCTGCCAGTGAAAGCAGCTCAACCTAAGCCAAAGCAGCGCCCTGTAGGGGTATTGTGTTGGCTTCTTGGTGCCAAGCCTGGTTGGCAAGTTTTAAGCTGCAGGCGGTACGTAGCCTTGCACCGCATCAGCCCCCGCACCAAAAAAGTGTGCCTCCATTTGGCGGGCCAGGTACTGGCGGGCGCGCTGGTCGGCCAGGTTCAGGCGGTTTTCGTTTACCAGCATGGTTTGCTGCTTCATCCAGGCCGCCCAGGCCTCTTTGCTCACCTGTTGCCACAGCTTTTTGCCCAGCTCACCAGGGTAGGGCGGAAAGTCCATGCCTTCAGCTTCTTTGCCCAGTTTGATACAGTTAACCATGCGT
Organism: Polaromonas sp.; assembly: GCA_043778205.1. Classification (GTDB taxonomy): domain Bacteria; phylum Pseudomonadota; class Gammaproteobacteria; order Burkholderiales; family Burkholderiaceae_C; genus JAAFIP01. Next base: position 991 of record JAYWGO010000189.1, on the reverse strand, counting down.
GCCATGTGGAGTGTCCAGTCGTCTAAATTGTGAAAAAAATCAGTAGCAGCAGTGCCGTTGGGTTTTTCTGGTTTGGCCAGTGAACCAGCGGCTCTTTTGCGTGTCCAATAGCGCTATTGTCTCTTAACAAAAAACCCGATGCTAAATTACGTTAAAAACCTCTCACTGGCGCGTGGCGCTGGATGGATTGCACTGGCCAGCGCAGGTATGCTGGGCTTTGGCATGTACCTCCAGCATGTGGTGGGCTTAGAGCCTTGCCCAATGTGCATTGTGCAGCGCTACGCTCTTATTTTAGTAGCTGTCTGTGCAACATTTGCTTGGGCCATAGGCCTAAAGTCTTCTAAAAAGCAAGTGTCCAGCACGGTGCAAAAGGTGTTTGCCGCGCTGGGGCTGCTGTTTGCTGGGGGCGGCGCTTTTGTGGCCGCGCGGCAAAGCTTTTTGCAGTGGTACCCACCAGAAGTCTTGTCCTGCGGTCGTGACTTTTACGGCATGGTAGAGACTTTTCCGCTCAAGCGCGCCATTCCCATGATTTTTAAAGGCGGTGGCGATTGCACTAAAGTCGACTGGACTTTGCTAGGCGGTTCGATAGCCAACTGGTCGTTTGTGGCCTTTGTGGCGATGGGCCTGGTACTGTTGGTGTTGCTGGTTCGCAGGGGGCGTTAGTCTCAATTGCTTGTGTTCTGCCGTGCGGCAGCTGGCTTCACTTTTGTGCTGCGCTCGCTCTGGCGCTTGGTGTGCACAGCTGCGCGACTGTCCCCCGGCCTTCGGCCTCCTCCTTGATGTCGCTGCGCTGTGCAGACCAAGCGCCAGAGCTGCGTATAAGGATGGCTTGGAGTGCTAGCAGTGGATCGCCACCACGTCTCTGTGATCAGGTTGGCGGTGCTACTTCAGCGTAGCGGCATCAAGGAGGAGTCGTTGGCCCTAGGCCAACACGGGGGACAGCCGCGAAGCTGAAGTAGCACCGCCGACCTGATCCCGTACAAGACAAAAA
>JAYWGO010000188.1:0-3724 GCA_043778205.1 Polaromonas sp. | reverse complement strand
TGGCCTTGCTGCAAAATCTTCCAAAAACACGCGCGAAATCAGGGCGCGCTAGGCTAGCTTTTGCACCGCGCGCCTTTTTCCAGATTTTCATCAAGGCCACGCTCAATCGACGCTTTGCCGGTTTTGTTTGGGGGCATTTAATGCAAAGAGGGCCACGGTTTCAACTGCAGCTACAAACGTCGGCCTGCATGTCCCCGCTTTGGGTTACTGTACTGCCGCTTACCGTCACATGCATCTACCTCACGTGCCTTCAAACCCATTTGCCAGGGAGAAGCGATGGGAGCGTCTTATTTGCAAACTGGAGCGAAGGCGCGTCGTACTACCAAACGGGCAAATACTTCGGTTGCCTGCGCGTGATTCGCGGAAGTTTGCAAATAAGATGTCCCGTCGCCCGACCAAGCCGAACAGGGCACACAAGCATTGCCACGGGCTGTTAAAGAATCCATACCCAAACAGATACAAAAGCATTGCCACGGGCTGCTAAACCCCAGCAAGTAAAAAGCATAAAAGCACCGCAAAGTACCTTAAAATATAAACCAAACAGCCCTGTAACCCAAGTAAATGCTGCACAGGCAGCTCATGTATCTATAGCAACTACCATGTCCAACTCTGAACCTGTCGTGCAAATTTTGATGGTGTGCATGGGCAATATTTGCCGCAGCCCTACGGCCGAGGCGGTGCTGCGCGCCAAAGTAGCCCAGGCCGGGCTGGCCAAGCAGGTGGTGGTTGAGTCGGCAGGCACGCACAACTACCACCCCGGTAGCCCACCCGACGCGCGCAGCCAGCAACACGCACTGCGCCGAGGCTACGACCTGTCCCAGCTCAAAGCGCGCCAAGTGCAGCAGGACGACTATGCCGACTTTGACTTGATTTTGGCCATGGACTGGGACAATTTGGCCCTCTTGCAGGTAGACTGCCCGCCCCAGCACGCAGGCAAGCTCAAGCTGCTGATGGAGTTTGCCCCTCCCGTTTTAAGCCTCGGCCCCGTGGTGCCCGACCCCTACAGCGGCGGTGCAGCAGGCTTTGACCACGTGCTGGATTTGACGGAAGCTGCCTGCACAGGTCTGGTTTGCACCCTGGAACGCAGTTTCGGCCCTAAATAAAGTAAACACTTAGGGTAAAGCCTAGAATACCCGAGCAGACTGCTCAGTATTGCGCTATACTTGACGGTAATTGTCGGGAACTAAATGGCTGTTGGAGCTGTCAGTTCATCATAAGAACCTTTAAATACAACAAATGGCAAATTTGCCAAGATGGGTGGAGATCGAGCCACCGCGCCAAAAGCACGGAAGCAATCAATAACTGTAAGCACAAGGAGCTTGCGATGCGTCTCACTACTAAAGGCCGTTTTGCGGTCACCGCCATGATAGATTTGGCCTTGCGCCAAAATTCTGGTCCTGTCACTTTGGCTGCCATCAGCCAGCGCCAGCAAATTTCGCTGTCGTACCTAGAACAATTGTTTGGCAAGCTGCGCCGACACGAGCTGGTGGAGTCCACCCGTGGTCCGGGCGGCGGCTATACCCTAGGGCGTAAAGCAGCCGACATTACCATTGCTGACATCATTGTTTCGGTAGACGAGCCAATAGACGCCACCCAGTGCGGCGGCAAAGAAAATTGCAACGCCAACCAAGCCGGCCGCTGCATGACACACGAGCTGTGGGCATCGCTGAACACCCGTATGGTGGAGTTTTTAGACTCCGTAAACCTGCAAAATATGGTGGACGAGCAGTTGGCCAAAGGCCTGGAGGTTGAATCCAAGCCGATGATTAAAAAGGCCATTGCGCCAATGCCCATTGCCAAGCCCATCCGCATTAACGCGCCCAACTCTGTGTTCGCACTGGGGAATGTGTTCGCCAAATAGTGTGGGCACAGCCCTTTTTTATTTAACCTTAGCCAGTCAAAAAGTAACTAGCCATGGACGCTACCCCCCACTTTCCCATTTACATGGACTACAGCTCTACCAACCCGTGCGACCCACGCGTGGTAGATGCCATGATTCCATGGTTGCGCGAGCACTTTGGCAACCCCGCATCACGCAGCCATGCGTGGGGCTGGGAGGCCGAAGCGGCTGTAGAAAAAGCACGCGACCATATTGCAGCACTCATCGGCGCAGACCCGCGCGAGATTGTCTGGACATCGGGTGCCACCGAGTCAAATAACCTGGCCATCAAAGGTGCCGCTGGTTTTTACAAAACCAAAGGCAAGCATTTGATTACCGTAAAAACCGAGCACAAAGCCGTGCTGGACACCATGCGCGAACTAGAGCGCCAAGGTTTTGAAGTCACTTACCTTGATGTACAGCCTGATGGTTTGGTTAACCTGGATGCTTTCAAGGCCGCCATCCGCCCCGACACCATTTTGGCCAGCGTGATGTACGTGAACAACGAGATTGGCGTTGTCCAAGACATGATGGCCCTAGGCACTGCTTGCCGCGAAAAAGGCGTTATTTTCCACGTAGACGCAGCGCAAGCCACAGGCCGCGTGGAATTTGATATTTCTAAAATGCCGATTGATCTGATGAGCCTGACCAGCCACAAAACCTATGGCCCCAAAGGCATTGGCGCGCTGTATGTGCGGCGCAAACCGCGCATTCGCCTGGAAGCCCAAATGCACGGTGGTGGCCATGAACGCGGTATGCGTTCGGGTACATTGCCCACGCACCAGTGCGTAGGCATGGGCGAGGCCTACCGCATTGCCAAAGAAGAAATGCATGAAGAGAATAAAAAGATCGCTGCTTTGCAACAACGCTTGATGGACGGCCTGCGCGGCATAGAACAAGTGTTTATCAACGGCCACGAAACCCAACGCGTGCCGCACAACATCAACATGAGCTTTAACTATGTAGAAGGCGAAAGCCTGATGATGGGAATCAAAGGTTTGGCCGTGTCTTCGGGCTCGGCCTGTACCTCTGCATCGCTAGAGCCCAGCTACGTATTGCGCGCCCTGGGCCGCAGCGACGAGCTAGCCCACAGCAGCCTGCGCATGACCATTGGCCGCTGGACCACCGAAGCTGAAATTGACTTTGCGATTTCTACGATCAAAGAAAACGTAGCCAAACTGCGCGACATGAGCCCGCTGTGGGACATGTACCAAGATGGCATTGATATTTCGTCCATCCAATGGACAGCACATTAGGAGAATTACCATGGCATATTCAGACAAAGTGGTAGACCACTACGAAAACCCCCGCAACGTGGGCAGCTTTGAAAAAGGCGACGACACCGTAGGTACCGGCATGGTGGGTGCGCCTGCCTGTGGCGACGTGATGAAGCTGCAAATCAAGGTCAATCCAGTGACTGGGGTGATCGAAGACGCGCGCTTTAAAACCTACGGTTGCGGCTCGGCAATTGCGTCAAGCTCGCTAGTAACTGAGTGGGTCAAGGGCAAGACCCTTGACGAAGCAGCCAGCATCAAAAACAGCGAAATAGCGCACGAACTGGCACTGCCACCCGTTAAGATTCATTGTTCAATTTTGGCTGAAGACGCCATTAAAGCTGCTGTGAGCGACTACAAGTCGCGCCACGCAACGGTTGCTGGAGCGGTCGCCGCACAGTAAGAATTTTCCGTTCGGACTGAGTCTGTCGATGCCTTTCCTAGTCCTACTTGATTAGGCCTGTCGACAAGGTCAGGGCGAACGGCGCCTCAAACCAAGCCAATCTGTAACGCCAATATGTCTGTAACGCTGACTGACGCTGCTGCCCGCCACGTGACTCGCTACTTGTCC
>JAYWGO010000187.1:0-9974 GCA_043778205.1 Polaromonas sp. | reverse complement strand
CAATGCCGCTGGGGCATAGGCAGGAATGGCGATATCTGGATTCAACTTAAGTGAACAGTGTTGGGTCAGGTCTCCCATTTCCCAAAATAATGTAAACTGATAAACATGGTTAGGCCTTTAAGAATTGAATACCCCAATTAGAGATTTAGAGATTTAGAGATTTAGAGATTTCAGGATTTCAGAGGATTTCAGAGGATTTCAGGGTCAGGTCTCAACACTGTTCACTTAAGTTGAATCCAGATATCGCCATTCCTGCCTATGCCCCAGCGGCATTGGTGACAACAGTGTTGGCGTTGAATCGACAGGTACGTTGCGCGAACGACTGTGATCAAACGATGGATAAGGTGAATTTCTGCGCTTGACCATCCGCACACGCTGCTTATGAAGCGTTCGCACCGCTTTGAGCTTGGCCCCAGCCCTGAGCAGCTCATTCCACCAGCGCTGGCGTTTTCTGGGCCGCTCTGGGGGGAAAGGCCCCGCTGCGGGGCTGTGCGCGTTTGAGCAAGTTCACGTGCGCCGTAAACGACAAAGTCTCGTGTCCCAATTGCGCCTGGCTGGCCACCTCGTGCATCAGCCAGCGCACCGCGTAATGGGCCAGCACCCAGCCGTAGAACTCCTGGCGCACCAGGTCAGGGGTTTTACTGCGCAAAGTTCTGCGCTGCTGGCGCAGATGCGTCTTGAGCTCATCAAACACCGCCTCCACCTGCCAGCGCTGGTGGTACAAAGCGGCCAGCTGCAGCGCCGGTGCCTCGCGCTCGTCCAGCAAACTGGTGATCAGCCGATAGCGCTCTTCGCTGCCGGGAAGGCTGTATTCAATCACCCGAAGCACCACACCCTGTGCCGCATCCTTGATGGTTTTGGAAACCCCTGCCGGGTTGCGCTGTGTGGCGGGCAGCGCGCTCAGGTAGGAGCCATCAGAGAGCTCCTTATGCACCGGCAGTTGTCGATTCTTGGCGCAGCGCCACAGTAAATCGGCCCCAGTAGCGCACCCGGCCTGCCAGTGTTCAAAGCCATTAAAGCCGCGGTCGGCCAGGCACAGCATGCCAGGCCCCAAGCTTTGAAGTAGCGGTTGGCAGATTTCCCACTCGGCCACGCGGTAGGCGCCAATGTTGGCCGCAAGAATAGCGTGGGTGGCGCACTCAACCAGTACCGCGCTTTGCGCCTGGGGATAGCCCGAATGGCCAGTGCGGCTACCGGGATAGCCAAAGGCTACTTTATTGTGCGCTTCGTCGGGTACCTCGAACTTGCTGCCGTCCATGGCCACAATGCGCCGCCCGGCGAAGAAACCTTGGGGATGGCGCAGCGGGTCGGCCAAGGGCTTGCAACAGCGCTGCACAAGGGCTTGAAGCGGTGCATATCCCAGTTTGTTGCGCAGCTTGCTAATGGCTGATTTGGCCACGGGTGCGGGGGCTGCCGCCCCGGCGCTCCAGGCTAAGCCTTCGGCTACGGCGGCAAAGACGGACTCGTAAGCTTGTTCGGGATACAGACTCAAGCCCATACAGTAGTACACCCCGGCCACGGCGGGAAAGGCGCGTACCCGCTGGCTATTGACCCCTGCCTGGTCGAGTACTGCGTGGACTTCGCTGGTGGGAAATACGCGGGCGAGCAAACTGGCGCTTAAGTAATCAGCTAAGCGCGCCCCAGAGGTGCCCAGTGTCTTGCCTTGTGACATATCGTTGCTCCTGTTTGTGTAGCAGAATCATACGACATTTTCATCTAAGTGAACAGTGTTGGGTCAGGTCTCCCATTTCCCAAAATAATGTAAACTGACAAACATGGTCAGGCCTTTAAGAATTGAATACCCCGGCGCGGTGTACCACGTTACTTCGCGGGGGGATAGGCGTGAGCCTATTGCCAAGGACGACATCGACAGAGCCATGTTTTTGGAGGTACTGGGCCAAGCCTTGCAGCGTTTTGATGCGCAGGCCTGGGGCTACTGCCTGATGGGCAACCACTACCACCTAGTGCTGCACACGCGGGAGGCTAATTTGTCGCGGCTGATGCGGCAGATTAACGGGGTGTATACGCAAACGTTTAACCGTCGCCATGGGCTCACGGGGCATTTGTTTCAGGGGCGTTTTAAGGCTATTTTGGTGGATAGCGACAGCTATTTGCTACAGGTGTGCCGCTATGTAGACCTTAACCCCGTGCGCGCCAACATGGTCAAGCGGCCTGATGCATATGCCTGGAGCAGCTACCGCGCGTTGGCGGGCATGGCATCCTGCGCACCCTGGCTGGACGCGAAGCCGCTATACGCCCAGCTGGCACCGGGCAAGAGCGCGGCCCAGTATGCCGAATTTGTAGCCCAAGGCCACGGCGTGGCCCTGTGGGATATGGTGCTACAGCAGCAAATCTATTTGGGGGACGATGCGTTTATCGCGCGCATGCAAAGCCATGCAGGGATCGACAACACGTCTTCCACGGCACCCAAGCGTGTGGCACAGGTCAGTCGCATTCACGCCAGCGCACCCGCCAAAGACAGCGACTTGCAAATCTATGCGAAACTTCCGGTGAACAATAAAGAGCAGCGCAACCAAAACATAGCGAATGCTTTTTACCAAGGTGGCCATAGCCAAACGGCTATTGCTATTGCGTTTAAGGTGTCCACCTCCACCGTCAGCCGCATTGTGGCTGACTACGAAAGATAATTTTGGGAAATGGGAGACCTGACCCTATGCGGGTACTCATAATAGGCGCAGGCTGGGCAGGCTGGGCAGCAGCCGTTGAGGCCACGCGGCTAGGTCATCAAGTCGTCGTGGCAGAGGCCACGCGCACGCTGGGTGGCCGCGCCAGAGCGGTAGACATCACTTTGCCAGATGGCTCAGTCGCCACCCTAGATAACGGCCAGCATATTTTGATCGGCGCGTACAGCGCCACCTTGCAACTGATGCGCGAGATAGGTATTGATACTGCCGCTTTGCTGCTGCGCCTGCCGCTGACCCTGCTCTACCCTGATGGCAGTGGCCTGGCCTTGCCCGACTGGCGCAGGCCTTGGTTTGCAGGCGTGGACGTAGCAGCCGGCATACTGAAAGCCAAAGGCTGGACGCTGGGCGACAAACTCTCTTTGCTGCGCGCTGCAGGCGCTTGGCGGCGCAGCTGCTTTACCTGCCCGGCGCACTATACCGTGGCGCAATTGTGCCAAGGCATATCGCCGCGCGTGATGCAGCAAATGATTGAGCCGCTGGTGGTGTCGGCCCTGAACATCTCGGCCCAAGAAGCCAGCGCCAGCGTGTACCTACGGGTGATGCGCGATGCCCTGTTTGCGCCCAGCACGGGGCAGGTAGCGGGCTCGAACATGCTGCTGCCGCGCACCGACCTGACGGCACTGCTGCCAGCGCCAGCGCAGCGCTGGCTGGCCGAACGCGGTGTGATGGTACGGCTAGGCGAGCGCGTTACTGACCTGAGCTTACTATTAAAAAGTGAGCTGCCTGTGCAGCATTTTCTTGGGCCAGAGGCTCAAAAGGCACAAAAAATACCCCCTTACGATGCCATTGTGTTGGCCACGCCGCCTGCAGAGGCTGCGCGCTTGGTGCGCACGCTACAACCACTGGGCGGCAGTGCCGAGGCAGCCACGGCATCGACAGGTGCATCGGCAACAGCCAGCCAGGCCGCAGCACGCATCGCTGCTTGGGCCAACACAGCTGCCGCCCTGCAATACACCGCCATCACCACGGTGTACGCCTACAGCCAGCAGGCCCGGTTGGCAACGCCGGTGATGGCACTGCCCAGCGCAGCGCAACAGCCTGCGCAGTTTGTTTTTGACCGTGGTACGCTCAGCGGCCACCAAGGCTTACTGGCCTTTGTGGTGAGCGCAAGCCAGGGCGACGCAGCCAGCCTAGAGCAGCTGGTGATCGCACAAGGCCGCGCCCAGCTGGCCTTGGCAGACCTGCAGCCGGTAAAAACTATCGTAGAAAAACGCGCCACCTTTGCCTGCACCCCCGGCCTGCAGCGGCCCAGCATGCACATTGCACCGGGTGTACTGGCCTGCGGCGACTATGTGGACGGGCCCTACCCCGCTACGCTAGAAGGCGCCGTGCGCAGCGGCTTGGCCGCAGCGAGAGCGCTGCGTATTTAAGCGAGAGCGCTACAAGTTTAAACGCGGGCACTACAAGCCTTCGGTAAGCGCAGGCCCAACCAACGCGGGGCCAGCCCTTGCTATTTCTTTTTACTTCTCGCTGCAGGCCTAGCAGTGCCTGCCTTGCTTGCAGCAGGCGGGCTTGCAGCAGCTTTGGGCATATCACCCAAAGAGGTTTTAAGCGGGCACACTTTAAAAGCGGGGCATTTTTGGCAACCGACAACAACGGCAATAGGGCATAAGGTCATGGCTAATCCTTCGGATAGGGCTTAAACCAGCAGTATGCGCCATTGCCACACCAAATACAGCGCAGCAGCCACTTTTTAGCTTAACCTAGCTTTAACTTACTGGCCAAGCGGGCACCCGCGCCCACACATGCGCCTGTCACCCAAAACAACCCGGCCACACCAATGGCGGCGCCCGCAGCGCCAAACAGCAAGGGCATAAGCACACTAGAGCCGTTAATGGCCATAAGCCGCAAGCCCAGCGCCTCACCGTGGCGCTCTTCGGGCGTAATTTGGTGCAGGGTGCTCATGATCATGGGTTGCACGCAGCCCAGTGTAAAACCCAAGAAAACCGAGCACACCCCCATCGACAGCGGCGTAGGCATCAGCGGGTACACAGCAAACAGCATGGCAGTCATCACCATGGCCACGGTAATCACGGCCCATTCGCGCAGGCTGTGGGCCAGCACCGGCAACAGCAAGCGCACTGCAGCAGCCGCTATGGCAAACGCGCCCAAGATAGTCCCAATTACGCTGGCGCTGTAGGCCCGTTCGTGGCCCAAGAGCGGCACTACAAAGGTGTGCACGTCCCAACACGACGACAGCAGCCAGTTGACAATCATCAAGCGGCGCATCAACGGCTCGCGCAGCAAGTCCCAAAACTGCTTTTTTTCTTGGGTTGTAGGCGTGATGGGTGGCAGCTCTTGGGTATTGCGCACCCAAAACCAGGTGGCCAGTGGCAGCAAAGCCAAAAATAAAAACGCCGCGCGAAAGCTCATAAAGTCAATCAGCAACCCGGCCATAAAAGGCCCTAAAAAGTTCGATGCCGCTGGGCCAATAGACAACCAACTGAACACTTGCTTAAGCTGCAGTGGGCTGTCTGCCGCGCGGCCCACGTGGCGCTGCAGCGCAATGACCGCAATACCGGTAGCGCCACCGCTGCACAGCGCCGCTACGCACAGTGTGGCAAAGTGCGGCAACGCGGTGGCCAGCAGCAAGCCACTGGTGGCCAACATAATGGCCATGCCCACTGGTTTTTTCAGCCCATGCGCATCGGCATAGCGCCCCGCTGGAATGGCCAAAAACACCTGCGTGAGCGCAAACAGCGCCAGCAGCACGCCCACCGCTGCTGCGCTAAAGCCCTCGCGAAGCGCCCACAGCGGCGCAGCCATGCGCATGCCCGCCATAGCGCCGTGCAGGCACACCTGGCCAATGATGAGGTGCACCAACGGGCGAGACAGGGAGTTGTTCAATTGAGGCTACCAGCCCAACTGTTCGGGCAGCGGGTTAACCATCCTCGCCCTCTTTGTCTAGCGGCAGCAGGTTTTGCGTCTGGGCTTCTGGCAAAGCCTCTACTTTTTTAAGCGCCCGGTTCATCACATTGGTGCGGGTCTGCGCTTGGTCTAGCGTGGTGAGCACGGTTTGTGTTTGCGCGCGAATGCGGGTAAGCACATCGCCAAACTTGCCAAACTCGGTTTTGACCGCGCCCAGCACCTGCCACACCTCGCTGCTGCGCTGCTCTAGCGCCAGCGTGCGAAAGCCCATTTGCAGCGAGTTGAGCATGGCCAGCAAGGTGGTGGGCCCCGCCAAAGTCACGCGGTAGTCGCGCTGCAGGGTGTCCATCAGGCCTGGGCGGCGCAGCACCTCGGCATACAGGCCTTCGGACGGTAAAAACAAAATGGCAAAGTCGGTGGTGTACGGCGGTTGAATGTACTTCTCGGTCATCGACTTGGCCTCTAGCCGTATACGCTGCTCTAGCGCCTTGCCCGCCACCTCTACGCCCAGCACGTCGGCGCGCTCTTGCGCGTCTAGCAGGCGCTCGTAGTCTTCGTTAGGAAACTTCGCATCAATCGGCAGCCACAGCGGCACACCGTCGTCACTCTTGCCTGGCAGGCGCACGGCGTAGTCCACCATATTTTTGCTGCCCGGAATGGTAGCTATTTGCGCAGCGTATTGCTCGGGCGAGAAGATTTGCTCTAGCAGTGCGCCTAGCTGCGCCTCGCCAAAAATACCGCGTGTTTTTACATTCGTCAGGAGGTGCTTAAGGTCGCCCACACCCTGGGCCAGCGTCTGCATCTCACCCAGGCCTTTGTGCACCTGCTCCAGCCGGTCGGCCACTTGTTTAAAGCTCTCGCCCAGGCGGGTTTGCAGGGTGGACTGCAGCTTTTCGTCCACCGTCTGGCGCATCTCGTCGAGCTTGGCGGTATTGGTCTTTTGCAGCTGCGCCAGCTGCACGTCCAGCGTGTCGCGCACCTCGCGCATGCGCAGCGCGTTGCTGTCGGTAATCTGCTGCAACTGCTGGGCTAGGTTGCTTTGGAAAGTAGCCAAACTCTGCGTCAAATGGGTTTGAATGGCGGTGAGCGACTGCGCCTGCTCAGCCCGGTCGCCCCGCGCTGACTCAGAAATCTCCCGCCGCAGCTCCCGCTCCAGCCGCTCGTTGGTGTTAAGCAGTGTGGTTTTGATGTCAGTGTGGCGTGAGTTTTGCTCCTCTTTCAGGAGCTGCTCCCGCATATTTTTATTGGACTTTAGCAGGAATTGACCGATTAAAAGCCACACCAGCAGCAGCGTGTTGACAATACCCAAGAAAAGCGAGATCGAAATGTCCATGGCTATAGTCTAACGCCGGGCTCAGCAGCGCAGAAGCGGGGGGAGCAAAAGTGCGGCCAAGCAAAATGGGGTCAGATCAAATTTCAGGACACAGTCTTCCAGGCGACTCAACAGCAAGTGCGAAAATTTGCTTTGATCCCATTTTAAACAGGCTACGGCGACTACAATTATTTTTTAACTTAAGAAACCATATGAAATTTTCAGTACTGCTTTGCTTGTTCGCGTCTGTAGCCGTATTCGGGTGTGCATCGCGTGCGCCGATTATTTTGCCGCCACTTGACGAGGCCGAGTATCGGTCATTTGCAGCCCCAGGAACTGCCAAAGTTAGTGGCAGTGCGTTCTTGGTCACCAAAGGCGGCGATATAAAGAGGGGCGCAGCGCGCCAAGTCTTCTTGATACCAGAAACTTCGTTTTTGACCGCTCGCATGAAGGCATCAGACGATTGGTATCCAACATTCGATTGGCTAGGCTTCAGTGGCACTGACAGCGAGACTATCGCAAAGGCATGGGGTCACACTCGAATCGCCGTAGCGGATGTTGACGGAAAGTTTGCCTTTACAAAAGTACCCGCTGGAAAGTACTTCATTGAAACGCAGCTTTTCTGGCAGTACTCTAGTTGCGGAATGTTTGGATGCAAACTTGCGGATACTGGTGCCGTACTGCGCAAGCAGGTTGAAGTCACCGAAAACGCGGTGGTTGAAGTGCAACTTACTTCTGCTATCAATCGCTAGACGCGAAACGCGTCCGAACAGGCCAGGTTTGCAGACCAGAATCAAGTTTTCAAGCAATGCCAGCGATTAATAAACTTTACCCAATGCAGGTAGTTTTTCAGTGCCTCGGCTATAGCTGCATGGGATGATTACTGTTCCGCATTTGGTCTGAGACGAACGGACTTTCTTGGGAGCGATTCCGGGTTTCATGGAATTTCTATAACTGGATAAATACATGTCTGACGCATTAATAACGGCTGTCATCGCGGGAGTCGTCGGTCTGATGACGGGCGTTATAGGATCGCTATTTGCACCGTGGGCGCAGTGGGGAATTGAGAAGCGCCGCAAGAGGATAGATCGCCGTACCACCTTGGTCGATGGTTGGCGCGAACTCTTAACTGCCTCAGCGTTTGAGCGTAACATCGTACTCAATGATCCTTCCTACGGCGTGCTGCGTGCTCTTCTGTCGGAAGAAGCTCGGACGAGCATTGAGCGTCCCGCTAATCACTTAATCGTGGTTATGGGAGAAGCAATCAATTCGCCAGATCGTCGCACTCTGATGTATGAGGTTGCGAGAATCGAACACGAGTGGGGCCTACTGTGACACTAATCTCAAGACACATAAGCAACCAGACGTAGCGGCGCTGCCATGTATATGGACAGGCAGTCAACGCGATGCCCTGCTGACTGGGGTTGGTGACTGAGGATTTGCAATACTAGCATTTCGCTAGAATTCAACTAAATTGACGCCCATACTTTAAGCAGCGCAGAAAGCAACGCTGGCAAAGGTGCCGCATGGCCCATTTCAATGGAGAACTGACATGACCAACCCAGCGAAGAACACGATTTGCCTCTGGTACGACGGCGATGCCGAGGACGCGGCGCGGTTTTATGCGCAGACCTTTCCCGACTCCATCGTGGGCGCGGTACGCCGCGCGCCGGGGGACTATCCGGCGGGGAAGAAGGGCGATGTGTTGACTGTTGAATTTACCGTGATGGGTGTGGCGTGCCTGGGGCTCAACGGCGGGCCTGCGGTCAAGCACAACTGGGCGTTCTCTTTCCAAGTGGCCACCGCGGACCAAATGGAGACAGACCGCTACTGGAACGCGATTGTCGACAATGGCGGCCACGAGAGCAACTGCGGCTGGTGCCAAGACAAATGGGGATTGTCGTGGCAGATCACGCCAACAGCCTTGACGAAAGCGGTTACCAGCCCCGATGCGGCTGTCGCAAAGCGCGCGTGGGGCGCGATGCTAGAGATGAAAAAGATCGACATCGCCACGATTGAAGCAGCGGTGCGCGGCTGAGGTGATGGGCAAGCCAATAACTACGTTGGTGGTTCGCAGGTTTAGAGTGAGGTTGGTTTGCATTGAACAGGCGCGAAGGCGTGCTTGCGCTAGTCTCTAACGTTAACCTGCAGCTTGCAGCGTATTAACGTTACAAAGACCAAGCCTTGTACAGCGTCCAAGCGCCAATCAACACAAAACCTGTACCCGCCACCAACTGCAAGGTACGCGGTGACACCAGTGTGCCTAGCCAGCTGCCTGCCACCACGCCTATGCCTGCGCTCAGCGTGAGCGCGGCGCTGGCGGCGAAGAAGATGGTCCATTTGCTAACGGCTGCGCTGCTGTCAGACGCAAACAGCATGGTGGCCAGCTGGGTTTTGTCGCCTAGCTCGGCTAGAAATACGGCAAGAAAAACAGTCAAGAAGGCTTGCAGTGCGGTGGTGGTCATAGCGTAATTTTAGCGGCGGGGTTGTTCAGCGGCGTTAAGGCTTTACCGTGGACTAAAAAGCCGATCAAGTTGTCTGCAGCCAAATTAGCCATTGCCTTGCGGGTGGGTACGCTGGCGCTGCCGATATGGGGCGTGAGGACGACGTTTTTTAGCGCAAGAAGCGCTGGGTTGATCTTGGGTTCGCCTTCAAATACGTCTAAGCCTGCGCCTAAAATTTTATGGGCAGCCAATGCTGCAGCCAGTGCATCTTCGTCGATCAAGCCGCCACGGCCAATGTTGACAATGGTGGCCGTAGGCTTCATCAGTGCAATCTCGGCTGCGGCCACGGTGTGGTGCGACTCTGCGCTGTAGGGCACTACCAGCACGATGTGGTCAGCCTGTTTGAACAGCTCTTGTTTGCTTACGTAGCGGGCGTTGACAGCCGCCTCGGTGGCCGCGTCTAGCTGCGAGCGGTTGTGGTAAATCACATGCATGCCAAAACCGTGCGCGCCGCGCTTGGCAATGGCTTGGCCGATGCGGCCCATGCCCAAAATGCCCAGTGTGCTGCCATGAATGTCGCTGCCGGCAAACATGTCGTAGCTCCACTTGGTCCACTTGCCAGCGCGCAAAAAATGCTCGCTTTCA